>JAHZCM010000001.1:0-7233 GCA_019422905.1 Oscillospiraceae bacterium
TCTTTAAGGCCACGATGAACATGTCCCCGAATGATTACCGCAATTTCAGCGCCGCTTTCAAATGAATCCGGCGCCCGCTGCGGCTTTGTCCTATGGACAACTCCGATGTAATTCTTGACACTACAACGCAATCCTGCTATAGTATAGATGGAAATATTTCAGCCGATAACCGGCAATAAGGAGAAATCCGATGCAGATCCCGAGCAGGTTTACGATAGCGATACACATTTTTTCCTGTATCCATACCTTTGAGAAAGAGTATAAGATCACAAGCGAATTTTTGGCGGGCAGCATAAACGTCAATCCCGTGATCATCCGGAAGCTGCTGTCGCAGTTAAAGGCGGCAGGGCTTGTGAACGTGCAGCGGGGGAGCGGCGGCGCATCCATCGCAAAGCCGCCCGAGCAGATCACCTTTCTCGATATCTACAACGCGGTTGAATGTATCGAGAACGGGGAGCTCTTTCACTTTCACGAGCATCCCAATCCGAGCTGCCCCGTGGGCCGGAACATTCACAACATTCTGGACGACAAGCTGCGGCAGGTGCAAAAAGCCATGGAAGCCGAAATGGAGAAAATTACGCTTGCCGACGTCATCCGGGATACACAGAAATATATCTCCGCAGAGCCGCCGTCCTGCTGAGTCTTTAAAAAGAGCAGCCATACCCCCGATGCAGTTTCGTTTCCTGCATCAGAGGCTATGGCCGCTCTTTTTCCGATTTGGTGCAGCGCCGCAGCTTCCCGGCAAATGTAGACGCTTGGTTTTTGAGAACAGCTCGTTTTTTTCGCAGCAAGCCCGTATGACCCTCTCCCCGGTTTTCCGGAAATCCCAAAAAAGGTGGATACAACTATTGACATTACAACGTATATGTGATACACTTTAGTTGTAATGATAATTATTACAACTGAGAAATTGTTTTGCGCCTGTTTCCGGTTCAAAAACGGCTGCAGCCCGTTTTTGCCTTCCGGCAGCGCAAACAGAGGAGGGATTTCTCATAGAAGCCAAGGATTATCTGCGTTTTCTCGTACAGGAAAGACACACGACGGTGGTCGCAACTTCGGATCAGGACGGTCGGCCCGTCACCTGTGCCGTCGATATGATGGACTGTGACAGCGACAGCCTCTATTTTCTTACTGCAAAGGGCAAAAGCCTTTATGCGCGCCTGAAGCGGAGCGGCTATCTTTCGCTGACCGGAATGAAAGGCGCGGACACCATGTCCCGCGTCGCCGTCTCCGTGCGCGGCAAGGTCCGGGAGCTTGGCGCGGAAAAGGCTGCGGCATTATTTGAGAAAAACCCGTATATGTACGAGATCTATCCCCGTGCGGAGTCCCGAAGCGCTATCAGTGTTTTTCAGATTTACGAAGGGCTGGGCGAGTGGTTCGACCTCTCCAAAAAGCCCATTGAGCGCGCGGACTTTCACTTCGGCGGTGCGCGGCAAAGCGCCGAGGGATATTTTGTCACCGATTCGTGCATCGGCTGCGGGCTGTGCTGCGCCAAATGCCCGCAAAAATGCATCGACACAAATTGCAGACCGGTTGTAATCCGCCAAAGCAACTGCCTGCGCTGCGGCAATTGTCTGGAGGCCTGCCCGGTCGGCGCCGTCGTAAAGAAGGGATAACATGACACAGACAGAAAGAAGATTGTTTTTAATCCGGGAGCTGCTTGCCGAACGGCCGGATTGCCGGGACATGGAAATCCCGGCAAATACGCAGGCGCAGAAGCGCCTGCTCCGCTCTCTGCTCAACCTCCGGATGCCGCGGCCTGTCAGCCGTGCATTTCTGGAAATTCAGGACGCCTATCTGCAGGCGGAAACCGCCGGAAAGGGCGTCACAAATCTTGCCGATCTCCAGCCTGTGCGGGACGGTCTCTACATTTGGCAGGGCGATATCACAGCGCTTCGCTGCGATGCGATCGTCAACGCGGCGAATGCGCAGATGCTCGGCTGCTTCTGCCCCTGCCATGGGTGCATCGACAACGCGATCCACACCTTTTCGGGCGTGCAGCTCCGCGCCGCCTGTGCGGAGCTGATGCGGCGGCAGGGGCATGAGGAGTATGCCGGCGGAGCAAAAATCACACCCGCCTACAATCTCCCCTGCCAATACGTGCTGCATACGGTCGGCCCGGTCATCCACGGCGAGGTGACGAAGAAGGACGAGGAGCTGCTCGCCGCCTGCTACCGTTCCTGCCTGGAGCTTGCGGAAGCAAACGGCATACAGAGCATGGCCTTCTGCTGTATCTCCACGGGTGAATTTCATTTTCCGAACCAAAGAGCGGCGGAAATCGCGGTGCGGGCGGTCAGCGCTTACAAACAGCGGACACAGAGTAAAATGAAGGTGATATTCAATGTTTTCAAAGAAACCGATCTGCACATCTACCAAGCACTGCTCGGATGATATCCAAAGGCTGCGAAGCGAAATCGAATCCGCCGACGCCATTCTCATCGGCGCGGGAGCCGGGCTTTCTGCTTCGGCCGGTTTTATTTATACGGGAGAGCGCTTTGAGAAGTATTTCCACGACTTTGCCGAAAAGTATCGGTTTAACGATATGTATTCCGGCGGCTTCTACCCCTACAATACACTGGAAGAGCATTGGGCCTATTGGAGCCGCTATATTTATATCAACCGATATATGCGCGCACCGAAGCCGGTATATAACAAGCTATACGAGTTGGTTAAGGATAAGGACTACTTCGTGCTGACAACAAACGTAGACCATTGCTTCCAGAAGGCCGGTTTTGACAAGCACCGGTTATTCTACACGCAGGGAGATTATGGTCTGTTCCAGTGCAGCAAGCCCTGCCATGGGGATACTTATGAAAATGAGGCCATAATTCGCAAAATGGTCGAGGCACAGGGCTATGTGATCGACGAAAACGGTATGCTGATCCTGCCGGAAGGCGTAACACCGAAGATGGCAGTTTCCTCCGAACTCGTTCCACACTGCCCGAAATGCGGCAGGCCAATGAGTATGAACCTGCGTTCAGACAACACCTTTGTGGAAGACGAGGGGTGGCACCGTGCTTCGGAGTGTTATGCGGATTTTCTGCGGAGACAGCAGGATGCGAAGGTGCTGTTTTTGGAGGCCGCAGTCGGATTCAATACGCCGGCCATAATAAAATATAGCTTCTGGCGCATGACATACGAATGGAAGGACGCTGTCTACGCCTGCCTGAATTACGGAGAGGCGTATGCTCCCGACGAAATTAAGGAAAGGTCCATTTGTGTCCACGGAGACATTGGGGAAATTTTGAATCGGCTTTAAGCAAATAAAAATCAAATATCGGCAGTATCCTGCGAAATGCTGCGGGCGTCGCTTTTACGCTCACTGAAAGCCGGGTTTTCTCACTTGCAACCGGCCTTGCAGCATGCTATAATCACCTTGACTATCGTCTTACGAGACTTGGAGTGAAGGAGTTTCCTTGTATTTTGAAAAGCTTATGACACACGCCCATCTGGCAGACGGCGAAGCGGCACGGCGTCAGCAGCAGAACACGGATTATCTGCTGGAATTAAAAACCGACAACCTGCTTTTCCTCTATCGCTGGCAGGCAGGCGATTTCTGGAGCATCAACCGGCGCATGCCCGAGCTGCACGGCGGCTGGGATTCGCAGAACAGCCACATCCGGGGCACCTTTACCGGGCATTGGCTGAGCGCCGCCGCGCACATCTACGCACAGACGCAAAACCGTGAGTTGAAAAACCGCGCTGATTTCATCGTGGATGAAATCAAAAAATGCCAGACGCTCAACGGCGGGCAGTGGGCATTCCCCATCCCGGCGGATTATATCGAAGGCGTGAAGCAGGGCCGCCGCTTCTGGGCGCCCCTTTACGTCTGCCATAAGGTCATGATGGGCCTTCTCGACGTCTACCTGTACATGGATAATCCGGTAGCGCTGGATATCATCGACCATGCTTCGGACTGGTTCGTCGATTTCACCGGAAGGACCACGCGCGAGCAGCTGACTGAGATGATGGATATTCAGGAAACCGGCGGTATCATGGAGCTTTGGGCCGACCTGTACGGCGTGACGGGTATCCAAAAATACCTCGATCTGATGCGCGCCTTTGAGCGCCCGGCGCTGTTCGAACCGCTGCTCGGGGGAAAGGACGTGCTGACCAACATGCACGCGAACACCACCATTCCGGAGGCACACGGCGCCGCGCGCGCTTACGAGGTCACCGGCGAAGAGCGGTACCGCAAAATTGTGGAAAACTACTGGGACTGGGCGGTAACAAAGCGCGGCATGTACGCGACCGGCGGGCAGACCTGCGGTGAGGTCTGGACGCCGCCGATGCGCCAGTCCGCGCGTCTCGGCGAGCAGAATCAGGAGCACTGCACCGTTTACAACATGATCCGTCTGGCCGATTACCTGTACCGGTGGACCGGCAAAACCGAATATGCGGATTACATCGAGCGCAACATCCTGAACGGCCTGTACGCCCAGGGCTACTGGAATGCGCGCGAGCTGGACTGCCTCTGCGATCCCACCCCGCCCGATTTTGGATTGGTCGCTTACTATTTGCCGCTGCACGCCGGCGCGCAGAAAAAATGGGGCTCGAAAACCGACCATTTCTGGTGCTGCCATTGCACGCTGGTTCAGGCGAATTCCCGCCTGCGGGAGTTCATCTGGTACCGCCATTCGAACAGCATCGCGCTCGCGCAGTACATCCCCTCCGATCTGACCGAGGAAATCGACGGCAGGACCGTGCAGATACAGCTCCGCAATACCGATCTCGGCGGAAGCTGCAACCGTATCAACGAAACCGCCCTGAATATCCGGGAGCGCCCGGCTTGCTATGCCTATGACCTCGCGGTAAAGGCGGATGAGGGCTGCGCATTCGAGCTGAAGGTACGCATTCCCTGGTGGATCGCCGGAAAGGTCGAATGCACGGTAAACGGCAAGGCGGTCGAGGTGAGCGAGCGCGACGGATACCTCGTTTTGAATCGCTGCTGGCAGTCGGATACTGTGCATCTCGTCTTCCCCAAAACGCTCACCTGCTGGCCTCTCGCGGACGAGCCGGAGACCGTCGCATTTCTGGACGGCCCGGTCGTGCTGGCCGGACTCGTCGGTGAGGAACGCACCCTGTACGGCGACGTGCACCACCCCGAAACGCTGCTGAAGCCCCATTGCGAGCGTGTCTGGTCCGAATGGACCGCAGACTGGAAGACCACGGGGCAGCCGGTGAATTTCTATCTGAAGCCAATCGCGCAAATCGGCCGTGAGCACTATACCGTATACTTCCCGATCGAACCGAAAAGATAAAGCATTCCGCAGCGAAGCCCCCGCTTGCCGGCATCCGATTCGCCGACAAACGGGGGCCTTTCACGTGCCGCCGCGGTTATTTCCACTCAGGCTCCGCATACATGGGGTAATGATCCGACAGACAGTCGCCGTCATAACGGCCTGTCTGCGGAGCTTTTTACAGAAACTCGATTTTCTGTTCTCCAGCACATTGCGTGCGCCCGCTCTCCCCGCATAGTCCGTCGGCCCGACAGGCAGCTTGAGCTGACCCTGTAAGAGTTCTGTTACCGCCCGGTATCTTAAGGCGCACGGAGCATTTTGTCCTTTGCCTGAAACGCCCTGCCGCCCGTAAACGGGCGATGCACACACGGAGCAAAGCTTTCCGCTGATCTGCCTGCCCGTTAATCATCCGCCTGTTAATCTGCTTACCCGCTAATTTGCCTGGCGCCAATCTGTCTAACTGCTAATCTACCCACTTGCTTATCAGCAGCCCGCTTCGTTTGCTGCCTGAAGCCAAGGCTCTTTTACGGAATATCTCCGCCGGCAGAGCTGGCGGCTTCCATAACAGTCAAAAACCGGCGCAGCCTTTTAAAAAAGCTGCGCCGGTTTTCAATTTATATGGATTCGTTTGAAACGCCGTTTGAGCGCGTGGCAAATTGAGCCTCAGCCAAAACCGCTTTATTTCAGGAACGGAAGCGAGCCAACCAGCGCCGCATCCTTCGCCTTGCCGCCGCAAACCTGGAAGAAGCAGATGATGCGGACAACATATACGACGACCATGGCGATAACGCCAAGAATCGGCGCAATAATGGTCCAGCACAAAACAAGCGATACAATGAGCAGTAGCTGACTGACGATCTCCAGCTTCAGCGCCTGACGGGAATGGAAGCTGGCATACGGAGATTCCGGAGCAGCCAGCAGCGCGATTACGATGCCGATGATGCCAAGCATATACGCCGCCATTGCCGTGACCTTATTCTTGGAAATGTCCTCCGGCGTAAATTCCGCCGTATGATCCGACGGGTCATACGCAGGCTGTATCGGCTGGTACGCCTGCGGCGGATACGGAGCCGGCATGGGCTGCTGTGCCGGATACGGTTCCGGCTGCGGAGCAGGCTGTTGTACGGGAGTCGGTTCCGGCTGCGGAGCGGGTTGCTGCACAGGAGCCGGCTCCGGCTGAGAAGCAGGCTGCGCCTGCTGGGCTACAGGTGTGCCGCAAACAGCGCAAAACGTGCCGCCCTCTGCGAGCGGGCTGCCGCATTGTTGACAAAAAGCCATAATTCTGACCATCCTTTCATAGCGGGAACGGCTTTGCAGGGCAAAACCGACGCGCATTTCAATGATTTACCTCTCAAAAATTATACTCCACACCAAATGGATTGTAAAGCGCTTCGCGCAAAAAATGTCAAAATATTATGTAAAGAAACGCTTTTCCGCCATCTTGTACCGGACCGAAGAATCTGCTATACTGGATTTTACATAAGATGCCGGGCACCCGCCGCGGCAAACGGGAAGGACAGAGGCTTTATGCAAAATCCAACGAAATCCGCTTTTATTTTGATCGATATGGAAAACGGCTTCCTTACGCCGGACTCCGCGCACTGCATTGCGGGCGCGGCCGCGACGGTGCCAGCCTGTGCCGCCGCGATCCGCACCGCCCGGGAAAAGAAGATTCCGGTTTTCTTCGTCAAGCGCATTTACCGCGCAGACGGCAGCGATGTGGAGTGTACCCGCTACGCGCAGTGGGTACAGGGCGGGCGCAGCATGGCGCCCGGTACGGCCGGCGCCGACGAGCCGGAAGCGCTCCGCCCGCAGCCAGGCGATTACACGATCATCAAGCCGCGCTGGAGCGCGTTTTTTCAGACGGAGCTGGATCTCATCCTGCGGCGGCTCGGCGTGCGCACCGTGATCCTTGCGGGAACCACAACGCCGAACTGCATCCGCACCACCTGCTACGATGCAAACGCCCTGGATTATAACGTGGTTGTGCTTT
>JAHZCM010000001.1:7243-12062 GCA_019422905.1 Oscillospiraceae bacterium
CCGAAGAAAGCCAGCGCGCAAATCTGGAGGACATGGCCCGTATGGGCGCGCATATTCTTTCCAGCCGGGAATTCCTCGACTACAATGAAGCCACGATTCCCGATCTTGCATCCGGAATCCGCGCGCAGATCGAACAGAACATTTAAATCACAAATACCGGACAGCGGCGCTCAGGCTCCCTGTCCGGTATTTATATGCGCATATTTCCCGGATCATCCCGCTTTTGCCGCGTGCAGCATAAATTTTCCGCGGCTCACGGCGCGGACATACCTGCGCAGAAGCCGCCACAGGCCGTATGCGGCGCCCAAAAAGGCCGCGCCCATCGCAAACGATACCGGCAGCACCAGCGCCGGATGCATTGTGTAGTCGCCAAACTGCATCATGACGTACGGCACGTCAAATCCAAATACAAAGCCGATGAATTTCACAAGGCCGGCTATGGGTGCGATGGCGGCGCTGAGCAGCATTCCGGCGGCAAGCACCGTCAAAACCGGCAGGACAAAAATGCCCGTGATCCCCACCGCACTGTAAAACGCCATCGCGGCGAGCAGGCGCGTGGCCCGGGGCATCGTGTGATCCTGCATACAGGCGCCGAGGTATTCCCGCGCCAGTTGCTTCGGGCTGCCGAGCCGCGCGTAAATCTCTGTTTCCAGCACGCCGTCCGCCTGCATTTCCGCAATCGTGCTGTGAATTTCCCGCAGAATATCCTGCCGCTCCGAAGCGGGTAAGGGACGCAAAAGGCGTTCTGTTCTTTCCAGATATTTTTGAAGCAAATCTTTCTTCCCCATCCTAAATACAATTCCTTTCTGCACCTATATTCCTTTTCCGCATATATTTGAAACCGGCATATTTTTAAAAATTTATCTCTGGCCAAATACCGGCCTGCATCTCACATGCGGCCGAAGGGCGCTGTCCGGATCGCCTTTCAATTCTTCCCTTCCCCTGCATCCAAAGGGGATTCCCCATCCTGCAGCGCCGAGACGGTCAAAACGAGATTCTCCCATTCCCGCGTGATATTCTCCAGATATTCCGTGCCCTGCTCCGTCAACGCGTAATACTTCCGCGGCGGCAGGCCTTCCTGCGATTCCCGCCAGTATGCCGTCAGATACTCTTCCTTGAGCAGTCTGCGCAGCAGCGGATAGATCGTGCTTTCTCTGGCCGCAATGACCGGGTGCTTTGTAAGCTCGCTCATGATCTCATAGCCATAGCGGTCCCGCTGCCGGACAAGCAGCAAAATGCAAAATTCCAGCGTACCGCGCTTGATTTGCGACCGCCACTCCTCCAATTTCATAATTCCAATCACTGCCTTTCTGCGCAAGCCGAAAAAAGCCTGCGCGCTCTGTGCCCTGTGCCCGCGTCAAACGGCGGCCCGCATTTTCCGCAGCAATTCAGAGCGCCGCTTTGCGGTCTGCCTTTTTACTTTCTGCTCTATAATATCGTTTTATTATATATATCGTACCACGCAGTATATCGCTTGTCAATATTTCAGAGAAAATTCTGCGGAATCACGCGATGCAACCGGAAGTTTACATTTTGAACGCGCAAAATTCTGGAAATTTACGGACTTTATGCTATACTGGAAGCAGAAAAACGATAGGAGGAATGCCTCAATGACCTTCGGCGATAAACTCACGCGGCTGCGTAAGGAGCAGAATTACACGCAGGAACAGCTTGCGGAGCTGCTCGGCGTTTCACGGCAATCGGTCAGCAAATGGGAGTCCGACGCGGCTTATCCGGAAACAGAAAAGCTGATCCGGCTCAGCACGCTCTTCGACTGCTCTCTGGACTATCTGCTGCGGGACGCGCTGCGCGAGCCTGCCGCGCAGCAAAAGGCGCGGCAAGGCGTTTCCCTGCGCTTTCCCGGCTATGAGCGCAAAAGTGCGCGGCTGGTCCACGGCATACCGCTGTATCACGTAAACATCGGGCCCGGGCGCGTGGCACACGGTATTTTCGCCGTGGGGCTTGTGGCGCGGGGCGTTGTAGCCGTCGGGCTCGCCTCGCTTGGAGTCATTTCCATCGGGCTTGTCTCCGTGGGGCTGCTCGCGCTCGGCACTCTGGCCTTTGGAATTGTCGCAGCAGGCTCAATCGCGGCGGGTATTTTGGCTTTTGGCGCCATCTCGGTCGGCGTGTTTTCCTGCGGCGCCATGGCGATCGGCGCATTTTCCGTAGGCGCTATGGCGCGGGGAACGCACGCGGCGCTTGGCGATTACGCACAGGCGCCGGTCGCGCTCGGCAAAACGGAAGCCATCGGTGAGCTGTTTCAGCGGCTCACACCGCTTTCACCGCAGGAGCAGGTGCAGGTACAGCAGATTCTGGAGGAAATCACGCCCTTCTGGCTGCGTTGGGCCGCAGGATTGTTTCAGTTGTTCCTCTAAGCATACAAGGCCCCATCGTGCCGGATACCTGCCCCACCGGCCGGGGACAGCCGGACGTCCGCGCAGGCCGGGGCGTGACCGCCCGTCAACCCGCCTGATTTGCCCGGCTTCTTAGAGCCTTGCACCCAGTGAGAATTTCTCGTCCTGCAAAAACAGCGCCGGAAGCCTTTAAGCTCCGGCGCTGTTTTGATGTTCAAATGGATTTGTACTGGTCCAGCAGGCGCTGGGCGAGCTTCGAATTGACGACGGCAAAATCGTCCGGCTCCTTGTAGTCCAGCGTACGGAGCACCTCCTGTGACTGGCGGTAAACCGCCGTCTGCGTCGTCTGATAGACTGGCTCCTGCCGCCCCTTGACGAAAATTGCAAAGCGCAGCTCCTTTTCATCGCCCGCGCAGAAGTATGCGTGAATGTTGCCCTCGATGGACTTTCGGAGCACCGTGACGATCGCGTTCTTCACAAGCTCCACCGCCGCGTCGTCCAAACCGGCTTCAAAAATCAGGATTTTCTCCTTCAGCTCCTGCGGATTCTTCACGCTGCGCTTAATCAGCGACCGCACCGCAGGAATCGGTTCCGCCTTGGAAACCGCGCCGGAGGGGCGCAGGCAGATCATAAAGCCACGGCCCGGATCGTGGTAAATCATCGGGTAGGCCATCTGCGCCGTATAGCCGCAGTGGCGGCATTCCCAATCAAAAATCGACTCACGCAGAATCTCCTGCCGCAGCTCCGGGTTCTCCTCCGCGTTGATGCTCGTATACATTTCGAGCTTTTGCGTCTGCCCGCAGGCGGGGCAGACGATATCCTTTTTAATCTCGGTAGACATGCTATAAACCACTTCCCTTTCCGCAAGACGTGCTTGTTCCGTTTGTTTTGCAGCGGCCGGCCTGTCCGTAAGGCCGGCTGCCCCATATGTTATCGGTCGATGATGCCGGAGCCAAAGACGTATTCGCCCGCGTACAGCGCCGCCACCTGTCCGGGCGTCACCGCCCGCTGGGGCGACTCAAACTCCAGCCGCGCCGTTCCTTCTCCAGTGGGGATCAGCAGCGCACGGTCCGCCTTTGCGGCATAGCGCACCTTGGCCTCCACACGGCACGGGCCGGTCAGCGCATCGACCAGAATCAGGTTGATTTCCCTGAGATGTACTGTTTTTGTATAGAGGTCCGCATCGCGCCCGAGCGTCACCGTATTCGCCGCCGCATCGATCCGCGTCACAAACCGCGGCTCCCCAAACGAAAGGCCCAGCCCCTTGCGCTGGCCGATCGTATAGCGGTAAATGCCGTTGTGCTGTCCCAGCACCGTGCCGTCCGGCGCGATAAACGCCCCTTTCCCGGGACACAGGCCACCGAATTCCTCCAGAAACGCCGCGTAGTCGCGGTCCGGAATAAAGCAGATTTCCTGACTGTCCGGCTTTTTCGCCACGGGCAGCCCCCGCGCTTCGGCCAGCCGCCGCGCCTCCTCCTTGCCCATGCGGTTCAGGGGAATCCGCGTGCGGCTGAGCTGATACGGCGTAAGGCCGCTGAGGAAATAGCTCTGGTCCTTCCTGTCCGGCGATCTTTTCAAAAGCGTCCGGCCGTTTTCCGTGACGATTTCGGCATAGTGGCCGGTTGCAATTTTATCGTAGCCGTGCGCATCCGCCCAATCCAGCATGACGCCGAACTTGACGCGCTGGTTGCAGCGGAAGCAGGGGTTCGGCGTCTCTCCCCTTTTGTAGGCATCGACAAAATCTGCGATCACATGCCGCTCAAACGCCCCGGAAAAATCCGGCGCAAAATGCGGAATACCGAGCCTTTCGCAAACCGCCGCAGCATCCTCGGCTTCCCGATCCGCAGCGGCCGCCTGTGCGGCAGTCAGCATACGCCGCGGCTTCAGGCGCATCGTGATTCCCGCCACCTCAAAGCCCGCCTCCTGCAAAAGCAGAGCGGCGACCGAGCTGTCCACGCCGCCGCTCATCCCCACAAGGATACGCGGGCGCATATCCTTATTCGTAGGGCAGTTCTTCACTTGCATCCTTCTCTGCGGGCACCGGCTCCGCCTCCGTTTCCGGCTGCACCGACGCAGGCGCGGCGGCTTCCACGGCCTCGTCGACAAGGCCCTCCGGAATGGCGTCGTCCGCCGGGGCAGGCTGCGCGTCCGGCACAAGCTCGCGCACGTCGTCAAGCGTGATCTCCTCGATCTCTTCCTCGCCCTCCTCATGGCAGAGCGCCTCGAGCTTCGCTACGGCGGCGTCGATCCGCTGCTCCGCAGCTTCAATATCGATGCAATGCGGCTCCGTTACAGCGTTGTCCGCATCGCGCAGATTGTGGTAATAGTAGCGGCCCAGCGCAAGATATGCGCGTTCCGCCGCCTTCTCCTCGCAGCGGATGACCGTGCGCAGGCGGTTCATCAGCGCGGTTTTGCGGTTTTTTTCCGCAACGACCCCCACCGCGCTCTGCACGGCGCCGCCGGCC
>JAHZCM010000001.1:12093-26861 GCA_019422905.1 Oscillospiraceae bacterium
TAAAATCCATGGCAATTTCTCCTTTCCGTTCTGAAAACGCCCGAAATAATTAAAGGATCCTTTTCAGTCTCTCTGAACAGAGCACCTACTGGGATAAAAGCCTTTTTCTTATTATAATGCAAAAAAACGCAAAATAACAGTGCCTAAATGTAAATAAATTAAATCAGAATTGCAGCACGATGCCCACAACCGCCGCAACGGCGATGAACACCACCGGATGCAGCTTTTTCAGCTTCAGAATGCCGACGAGCAGCACGGCAAACAGGATAATCGCCGGAATATTGAACACATTGAAAATATCCGAAAAATACTTGAAATTTGAAAATGCCTCCGGGAAAAACAGCGAACCGCTCATCGTCGTGAAGCAGGCGCAGGCGATGAGGCCCGTGACCGCCGGACGCAGCGTATAGAACACATCCTGCACAATTTTGCTTTCCTTGAAGCGCTTCAAAAACTGCGCGACAATCAGGATGATGATCACGCTCGGCGTAATCAGGCCGATGGTCGCGGTGGCGGCGCCCAAAATGCCGCCCGGAACCCCGCCGAGCGCAAAGCCCGCGTTGTAGCCCGCATAGGTTGCCATGTTGACGCCGATTGGACCGGGCGTGGATTCGGATATGGCGATCATATCGGAGAGCATCGCCTCGTCAAACCACGTATACTTGTCCGCAATCTCATAGAGGAACGGCAGTGTAGCGAGACCGCCGCCGATGGCGAAAAGGCCGGCCTTGAAAAATTCATAGAAAAGGAGCAGGAAGGTCATTTCTTCTCCTCCTTTCCGGCAAGGCGTCCGTAAAGGACGCCAAAGAGCATCGCGACAATTACGATGATAACCGGCGATACGTTCAGCACCAGCGAAAGCAGAACCACAAGCGCAAAGATGATGATGCCGAGCAGATCCTTAACGCCTTTCTTCCAGAGCTTGATAATGGCGGAAACAATCAGCGCGGCAACCGCCACGCGGATTCCGGCCAATGCATGCGCAACAACCTCGTATTCCGCAAAATGATTGATGAGCGAAGCCAGCACCAGAATAATTACAAACGACGGTGCGACAACACCCAGCGTGGCGACAATGCCGCCGAGGACTCCGCGCGTTTTCTGCCCGATAAACGTGGCTACATTGACGGCGATGATGCCCGGCGTACATTGGCCCACGGCATAGTAATCGAGCAGCTCCTCCTCCGTCGCCCATTTCTTCGTTTCCACAACCTCTTTCTGAAGCATGGGCAGCATCGCGTAGCCGCCGCCGAAGGTCAGGCCGCCGATGCGCGCAAACGTCAGGAACAGATCCCCGAGCTTAACCTGTTGGTTCAAAATATTTCCCCCTAAAATGGATTAGATTTTGCTTTTCATATAGTATAGCATATCCGCCGCATTTTACAAGAGGAGGATAAAATTGATATCTGCATGCCGCGGGGGAAGAAAACGATCCGATTCGGAGACGGGCAAAGCCTTTGAAAGCCGCAGCCTCAGGAATTGCTCAAGCGGCTCTCTTCGGCCAGGTCTTCTGCGGAAATAGGCCGATCTTTATAGTAGAATTTTTCATCTCGCTCGTCAAAATAGCGCACGACGCGGCACGGATTGCCCACGGCGACACAGTTCGCGGGAATCGGCTTGGTCACGACGCTGCCCGCGCCAATCACGCTGTTTTCCCCAATCGTCACGCCGGGGCAGATTGTGACGTTTGCGCCGATCCAGCAATTGTCGGCGATTGAAACGGGATCGGTATACATGTATTTGCGCAGCTTTGGATTGAGCGGATGGCCAACCGTCGCGATTGTGACCGCCGGGCCGAACATAACATTGCTGCCAATCGCAATTCTTCCATCGTCTACAAAATTGCAGTTAAAATTGATATAGCAGCCCTGGCCGAGCGTGATATGCGTCCCATAACAGCAATAGAACGGCGGCTCGATCCACGCGTTGACCTTTCTGTCAAACAGAGCATCCAGAATTTCGTACCGCCGCTCGATCTGGTCCGGCCCCGTCGCATTGAAGGCCTGTATATGCCTTTTGCACCGCTCACGCTCTTCCGGCAGGCCCTCGCAATAGTCTGTAAAGAGCTTTCCGCTTTCAATTCTCTCTCGCATTGTCATATTCTTCACCTTTCCTCAGTCGCGGGTCAGATTTTTAACCCATTTATATTTTTTATAATTCCGGTATACAGCCGGAAGCTTGACAAATTCATCGAGACTCAACACAAGATAGACAACAAGCACCGGCAGATGCCAGACAAATGCCGCAAGCAGGCCCAAAGGGATCACGATGCCCCACATCGTGATCGTATCGCACAGGAACCCAAACCGCGTATTGCCACCGGCGCAGAAAATGCCGCTGATCACCGTGCCGTTGATTGCCTTGGCCGGGAGATAAGCGGCGCAGACAATCAGCATTCCTTTCAGATATGCCTGCGCGGTCGGCGTGAGATTTCCCGCCGCCAGCATAACGAGCGGTATACATGCCGCAAGCGCCGCACCTGCCGCCGCGCCGAAAGCGAGCGACACATGGCAAAGCCTTCTGCCATACCGCCTCGCCTGCTCCAAATCACCGCTGCCCAGCGCGTTGCCAACTATAATGCCACTGGCCGAGCTGATGCCAAGGCAAACACATACGGCGATATTTTTCGCTATGGCGGCCAGTGCGTTCGCCGCGACGGCGTCGCTCCCAAGCCGCCCAAGAATAACGGAGATCATGGTCAGCCCGCATCCCCAAGCCAGCATGTTGGCCTGCACGGAGGCTGTGCAGTGCAGAAAATCCTTCCAAAGCGCTTTGTTTCGCTCAAGCAAACGGGAAAAACGCAAGCACACGAACTCCCCGCGCACATTCTCAATCAGAACGAGCAACAGTTCCACGCCGCGGGACAACGTTGTTGCGAGGGCCGCACCCGCGATGCCGAGCGCCGGAAAGCCGCACAGACCAAAAATCAGCAGCGCATTCAGCGCTATATTCAGCACAGCGGCCACGGAACCGTATATCGTGCTGCGCAGGGTACGCCCGCTATTCTTCATAATGCACAAAAACACCTGCGAGAATCCGGTAAACAGATACGACCAGCTCACAATGCGCAAATACACCGCGCCAAATTCAATCAAGCATGTATCCGGCGTAAAAATACGCATGAGCAGCCGCGGCATGCCGAGCGCGGCCAGCACGGTTTCCCCGATCGTCAGCGCGCCAAGGAACAGATTGAGAACAAACTGCACCTGTCCGGCAAGCGCCACCGCGGAAAGCGTGTCCTGTGTCAAAAATCCGAGCATCAGGGCATCCGAAGCGCTGACCAGCGCGGACATCAGGTTCTGAAAGGTTATCGGCAGAACAAGCGCAAGCAGCATTTGATTGAATTTTTTCTTTTCGCAAGTCATTTTTATGCCCTCTCTTTACATCGGCCTCACTTCATTTTATAATGATATCATCCTGTTTTTTGGAATTCTACCATTATAATCGCAAATTCCTATAATAATCATATCGGAAAGGAGTTTCTATGACAGATCTCGATATCATGAAAGACGCTTCGGAGATCGTGCACTATATACGCCCCGACCTGCCACTGCGTATCGCTATGGGTCAGCTCGCCCTTTTTCCGAATCGCCGTGCGCTCTGCCATTGGCACAACGATGTGGAGTTTATACGTATCCTTACCGGCAGTATGCGCTACTGCATTGGCGATCACACCATACTTCTGCAAACCGGCGACAGCCTTTTTGTCAATACCCGGCAGCTCCACTACGGCTTTGCCGGAGATACGCAGGACTGTACCTTTCTCTGCGTGCTCTTTCATCCCACGCTGCTCAATCAGGATTGTGTGCTGTACCGTGAATTTGTTTCTCCCATACTCCAAAACACCGGGTTACCCTATCTGCATTTTGCGGCCGGCACCTCTGCCGGCGCAAAAATCGCCGCGCAGCTCGACCGCATATACGCACTGCAAGCGCAGGGCGGGTACGGCTATGAGCTCACCGTAACCGGCACGCTTTACGAGCTCTGGCAGTGCCTGCTTCCGCTGTGTGCGTCAACCGTGCTGTGCCATGAGTACGGCGATACAGCCCTGCAGAAAGAAATGGTTTCCTTCATCTACGGCCACTATGCTGAAAAGCTGACGCTGCGGGATATCGCTGCGGCGGGGCACGTCAGCAAAAACAAATGCTGCACTATTTTCAAGCAATATACACAGCAATCGCC
This sequence comes from Oscillospiraceae bacterium, assembly GCA_019422905.1. Taxonomy (GTDB): domain Bacteria; phylum Bacillota; class Clostridia; order Oscillospirales; family Acutalibacteraceae; genus Hominenteromicrobium. The sequence continues at coordinate 16,276 of JAHZCM010000001.1, forward strand.
TATCAGCTTTTTAAACGCCTACCGCCTGGAAGTCAGCCGATACCTTCTCACCACCACGGCGGATCATATAACCGAGATCGCGCTGACCTGCGGCTTTAATTCCCCGAGCTATTTTACAAAGCTCTTTCTGCACAAATACGGCATCACACCTTCCGCATACCGCACACAGCAGCAGGGTTTGGTCAAATAATGCAATTCTAATTTTAAAAAAAGCAAACAAATATTTGGATGTTCGATTGACAAATTTAATCCTTTCGTGTAACATTAAAGATAGCGAACGCACGTTCTCTAATTTTGTGAATGCGAAAGGAAACCAGAAAAAATGAAAAACTACGCGGCATGGGGGCAGGAATATTTGGAAGAGGCGGAGGCCATAAAACGCCGCATTCAGTCAATACGGACCGATCCGGACGCCGCCGGCGACCGGGCGCAGCGCATCCGGCTCTTATACGATATGTATCTGGAATGCACGGTCACCGGCCATACGCTGCAAAGGCGCGGTGAAAACCTTGTCCGGTAACCGCAGGCGGAGCAGGGCTCCGCTGCACAAGCTACTCCTCGCGGAGCTGGAGCCTGCCCGCGGCTCAAACCGCCGGGAGCTATCGGAGGCCTCCCGCCTGCTGCGCCTCGCCATGGAGCACGAACTGACCGAACGGCAGCGCACCTGCCTTGAGCTCTACTATCTGGAAAACCTAACCATGCAGGAGATTGCCGACCGTCTCGGCACCACCCGCGGCAATGTCTCAAAGCGCATCAAAAAAGCCGTGGAGCGGCTGCGCCGGGCACTGCGCTACTCGGAGCCGGGGCTGAAATTTCTCTCCGACAGGAAAGACTCTTGAAAATCGACGGGGTATATGCTAAAATCTGTACAGACAACTTTTGGGAAAGGAACCTGCTCACCATGAATCTGATTCACATCACGGAAAACGGGCTGAACCTCGTTTTTGAGAAAAAAGAGGACGGCACATGCAAGCTGCTGCATTTTTCCGCCCTGCCTTTTGACGAAAGCCGCATTCTCCGTCAGCATGACCGCCGCACGGGCGAAATCAAAATCAACACCGAGCGCTACAACGTGCTTGAGATCATGATCTCCGGCCAGAACCGCCCGGGCGAGCGCCACGGCAACAAGTACATCTCGACCTCCCCCGGCGACCGCATGCAGCTCGTCGATTTTCTGGACAAGCGCAATGCTTTCGGCCGCAAGCTGGAAATCCGGATGCACGACGATATCTGCGGCATCGACACCGTCTCCCACATGCAGTTTTACGACGGCATCCAGGCCGTCCGCTGCTGGACGGATGTAAAAAACGTCGGCGGCGAGCCGCAGGGCCTCGAATACGTCTCCTCCTTCGCCCTGACCGGCATTGAAAAGGAGGGCCTGCTCTCCACGGACGACAAGATGCGCGTCTGGTATCCGCACAACGGCTGGCAGCGCGAAATGCAGTGGGAGAGCTACAGCTTCCCCGAGCTCGGCCTTGCGCGGTGCCAGCCCGAGGAGATCCAGCGCTCCTCCAAGGTGATCGGCGCGACGAACATCGGCAACTGGTCCACAAAGGAATACCTGCCGATGGGCCTGCTCGAAAACACGGAAACCGGCTCCAACCTCTTCTGGCAGATCGAGCACAACGGCTCGTGGCACTGGGAGATCAGCGACCAGATGGGCAGCTTCTATCTCCAGCTCAGCGGCCCGTCCGAGACGGAATCGCACTGGTGGAAAAACCTTCAGCCCGGCGAGACCTTCACGACCGTACCGGTCTGCGTCGGCTCCACGATCGGCAAATTCGACGACGCGATGGACGAGCTGACGAAATACCGCCGTGTGATCCGCCGCAAGAACGACGACAATGAAAAGCTCTGCATCATCTTCAACGACTACATGAACTGCCTGTGGGCAAACCCGACGACCGCGAAGGAGCTCCCGCTGATCGACGCCGCGCACAAGGCCGGCTGCGAATACTTCTGCGTGGATGCGGGCTGGTACGCCGCAGGCTTCTGGTGGGACAACGTCGGCGAGTGGCTCCCGAGCTACGAGCGCTTCCCGAACGGCCTTGAAGAGGTCATGGATTACATCCGCTCCAAGGGCATGATTCCCGGCGTGTGGCTCGAGATCGAGGTCATGGGCATCTGCTGCCCGAAGGCCGCGCGCGTCCACCCCGATTGGTTCTTCACACGCCACGGCAAAAAGGTACATGACCGCAGCCGCTGGCAGCTCGACTTCCGGAATCCCGAGGTCGTGGCGCACGCGAACGAGGTTATCGACCGCCTGATCCGCGATTACCACGTCGGCTATATCAAGATGGACTACAACATCGAGCCGGGCATCGGCACCGAGCTGAACGCGGACAGCGCCGGCGACGGCCTGCTCGGACATGAGCGCGCCTATCTCGCGTGGCTCGATTCCGTTTTTGCGCGCTATCCCGACCTCATTATCGAGAACTGCTCCTCCGGCGGCATGCGCATCGACTACGCAATGCTCTCCCGCCACAGCATCCAGTCCACAAGCGACCAGGACGATTACCTGCGGTATGCGTCCATCGCGGCGAACGCGCCGTCCGGCCTGACTCCGGAGCAGAGCGCGATCTGGAGCTACCCGATGAAGGGCGGCGGGCGCGAGGAGGCCGTGTTCAACATGTGCAACGCGCTGATGCAGCGCATCCACCAGAGCGGCCATCTTGCGGAAATTCCGGAAAGCGATTTCACGCTCGTCAAGGAGGCACTCGACTACTACAAGACGATCCGCGGGGACATCAAGGTCGCGCTGCCGTTCTGGCCGCTGGGCACCTCCCGCTTTACGGATACGTGGATCTCGCTCGGCCTCAAAACGGAGCACAAGGCGTACATCACCGTGTGGCGCCGCGGCGCGCCGGACGGACGCTGCGTGCTGCCGGTCGATTTCCTGCGCGGGAACCATGATGTAAAAGTCAGATGCGCCTATCCGGAAAATCACAACACGGCCTGCGCGTGGAACGCCGCGCAGGGCACCCTGACCGTCGATTTGCCCGCGCCGATCTGCGCCCGCATCTTCGAGCTGGAGTACTGAAATGACGGCGGCAGAGATCCGGCAAAAGCTGCAAACCGTCCGCTGCTTCGTGCTCGATATGGACGGCACCATCTACCTCGGCGAGAACCTTTTCCCGTACACGAAGGATTTTCTCACCGCCGTGGAAAAAAGCGGACGCAGCTTCTGCTTCTTCACAAACAACAGCTCCAAGGATACGGACACCTATCTGCAAAAGCTCGCCCGCATGGGCATTGCGGTTCCCCGCGAGAGGATGCTGATTTCAAACGGCGTCGCGGCGGACTACATGCTTTCCCACCATCCGGGCGCGCGGATCTTCGTCCTCGGCACGCCGCTTCTGCGCCGCGAGCTCGCCGCTTTCGGGCTTGAAATCGTCGAGGAAAACCCGGACGCGGTACTCGTCGGCTTCGACACGACGCTCGAATACAACCGGCTCGCGAAGGCCTGCGATTTCATCCGCGCGGGCCTTCCGGTGTACGGCCTCAATCCCGATCTGAACTGCCCGACCGAGACCGGCTTCATCCCGGACTGCGGCTCAATCGCAAAGCTGATCGAGGGCTCCACCGGGCGCACATTCCCATTCTTCGGCAAGCCCAGCCCATTGACGCGCGCGTATATCGCCAAGCAAACGGGTCTGCGCGAGGAAGAAATCGCGATTGTCGGCGACCGTCTGTATACGGACATTGCGCTCGCAGACGGAAGCCCAATGTGCTCGATTCTCGTGCTCAGCGGAGAATCGAAGGAGAGCGATATCGGCAAAATGCCCGGCACGCCCGACCTCGTTTTCCGCGATCTTTCGGAGATTATCCCCTATCTGTAAATTCAAAGCAGACAAAAACGCCCGCAGGCCAGCCGGTTTTCCCGGTGCCTGCGGGCGCTTGCTATTCTTTTTTGGCGGATGGATACGGCACCTGTTCGTCGGTCAACCCAAGAATATAATCCACCGGCACATGAAAAATCTTCGCGAGCTGGATCAGCACGTCCACCGGTACGGCATACGTGCCCTGCTCGTACCGGGCGTATTGCTGTCGCTTCAGGTAGAGCGTTTCTGCCAGCGCCTGCTGCGTCATGTCCCGATCCTCCCGCAGTTCCCGGATCCAGGGATAATCACTGTTTTTCATTGCACCATCTCCAGAATTCACTATGGACCGTATAGCAAATTTGAAGTTACAATAAGTTCAAAAGCAACAATTCTGTCGCACAGATAAGGCGGTGCTTTAAGGATAGAAATTCAGCTTAAAACCCTTTTGGAGGAGAACTGTTACCGCTGTGCCGGCCTGTCGCGTCGAACAGGAATTGCGTACCCGACCATGCTGCGCATGTACAACGGAAAAGCACGTAAGATCAATCCCGATGATCTTGAACTGCTGTGTAAAGTGCTGAAATGCTCCATAACAGATATTCTGGTTCAAAAAGAAATGTAAAACCTGCCCGCACAAACCGAAAATTTCGGTCTGCGGGCAGGTTTTTCTTTTTCCTGAAATCTGAATTTTACCGGAAAACCTCTTTGGCCTCGACCATGCGCTCAATCACATGCACACCGAACGGACAGCGCGTTTCGCAGCCGCCGCAGGCGATGCAGTCCGCGGCATTTGCGGAGAGGTTGTTGTAGTGCTCCCGCAGGGACGCGGGCGTTTCCTGCTGCATTTTCGCAAGGTCGAGCAGCTTATTCACCATTGCGATATCGATACCCGCAGGGCACGGCGCGCAGTGGCCGCAATAGGTACACTGGCCGCTGTAGGCATGGTGCGGCGCATGGGCAAGCACGCTGGCGTAGTCCTTTTCCTCGTCCGAAGCGCTTTCATAGGCGACAGCCGCATCCACATGCTCCGGAGAGTCGAAGCCCACCATCACGCTCGCCACAGCCGGGCGCGTCAGCGCATAGTGCAGGCACTGCACCGGCGTCAGCGCCACGCCGAACGGCGAGGTATCCGCCTTGAACAGCCGCCCGCCGGCATAGCCCTTCATGACCGTGATGCCGACGCCGTTCTGCTCGCAGATCCTGTACAGCTCGGCGCGCTCGGGCACAATGCCGCCGAGCGCCTCGTCATAGGACTCGGCAAAATAATCGTCGATATTCTCCGTAGCCGGAAGCATGTCGAACGCCGGGTTCACGCTGAACAGGATCATCTCGATTTCACCGCACTCGGCAGCCATGCGGGCAACGTCCGGGTTGTGCGTGGAGAGGCCGATGTGGCGGATCGTCCCGGCAGCCTTCAGGCTGCGCACATATTCAATAAATTCACCGTGCATCACGCGCTCAAACTCCGCTTTTTCATCCACATAATGGATCATGCCGAGGTCTATGTAGTCGGTGCGCATGCGCGTGAGCAGATCCGCAAACGCCGCCTTGACCTGCGGCAGCTCGCGGGTACGGACATACTGCCCATCCTGCCACGTGGAGCCGATATGTCCCTGAATGATCCACTTTTCACGCTGTCCCTCAATCGCTGCGCCGATATTCGAGCGCACCTGCGGCTCAGACATCCAGCAATCCAGAATGTTGATGCCCAGCTCTGCACAGCGATCCACAACCTGCTTGACCTCTCCGGCGTTGTGGCGCTCGAGCCATTCGCCGCCAAGGCCGATTTCACTGACGAGAAGACCGGTTTTTCCAAGTTCTCTGTATTTCATAAAAGCAGTATCCTTTCCGTCCTGTTAAAATGCCGGCCGTCACGCGGGAAGGCCGGCATTTTCGGTTTATATTGGATTACTCCACTTCGACCAGTTCATAGTCTCTGGAGCCGTAGCCCAGCGCCGCGGCGGCTTCAATGGTATGCACGCCGTTGCGCGACTCGACGCGCTCCAGCAAATGCGGCTTGCCGGGATCGTCCGAAGCGTAAACCAAGTCGATGCACGCCTGATCGATCGCAACCGGATCGAGCGAGACGAGCACGCCGATATCCTGCATGCAGGGATCCTCCGCAACCGAGCAGCAGTCGCAGTCCACAGACATGTTCTTCATGACGTTTACATACGCGATCCTGCCCTCAAAGTAACGTGCGACAGAGCCGGCCGCATCCGCCATGGATTCAAGGAACATGTCGTGGTCAGCCGACCAGATCTTTTCCGGCACGCCCGCGCCGTGGATATATGCTTTGCCAAAGGAAGATGCGACGCCGATGGAAAGCTGCTTGAGCGCGCCGCCGTAACCGCCCATGGGATGTCCCTTAAAATGGGAGAGCACAAGCATGGAATCATAGTTTTCCAAATCCTTGCCCACATAATTCTTCTGAATAATCTTGCCGTCCGGAATGTCGAGCACCATATCCGGGCCCTCGGCATCGAGCAGATCAACGGCAAAATACCGGCTCCAGCCGTGCTTTTCCAGCGTTCTGCGGTGCTTTTCCGTCGTATCGCGTTCGCCGACATAAGCGGTATTGCATTCGACAACCGTGCCGTTTACCGCTTCAATCACCGGCTTCCAGAATTCCGGCCCCAGAAAGTTCTGGTTGCCGACCTCGCCGGAATGCAGCTTGACCGCAACCTTGCCGGGCAGCTCACAGCCGAGCAAGCGGTACATTTCGAGTACCTTTTCCGGTGTGATGGTTCTCGTGAAATAAACCTTGGGTTTCATTTGCAATTCCTCCTGAGAATTTTCTTTGCTTTAATATTACCACTTTAAGTAAGCTTTAAGTCAATAGGCATTGTGTAAAAAAATATGGGCATGTCTTTATATCCGTATTCTCCCGGAGCCGGGCACAGCCGAGCGCACCGAAAGCCGGGAGCAGCGTGCATCTCCGTTTTTCGCCCTCTCCGCCATGCATCCGGGTTTGCGGCTCTCTGCCGGTACGGCCGCAGCACTTTGGGGTATTCCTCTACGCCGGGGTATTCCGGTTCAGACGGCCATTCCGTTTCCAATGGCCCTCCATCGGCGGGCGATTCCTTCTCCGCATTTTTTGGCGACCTGCGCCGCAAATCCATTTGGGCAGGAAATCCGGATGGAAAACTGGCTATTTCCACGTTCCCGGATTTGTGGTATACTGGAAAAGTAAAAAGCAGTGCGGAAGCCCGGAGGAGCGAATAAATGGACGCAGCGGCATTGGGGGAGGTTATCGGGAACTACAACGAGCAGACAGCAGCTCTTCAAATTGGTTTGCTTATATTCCTGATTCTTGGGGTCGCGTTATCTTATGCGCATAAAGTAAACTGGGCGGCAAAATTTGTATTGGGAATTGTAAACCTATTTATAGCGGCCGTTTTTTTGCATAGTGTGGAACAGAACCGATCCAAAAATATTTCTCTTTGCCATTATATCTGTTGTGCGGAGCATGGCCTGGCGCCGGGGCGGCCTGCGGTGCAGCCTCTCCAAGCCCCGCGCCGGGCTGCTATCAAGCGGCCAATTTCAAAAGCAGCCGCCGCCAATGCGGAATTTGACGCATACGTGCACGTGGCGGAAGCAGCCGTTTCGTGGCCGGGCACACAACGATGCAATCCTGGAGGATATAAAGCAGGCACACCGGGGCCGGAGCGGCGGCGCTGAGAGAAACGAAAATTGTAAAGGATTTATCAGAGGAGGATAAAGCTATGGATACAGTGACAATCCGAAGCGCAAGTGTCGGGGACGCAGAGCGCATTTTGGAAATCTATGCACATTATGTGAAAAACACGGCGATTACCTTTGAATATGAAGTTCCAACGCTGGATGCATTTCAAAACCGCATTCGGAACACACTGAAACGCTATCCTTATCTCGTCATTGAAAAGGGCGGTGTGATTCAGGGCTACGCCTATGCCGGTCCCTTCGTAGGGCGGGCCGCCTATGATTGGTCGTGTGAGATGACGGTGTATCTTGACCACACCGCGCAAAAATGCGGTTTGGGACGCAAAATATACGAGGCGCTTGAAGAAAAACTGCGCGAAATGGGTATTTTGAATCTGTATGCCTGCATCGGCTACCCGGAGCAGGAGGACGAATATCTGAACAGAAACAGCGCGGACTTTCATGCCCACCTCGGCTTTACAAAAGTGGGCGAATTTCACAGATGCGGCTATAAATTTAGCCGCTGGTACAACATGATTTGGATGGAAAAAATAATCGGGGAGCATCGGGCTGAACAAGCGGCCGTACAGTTTTCAAAATCGTTTCCTGCCTGAAAACAGCAAAGCCGGCCGAATCCGGCGACGGGCCGTGCGTCGGGCTGTCCGACTGTTGTCCCTCGATTCTCCACCGGCGAAGCCGGGCGGGACTGCCAGCGGTATAGTGGGAAGTTGTTCATTTTACCACGGACCGCTCCCGCCGCTTTGCCATTGTTTTATCTTTGATGGTCATTCCTTTTGATAAAATTCGTACAGGCACTTGTTTCCGTTTGAGGATATGGGATACCATGCTTTTCCCCTCGGAGAAACATCTCATCAGCCAGACCATATTTCTGGCAAGATTGCGCATCGTCTGCATACCCTCCTCATCCTGCGGAGCCTCCTCGGCATACAGCCCGTGCACCATATTCCAGTATGTGGCGCCGACCCGCCATCTGCGGCTTTTCGCCGGGCATAGCGGCGGACGGCAAATATTTTTCAAAGGGGCTTCTCATCTTCCTTTTCATACGGTACAATAAAGTAAAGCACAGGAAAAATGGCGGCAGGTTTTTTGCGCCTGCGCCCTTTTCAGCCGCATAACCGCCTATGCCCCGCTCCGTGGGAAAGCAGGGCGCACGATCCTGAGAAAAGTGAGGGATATCCGTGATGGAACCGCTTGTCAGCATAATCGTTCCTATCTATAACGCCAAAGACAATATCGCGCGCTGTGTGGAGAGCATACGGCGGCAGACCTATAAAAATCTTGAGATTCTGCTCCTGAATGACGGCTCCAAGGACGTCAGCTACCCGGTATGCGAGATGTTTGCCAGGGCGGACAAGCGCATCGTGCTGATCAACAAGGAGAATTCCGGCGTATCGGCCACACGCAACCTCGGTATGCGCGTCGCCGCGGGAAAGTATCTGCAATTCGTCGACGCGGACGACACGCTGGAGCCCTTTGCTACGGAAATTCTTGTGGAGCGCGCCGAAAAAAGCTGCGCCGACCTTGTGATTGCCGCCTATAACCGCATCACGCCGTATAAGCCCGCGCGTACAGCCGCGCACGGCGATTTTCCGGTTTCCAGAAAACCCGAATGGGCGGAGCGGCTCGCAAAATTTCAAACCTTCGGCTTTCTGCCCGAAGGCTTCATGAGCAAGGAGGAATTCGCCTGCGGGCTGATGCAGGAGCCGGCCAGCTTCTATTACGGCGTGATGTGGAATAAGCTCTACCGTGCCGACATCGTGCGCGAACACCCCGATATCCAGTGCAGCGAGGAGCTGACGTGGAGCGAGGATCTGTACTTCAACCTCAGCTTCATCCGTTACGCAGAGCGGTTCTATGCGGTTACCACACCGGTCTACAATTACTACGACACGCCGAAAAGCGCGGTGCACATCACAAAGCCGCGCACCCTGATCTCCACGCGCATTTCTCTTTTTGCCTATTACAAGGCGCTTTATGAGCAGCTCGGCCTGTACAAGGAAAACAAACTGCAAATTCTCAAATACCTGATCGCCTCTTCGGAAGCATAACCCGCTTTTAAAGCAAAGTTCCCGCGTTTGCCGAATCCATGATCCGGCAAACGCGGGCTTTGTTGTTGCGGAGACCACCCGCAGAGCACGCTGCGATCCGCATTGTATTGCTTTTCCAATGTGCATGCCGAAGCAATGCTTATCCACACGCTTATGAGCGATCTCTGCTTTCTTCTCCGGTGCCCGCACACGCTTCTTTTGGCCTTTTTCAGCGATGCCTTCTCCAACTATAGTTTGGCATAAAGAAAAGGCAGACAGCATGGCGGCTTTCCATGTGTCTGCCTTTTATCCTACAACTTCACATAGCGGGTGGTTATGACTTATGCACTGCCCTACATTTTACAGGCTGATCACGTCGATCTTTTTGAGCTCTTCCTCGGTGAAGCGCGTGTTCTCAATCGCCTTGATATTGTCGAGAATCTGCTCCGGCTTGGATGCGCCGACCAGCACGCTTGTCACGATACCGTCGCGCAGGATCCAGCTCAGCGCCATTTCCGCAAGCGTCTGGCCGCGCTCCGCCGCGAGATCGTTCAGGGCCCGGATCTGCTCCAGGCGCTTCTCCGTGAGCGCCTTTTCCGTCAGGAAACGTCCGCTTGTACGGATACGGCTGTCCTCCGGGATACCGTTCAGGTAGCGGTTTGTCAGCATGCCCTGCGCCAGCGGGCTGAACGCGATAATACCCTTTCCGTTTTTCGCCGACGCCTCTTTCAGGCCGTTCCGCTCAATGGTGCGGTCAAAAATCGAGTAGCAGTTCTGGTTGATGATAAACGGGCAGCGCAGATCGTCGAGAATCGCAATGGCCTTTTCCAGCGTCGGGCCGTCGTAGTTGGAAAGGCCCGCATACAGCGCCTTGCCGCTGCGCACTGCCTGCGCCAGCGCACCCATTGTTTCCTCCAATGGTGTTTCCGGGTCCATGCGATGATGATAGAAGATATCTACATAGTCGAGGCCGAGACGCTTCAGGCTCTGGTCGAGGCTCGAGAGCAGGTACTTGCGGCTGCCGCCGTCGCCGTAA
>JAHZCM010000001.1:26886-56691 GCA_019422905.1 Oscillospiraceae bacterium
GATAATCATCTCGTCGCGGTACGCGGAGAAGTCCTCGCGGAGAATCCGCCCGAAATTTTTCTCCGCGCTGCCCGCGCTCGGCCCGTAATTGTTCGCAAGGTCAAAATGCGTGATACCGTTGTCAAACGCGGTGTAGCACATCTTCTGCATGTTCGCAAAATTGCCCTGATCGCCGAAATTGTGCCAGAAGCCCAGAGAAACCGCCGGCAGCTTCAGGCCGCTCGCGCCGCACTTATGGTAGGCCATGCCTTCATACCGGTTGTCTGCTGCTTTGTACATAAAAGCTCAATCCTTTCTCTTCCCAAAAGTTTTTCGCAATCGCGAAAATTTTTTCTTTACAAAGCGTACCACTTCAAGTACACTTGAAGTCAAGAAAAACTTTTTGGCAACCGTGAGAATCTTTTAAGCGGTATCTTTCATCCGCCGGCCATAAGAATCCGACGGTATTTCATGGGTGCAGGACCGAAAAGCGCACGCCGCGCAGAAAGGTAAGGATGATTATGACATATTACACGATTCGGGAAGTCTCCGAAATGATGGGGCTCACCGCCTCCACATTGCGCTATTACGAGGACGTCGGCCTGCTGACGGACGTAGCGCGCACTGCATCCGGCCAGCGCCTGTATACGCAGGAAAATGTCAACCGGCTCGGCACCATCGGCTGCTTTAAGGAAACGGGCATGACCATCGCACAGATTCAAACCTTTTTCCACTACGAGGAAAATGAGGCCGAATGCATAGACGACATGCTGGCGCTTCTTGAGGAACGCCGGCAGGCCGTGCTGGAACAGCTCCGCGTGTTGGAAAAGGATTACACGCAGATCAGCCGCAAGCTCAACTACTACGGAGACCTGCGCGCGGCGCTTAAAAGCGGCGGACCGCACCCGGACTGGTCGGATTACAAGGACCGCATCTATGCCGCCACGCCCGCAGCCGAACCGCCGCAGGCCGCAGAAAGCGAGTAAGCGGCATGGCCCAAGCCGTCCGGCCCTGACCGCCGCTTACTTCCGCCGTGTATAGGCGAGCTGGGCGCTGCGGCGTCCGCGTCAGTCGGAGAGCCGCCGCAACGCCGTAAGGGCATAATAACCCCCGACCCTTTCAACCGTATTTACGGTTTTCTCCAAGCGCTACTCACCCACAGCGCCGCGGTCCACGGTGACAACCGCATGATACGTCGGATCGATTTTCTGAATGCACGCTTCCATGCGCCGGCAAATTGCGCTGTCCGTCTCCGTCACCGAAAACGGCACCGCCATATCAAAGACCACGTTCGAGTGCGTCACACCCCAGACCACCCGGAAATCATGGATGGTAGCGGCCGGGTACAGCGCTTTTACCTCCGCCTGCACCTGTGTCTTCAGGGCGTCCGTTCTGGCGTCCCCCACAACGACGGGATCCAGATGGATCACAAGATGGATGCCGAGCGTTTTCTCAAAATCCCGTTCGATGTTGTCAATGAGATCATGGCTTTCCAGAATATCCCGCCCCGCATCCACCTCGCAGTGAACGGAAGCAAAGCACCGGCCCACGCCGTAATTGTGCACGGTCAGATCGTGCATGCCGATGATGCCCTCATAGGCGAGGATTTTATCCCGGATCTCCTGCACCAGTGCCCGGTCCGGCGCCTGCCCCAGCAGCGGGTTTGCCGTGTCCAGAATGAGCTGCACGCCGGAAATCACGATGAACAGAGCCACGACCGCACCCATATAGCCGTCCAGGTTGACGTCCGTCAGCATCGTAATCACCGCGCCCAAAAGGACGGCCGTGGTGGCGATCACATCGTTGCGGCTGTCCTTCGAGGTAGCGGCAACCGCCTCCGAATGGATCATCCTGCCTACCTTGCGGTAAAACAGGCATTGCCAGAGCTTGATGAGGATGGAAACAACCAAAACAGCCAGCGCTGCGGGCGTCAGGGCATTTTCCTCCGGCGTCACAATCTTTTCCACGGAGGAGAGCCCCAATTGCAGCCCGAGAAATACGACGATAAACGAGACGATCACACCGGACAAATACTCGATCCGCGCATGCCCGAAGGGATGCTCCTCATCTGCAGGCTTTCCCGCCAGCTTGAAGCCCACCATCGTGACAATGGAGGAGCCGGAATCCGTTAGATTGTTGACCGCGTCCGCCGTGATCGAGACACTGTGAAACAGCGTGCCGACGAGGATCTTCATCAGAAACAGCAGCAGATTCGTCACAATGCCGACCAAGCCCGCCACACGCCCGCATTTCTCCCGCACCGCAGGATTTTCGAGATTTTCAATGTCGCGGACAAACAGCTTCAAAATCAATTTCGTCAAAGAATCGCTTCCTTTCCAGGAGATTCAGAGAAAAAAGAGGCAGAGCCTGAAGATCTCAAACCCTGCTTCTCATCCTGCTATAATGGAATTCCCTGCGCCGTTTATTTCACGCAGAAGAACTCCACGGTTTCGCCGCACGCGCCGGTGCAGAACGCAATCCGCGCCTGAAGCCCGTCGAGCTCCACATCCTTCGGCTCAATGGTAATCGGATACCCGGCCTCGCGTACAATGCGCACGCAAGCGTCCACATCCGCTGTCGCCAGCGCCAGATGCGCAAACTTGCCCGTATCCGGCAGCGCGTCACCCTGCAGAACCGGAAGCACCTCGATGCAGCTGTTATCGCCGGTGGAGATCATCATGCAGGGATAATTTTCATCGCCCCACTGCCGCACAACTTCGAGCCCCAGCAGCTCCGTATAGAACTTCTTAACTGCGGCAAACTGCTCCTTCTGCGGGTCCAGCGCTACATGGTGAATGCCTTGGATCAATTTCATTTTAAACTTCCTCCCATAACTTTATACTATAAGGACAGGGTATCGAAGATTCGATACCCTGAACAGTATGCAAATTCGTGTGCAGAAATCACTTTCTGTTAAAGATAGACATGATGTCCGAGAATGTGTCGTCGTCATCGATCGCAGACGAGCTGACGTTCGTGCGCGTACCGCCCGCATTTGCATCGGAAGACGTGCCAAAGAGCTCGGCATCGCTGATCGCCGGCGCAGCGGCCTTTGCGCTGCCCTCGCCGTTCATGCCGTCAAAGCCAGTGGCAATGACTGTGACCATCATCTCATCCTCCATGGAGTCGTCGAACGCGGCGCCCCAGATGATGTTGGCATCCTCGCTTGCGCGCTCCGTAATGAGCTGCGAAGCGGTGTCGATTTCATCCAGCGCAATGTCCGGAGAGGATTTGATATTGATGATAACGCCCTTTGCGCCCGCAATTGCGGTCTCCAGCAGCGGGCTGGAAATCGCGGCGATCGCAGCCTGCTCCGCCTTATCCTTGCCGGCCGCGCGGCCGACGCCCATATGCGCATAACCGGCGTCCTGCATGATGGACTTGACGTCCTCAAAGTCGAGGTTAACAACGCCCGGAATCTGAATCAGGTCGGAAATGCTCTGCACACCCTGGCGCAGCACATCATCCGCCACGCTGAACGCATTGGCGAGCGTAATCCTCTGCTCGCTGACGAGCTTCAGGCGCTCGTTCGGAATCACCACGAGGGAATCCACGTGCTTGCGCAGCTCGGCAATACCCTTTTCAGCCTGCTCCATGCGGCGCTTGCCCTCAAAGGCAAACGGCTTTGTGACAATACCGACTGTCAGCGCGCCCATATCCTTCGCAACCTCGGCAACGATCGGCGCAGCGCCTGTGCCGGTACCGCCGCCCATACCGGCGGTGACGAAAACCATATCCGCGCCCTTGAGCGTCGCGGCAATCAGCTCGCGGCTCTCCTCAGCGGCTTTCGCGCCGACATCCGGCTTGGAGCCCGCGCCTCTGCCCTGCGTGTTCTTCTCGCCGATCTGCACGCGCGTTTTCGCCTGCGAGCGGGAAAGGGCCTGACGGTCTGTATTCATGCAAACCAGCTCCACGTGCTGTACGCCGGCCGAAACCATGCGGTTCACGGCGTTTCCGCCGCCGCCGCCGACGCCGACAACCTTAATGGTCTGGGGGGATTCTTCAAGCATGTTATCAATTTCAAAAGGCATAATATTTCTTTCCTCCTTGATTTGGTCTCGGCTGCCTTTCAGCCGTGCGGGAATTTATTCTTCATCCTGTAAGCTGCCGCCGGAAGTTTCGCCAGGCGACAGAAGATATCCGTCCGTTTCGTTCCCTGTAAAGTATATCCGCTTTACTCTCGAAACGCCATCCTGCAAAAAATCTGTGGCTTATACAGTATAATTTATCACTTTTCTGTTTAAAATGCAAGGCGAAACTCGCAAAAAATACGGGATCAGGCAAATATTTTTACTTTACAGTAATTTTTAACGGATGGAAGCCGAATCTTCCGTTCAATTTGACATAAAACCGCACTGTTTTTGCGGAAACATATGGAAAAGGGCGGCTTAACCGCCGCCCTCGTCGCCGCTTTCACCGCCGTCCGTGTCGCCTGAGGATGCGTCGTCCCCCGCCTCGCGTCCCGCAATGCCGTCCGTCTCCGAAGCCTCGCTGCTTTCCAGCGTCTCCTGGAAGAACGCTTTCTTTTTCTCCGCCGCAATCGTAAGATCAATCTCGCCGCGCGTTTCCTCTGTCAGACTTCCGTCCTCCTGCATTTCGCGGAGTGTGCTGATGCCAAACAGGATCTTGTATTCCAGATCATTCATATTGCCGAGGCGGAAAACGATGCGGTTATCATACGTCATCGTAATGTCGTACTGGTTCCGCAGGTCGATGTCCGTAATGTTCTCCAGGCTGCTCTTCTGAATTTGGCCGCTGATCTCCTGAAAGACAGAGGCCGCGCTCTCCTCCGCAAAGGCAACCTGCTCGCTCGGGCTGTCGTTTGTCGGCGTACAGCCGTGCACCACGGTGCTTCCGGGCGCGGGGCTTTCCGCAATTTCCAGCACCTTGCCGGCATAGCTGACATACAGATAGCCGCCGCTTTCCGTTTTAATGGAAAAGGCTGTTTCCGCCTGGGTGATCACGACTTCAACCGTGGAGGGAATATGCTTTTTGATTTCGACCCGCTCAATATAAGGGAACCGGTGCATCAGCTCCTCTTCTTTTTCACGTGTTTCAAGCAAAACGAGGTTATCTCCCTCATGGATATTGCATACACTTAAAATATCCTCCTGCCGGTAGGACTCTCCGCCCGTCACCTTCACCTCCCCGACCTTGAAAAAGACAAAGGTACACAGCAGAACCGCACCGATCACCACGCCCAAAAAGGCCGATATGTAAAAGATGACGAGGGCCCTGCCGCGCGCGCGGCGATCCTTATTCGACTTGCCGCGCACCGGGCGCTGCGGTCTTTCTTTCCGTGTTCCCGCCATTTTGTCCTTTCCTTTCCGGCCGGTGGGCCTTTTTTATATTCTGTAGACCTCCGCACCGAGACTTCTGAGGTTTTCCTCGAAGCGCTCGTAGCCGCGGTCAATATATTCGGGGTGCATAATCTGCGTATCCCCCTGCGCTGCAAGTCCCGCTGCGACCAGCGCCGCGCCGCCGCGCAGATCCTGCGCCGAAACCGGAGCGCCGGAAAGCGCCGGAACGCCCTCGATCACGGCGACCTTGCCCTCTATCTTGATTTTCGCCCCCATCCGGTTCAGCTCCCCGGCATGCTTGTAGCGGCTTTCAAAAATATTTTCCACAAAAATGCTTGTGCCGTCGCCCAGCGCAGCCATCACCATCACGGGCGCCTGTGCGTCCGTCGGAAAGCCGGGATACGGCATCGTGCGCACATGGCGCACAGGCTTCAGGCGCTCCGGCGCGCGGATCAGAAGCTCATCGCCAGACTGCATCACGGTGCAGCCTGTTTCCTCAAACGCGGAGAGCACCGGCAGCAAATGGCTGCCGTTCACCTTCCGCAGTAGAACCGTTCCGCCCGTAACGGCCGCAGCCGCCATGTATGTCGCGGCGACGATCCGATCCGGCATGACGGTGTACTCGCTGCCGTGCAGGGCGCTGACGCCCTCAATGATGATGCAGCTTTCGCCCGCGCCGTATATGCGCGCGCCGCACTGGTTCAGATACTGCGCCAAATCGACAATCTCCGGTTCCCGCGCCGCATTGGTGAGCACAGTTGTGCCATGTCCCGTCGCAGCGGCAAGCATCAGATTTTCCGTAGCGCCCACGCTCGGAAACGCAAGGGAAACAAAGCTCCCCTGAATGCCCTTCGGCGCACTGCAGAACAGGCAGCCATGCTCCTCGCGAATCTCAACGCCCAGCTTCTTGAGCGCGGAGAGATGCAGGTCTATCGGGCGCGCTCCGATTTCACAGCCGCCCGGAAAGGAGAGACTCGCCTCCCCGGTGCGCGCCAGAATCGCGCCGAGAAATACGATAGAGGAACGCATTTCCCGCATCAGCGCGTGGGGAATATCGCAGCGGGTCATGCCGTCTGAGCGGACAAGCAGTGTTTTTCCTTTACGCACACACCGGCAGCCGAGCCGCCGCAGGATGCGCACGGAAACGCCGACGTCGGTAAGCTCCGGGCAGTTATGCAGCACCGTTTCTCCGCGGCAGGCGACCGCCGCCGCCAAAAGCGGCAGCGTGCTGTTTTTTGCGCCCTGCACGCGCAGCTCTCCCCGCAGCGGATGGCCGCCGCGGGTCAAAATCGTTTCCGGCCTGTCGCAAAAGCGCTCTGAGCCGGGACGTTCTATACAAATATCTATGGACGCCATACGCACACCTCGCAGCACTTGATACGCTCATAGTATGCGTTTTCGTCCCGATGGGTTCTATCCCTACAGCCTATTTCGCTTTGGACTTAATAATCTGATAAATGCGCTCGTTCGCGTCGAGCACCGCCATGCGGCGCGCGTTTTGACCGATGGCCTCCGCGCGGCCCGGCTCGGAGAGAATGGCGTTCACCGTCTCCCAGAGCTTCTCGCCGGTCAGGTCCTTCTCCTCGATCAGCACCGCTGCATCCCGGTTTACAAGCGCCATCGCGTTGTGGAACTGGTGGTTCTCCGCCACATTCGGCGAGGGAATCAGGATGGAGCACTTGCCGGTGGCTTCAATCTCCGTCAGTGTGATCGCGCCGGCGCGGCCAATGACGAGATCCGCCGCCGCGAGGCACTCCGGCATGTTGTGAATGTATTCGAGCATGCGGATCTGCGGGTTTTCCTCCTCCTTCACACCCGCCGCATGGGCTTCGCCGAGGAATTTTTCATCGTGCTGCCCATAGCCGTGAATGTGCTGGTATTTCTTCTCCTTCGCGCTCTCGCCCAGCATGTACGCCGCCGCGCGGTTGACCGCCGCCGCGCCGAGGCTGCCGCCGAAGGAAAGCACCAGCGGCCGCTCGTCCAGGCCCAGCGCGCGTCTCGACGCTTCTCGCTCCGCCTTCAACACCGACATGCGCACCGGGTTGCCGGTGAACACGCAGTTGTCCGTGCGCTCCAGATATTTTTTCGCGTCCTCCACGGCGAGCATCACACAATCCGCGTGCTTGGCGAGCATCTTGGTCGTGACGCCCGGATAGGCGTTCTGTTCGTGGATCACCGTGGGAATACCGAGCTTCTGCGCCGCGCGGATCACCGGCCCGCTGACATAGCCGCCCGTGCCGACGCAGATGTCCGGCTGAAATTCCCGGATGATTTTCTTCGCCTCCGCCGAAGCCGAAAACACACGGACGACCGTCTGCGCGTTGCGCTTGATGTTCTTTAAGGACAGCTTGCGCTGGAAGCCCGAAATCCGGATCGTCCGGAATTTAAAGCCCGCCGCCGGGACAAGCCGCTCCTCCATGCCGCCCTTGTTGCCGACATACAGAATCTGCGCATCCGGCTCCTTTTCCCTGAGATAGCCTGCCGCCGCCAGCGCCGGATTGATATGGCCGGCCGTACCGCCGCCCGCAAATAATACTCGCATGTTATACCCCTTTTCTGAAAAAATACGGCTTCTTCCGCATGGAAAGCTCTAGGTTTTCTCAATATTGGAATGCCGCGAGATCGAAAGCAAAACGCCCATTTCACACAACAACATGACCAGCGCCGTGCCGCCGTAACTGAAAAACGGCAGGCTGATGCCGGTATTCGGGAATGTATTCGTCACAACGCAGATGTTGAAAACCGCCTGAATGCCAAACTGGAAGGTGATGCCGAGCCCGAGCATCATGCCGAAGCGGTCCCGGGCGTGAAGCGAAATATAGACGCCGCGCCAGATGAACAGCGCGAACAGAATGATGACAAGCAGCGCGCCGATAAAGCCCAGCTCCTCGCAGATGATCGCGAAAATAAAATCGTTCTGCGGCTCCGGCAGATAAAGGTACTTCTGCCGGGACTGCCCGATGCCGACGCCGAGCAGCTGGCCGGAACCGATCGCATACAGCGACTGGACGGTCTGCCACGTATCGACGCCCTCCGGCGGGTTGAACGGGTCCAGCCAGCCGTATATACGGTTCAGCGCATAGGCAAACTTATCGGAAAACAGCAGCACGGCCGCCAGCGCCGCACCGCCGATGCCGCCGATGGCAAGGAAGTAGCGCAGCTTCGTGCCGCCGATAAACATCATCAGAACCGCAATGATACAGATGATCAGTGTGGCCGAAACGTGTTTTTCCAGAATGACAAGGCCGGCAATAACTGCAAGGATGCCGATAAAAGGCAAAAAGCCGTACCGGAATGTGCTCATCTTCGGACCGTACAGCGCAATCAGGTGCGCAAACATCAGAATCAGCGCAAATTTTGCGATTTCCGAGGGCTGGAATTCGATACCCGCGATATTGATCCACCGATTCGCATCGTTTTTGATCGGCGCAATCTTCGTCCCGCGGAAAACAAGCACCAAACCCAAAAGCACCACGGCGATGCCGAAAATCAGAAGGTTAAATTTGTGCAGATGATGATAGTCGAAGGTCGAAATCAGCATCATGGCGACAACGCCGAGAATCGCGAACATGCCCTGGCGCATCACAAAATGATAGCTGTTGCCGTAATAATAATACGCGTAGGCGTAGCTGGCGGAAAACAGCATGACAAGCCCGACGGCCAGCAGCACCAGAATCAAAAACAGCATGGGCATGTCGAGGCCGAGCCCCAATGTAAAAATCTTATACCGGATGCGCTCGCGCCGCCGCACCTGCCGCACGCCGGCCGAAGCCGCCTCGTCGTCGGGAATGCGCACCGGCGCCGTGCGCGGCACGCGCTCAAGCCCGCGGGCGGTCGATCTTCTTGTCTGCGCCATATCGGCATCCACTCCTTTTTCTTTGAATTTCTTACTCTGTAGTATAAGCTAAAAAATGGATTTTAGTCCCTGCGCCCTCCACGGCCGGCTCACCTTTTACAAATACGCCTGTCTCCGCGGCGATATTCCGGTTTCATACCGCCGCAGGAGCCGCGGCACACCGCTCCTCAGCAGCCGAACTGAACCAGAAGCACCGCGAGGATGCCGGCGAGCAGCGTGACGCCGCTGAACACAAAGCACACCTTGTTTTCCTTCCACCCGCACATCTCAAAGTGGTGGTGGATCGGCGACATCTTGAAGATGCGCTTGCCGTGGGTAAGCTTAAAATAGCTGACCTGCAGCACAACGGAAAGAATCTCGACGATGTAGATGATACCGACGAGGATCAGCAGGATCGGCATATTGATGCCGAACGCCAGCGCGCATACAAAGCCGCCGAGGAAAAGCGAGCCCGTATCGCCCATAAAGACCTTGGCCGGATTGGCATTCCAGAACAAAAAGCCGATCAGCGCGCCCACCATGGCTACGGCGAGAATGGAAAGCCCCTTCATGCTGAGCATCATGGCGATCACGGAAAAGGTCAGGCAGACAACCAGCGTGACAGAGCTGTTCAGGCCGTCGAGGCCGTCGGTGAAGTTCACCGCGTTGACCATGCCGACGATCAGAACCGCAGCGATAAAGTAGTAGGAAACGCCGAGATCGACGGAGCCGACAAACGGGATCACCGTTTCCGTCGTACCGCCGGCCAAGGCGACGGAAACCAGATATGCCGCCGCAATCACAAATTGCAGGATGAGCTTCTGAATTTCCGTAAGACCGAGATTGCGGTGCTTTTTGATGCTGATATAGTCGTCCATGAAGCCGACAAGGCCGAAGCCGACCGCCATCAGCGTGCCGGCGACGATCCGCACCAGCACCAGTTGGGTTTCCGCGCCGCCGTGCATCCAGAAGAACGCAAGGCAGATAAACGCGGAAGCGAGCCCGCCGATGATAAACATCAGGCCGCCCATTGTGGGCGTTCCCTGCTTGTTTTTGTGCCAGCTCGGGCCGACCTCGCGAATTGTCTGCCCGAATTTCAGCTTGTGCAGAAACGGAACCATAAATCTGCCGAGCAGCCCGGTAATGACAGCCGCCGCGACAACCGCAAGACAATACAATGTGGTTTCCATAGTTGTGAACAGTCCTTTCCGTTTACACTCTGATTTTATCCCGCTGTTCCTCAGCCCGCGGCTTCAACGCCGCCGGAGCTGACAAACGAAACCTTGATGACCGTGCCGCGCCGGACACGCGTGCCGGCCGTCGTATCCTGGCTCTGTGCATAGCCGGAGGAGCTGCCTCCGGTAAAGACAATCTGCACGCCGTAGATCGCCGCAAGATAGTCGCAGTCGCTTTTGCTGCACCCGACAAAGTTCGGCACCTCAACGTAATCCTCTTCCAGCGGCTCCTTGACATATAGTGCAACCGTGCCCTCCTTCGGAATCGATGCGCCCGGAGACGGAACCTGCGTGTAGACGATTTCGGCATCCTCATCGTCGCCGGTATAGTCGACGACGGTCCAATCGTACCCCTGCTCTTCAAGCAGCTGCTTCGCCTCGCCGATCGTCTTGCCGATCACATTCGGCGCCTCGGCCGCAAGGTTCTCATATTCGGATTCCGTATACTGCGGGTTAACGCCCAGATACGGCAGGATCTCTTCCATGATCGACGCGAAAATCGGACCTGCCTGCGAACCGCCGGAGGGGTTTCCGATCTGCGGCTCATCGTAAAATACAAGCAGCGCATACTGCGGGTCGTCCGCCGGAGCAAAGCCGCCGTAGGAAACGACATACTGCATGCCGCGGTCAATACCCTCCGCTTTTTCCTGCCAATACACGGCGACCTTTTCCGAGGTACCGGTCTTTCCCGCAACGCGGTAGCCCGCAACATAGCCGTTTTTGCCGCTCTCGCTGGTCGCGTTGCGCTGGAGAATTTTCGTAATGCGGGCGGATACGTCCTCGGAAATTACCTGCCGCTTATGGCTCGTATCCGTCGTCTGAACGATATTTCCCTCGCTGTCCAGCATGCGGTCCACCACATGGGGCTGCACCAGATAACCGCCGTTTGCCACGGCGCAGATTGCCGTAATCATCTGCATCGGCGTGATGGAAAAGTTCTGTCCGAAGGATTCCGTCGCAAGCTCAACCGTATTGAGGCCGTCCACATCGTAATACAGGCTGCCGGCCTCACCCGGCAGATCAATGCCCGTGCGCTCCGTAAAGCCAAAGGCCTCAAAATAGTTGAAAAAGGTCTCGCGTCCAAGCTGCTGGCCCAGCCAGATCATATACGGGTTGCAGGAATTGCAGATACCGTCCACAAACGTCTCCAAGCCGTGGCCGGCATGGTACCAGCAGCTGATCGGCTCAATGCCGTTGCCAAACTCCCATGCGCCCGTACAGGTATAGGTGGTATCCTCCGTCACAATGCCCTCTTCCAGGGCCATTGCGCCGGTTATCATCTTGAAAACGGAGCCGGGATAATACGTATCGCTGACCGCCTTGTTGCGCCACTGCTTATTCTGCGCATTGGCGTAGGCCTCGTCCTCCAGCGTCTCGCGCAGCTCCGCAATGTCCTCGCTTGTGAGACGGTCGTAATCGGAAAGGGCCTTCTGCGCTTCCTCCCGCTCCTCGTCCGTTTCCGACGTATCCACTTTCATCTGAAGCGTGTTCAGCTCCTGCTGCTCCTTTTCCAGCCTATCTTGGATTTCCGCCTCAACAAGCTCGGGAATCTCCGCCTCCGCTTCTTCGGAAATCTCAAACGGACTGTTCGGGTCATAATCGCCTTTGGTGGAAAGCGCAAGAATCGCGCCCGTGTTGACGTTCATCACAATCGCGGTGCCGCCTTCCAGCGCGCCGCAGGCTTCAAGGCCCGCCTCCAAATGCTTTTCCACAATGCTTTGCACCGTTTCGTCGATGGTCAGCACCAGGTCGTAGCCGTCGGTCGCCTCAATATACTGATCATACTGGAACGGCATATCCGTGCCGATGGCATTTTTGGCGCTGACCAGGCGGCCCGCCGTACCGGAAAGCTCACCGTCATACTGCGTCTCAACGCCTGCAAGGCCCTGATTGTCCGTGCCGGTAAAGCCCAGCACCGTGGAGGCCGTTGTGCCGTACGGATAGTACCGCTTGTAGTCCTCCTCCAGAATGATGCCGCGCCCGATCTCCTGTTCGTCGATCATCGCCAGAATCTGGTCGCGCACTTCGGTTTCCACCTTGCGCTTGACGTAAATGTAATAGCTCTGCCGGTGGGTTTTTTCCAGCACCGAATCGTAATCCAGGCCGAGAATCTCGGAAAGGCCCTTGGCGATTTTCACATCGTCGCCGTCCTCCGTATCAATATAGTTCGGTTCCAGCGCCACGGTCCAGACGCTCGCGCTCTGCGCCAGCACCTTCGTACCCGTCGCATCGTAAATCGTACCGCGCATCGGCGTCAGCTCCGTTGATTGCAGGCTCTGATCGACCGCCTTCGCTTTAAGCTCCTCGCCGCGCACCAACTGCCAGCGAACCAGATTCGCGATAACAACGCCGAAGCCGAGGAAGATCAGCACGCCTGTTATCAAAACCGTTCTTTTCCACATTTTGGAGCTGTTGGATCCAGCCATCCGCCGTTCCTTCCTTTCCCGTATCGTTCAGCCGCGCTCAAAAAGCATCACCGCACGCGGCATCCAAAAATGCCCTATACCAAAAATGAGAGTCAAGATCAACTCTCAACTCTCCTCTTCAAGCCGTACCCTTTTCCTTCCTCAAAGCCGCTGTGCTTCGCCGCCTGGCACCGGCAGGATTCCGGCTTTTCAAATGACCGAAAAGCAAAAAGCCGATCCGCAGAAAAACCTGCCTTTCATTTCCGCACAATTCATTTGTATTCCGGAATACGCCGCATTATGAAAAGACCGACAGGATCGATTGCCAAATCTCCGCAAAAAAGTTGGACTGCTCATTGTCCTGTACAATTGTGCCCATATCCTCCTGTGCAAGGCTGATATAAGTGGTCTGCCCATCGGAAACCTTTTCCATGCCGAGACGCTCCCGCGCATAGGCCTCAATTTCATCGGTATTCATCTTGGAAGCCGCCTGCATTTCCAACTGCACCGCTATGCTCTTCTGTTCAGACAGATCATTGGCCGTAGAATTGATTTTATCGGTCAGCTCCGTGAGCTGCACCTGGCTGAAAACGATCGCGCCGATTGCGCCGACCACAAGCAGAACAAATCCGAGGTTCAGGATTGTTCTGAGGGAATGCGCATTGTGCCGGTGGCTTCTGCGAAGCTGCTGCTCATTCAACTGAATAACATTCGATCTTTTTCTTTTTGCCGGCGCTTTCGGGGCAGGAACCGCCGTTTCCGGTCTTGCCTCAAACAGACTGTAATCATATGCGCTTGATGAAGATGCCATTCCCGTTTCCTCCTTTTTCTATCTTGTCACATTATGTTCAACGTGTTATACTGAAATGTATACTGCTTTTTCAATGACCCGCAGCCGCGCGCTGCGCGCCCGGGGATTGTCAGCCAGTTCTTTCTCGCCGGGAGCAAGTCCTTTTTTAAAGACCAGCCTTCCCTGCGGCTTTTTCCCGCATACACAAACCGGAAAATCCTTCGGACATGTGCAGCCCGTGCACCATGCGTTCATCTGCTGCTTGACGATGCGGTCCTCCAGCGAGTGGAAGGTGATGACCGCCAGCCTGCCGCCGGGCTTCAAAAGTCCAAACGCCGCAACGAGGCCGCTTTTCAGCGCGTCCAGTTCGCCGTTGACGGCGATGCGCAGCGCCTGAAACGTGCGCCTTGCCGGATGCCCTTCCGCACGGCGAACCGCCGCGGGAACACTTTCGCGAACGATGTCCGCAAGCTCCGTCGTGGTTTCAATCGGCTTCTTCTCGCGTGCCGCCACAATGCCCTTTGCAATGCGCGCCGCGCTCTTGTCCTCGCCGTAGCGGCTGATGATCTCCGCCAACGCCTGCCACGGCAGCGTGTTGACGAGGTCGGCGGCCGAGGTACCGCTCTTGCTCATCCGCATATCGAGCGGCGCGTCGCTGTGATAGGAAAAGCCGCGCTCCGCCGTATCGAGCTGGAAGGACGAAACGCCGATGTCCAGCAAAACGCCGTCCACGGCGGAAATGCCGTTTTCGGCGGCGATGCGGTCCATCTCCGAGAAATTCCCTATCGCAACAATGGAGCCTGGATATTTGCCAAGCCGCGCGCGCACGGTGGCGATTGCGTCCGGATCCCGGTCGATAGAAAGCAGCTTTCCCGTTGTGAGACGCTCTAAAATCGCGCCGGAATGCCCGCCGCCGCCCGCGGTGCCGTCTATGTATGTTCCCGCCGGATCGATATTCAGGGCGTCGATCGTCTCCTGAAACAGGACCGGCTTGTGATTGAAAACAATTTCCTGCATATCAAATGTTCAGGGCTTTCATGTCGTCGCGAAGCTGCTCGCTGGACATGGATTCATTGAAGCGGTTCCAGCGCTCGGTGTCCCAGATTTCCGCCGTCGCGCCGACGCCGATCACGGTGACGTCCTTCACAAGTCCCGCATGGGTGCGCAGCGCCGGGCTGATCAGGATCCGGCCCTGCTTGTCCGGTGTGACCGGCTCCGTCGTCGCGAAGAGAAAACGGCGAACATTCTGCGCCTGTGATTCGGGGCATTCGCTGATCTTTGCCACGCGCAGCTGCCATTGTTCTTCGGAGTAAAGGGTCAGGCAGCCGTCCAGCCCTTTCGAGACATAAAACATCTCGCCGAGTTCGTCCCGGTAGCGCGACGGGATCGTCACGCGGCCCTTCGCGTCCATATTATGCTGATATTCGCCCATCAACATACGGCAGCCACCCCTTTCCGGCGCTTATGGCCTGCACAACGCGGGTTATGCAACCACTTGCCCTGCATTTTTGCCACTTGACGCCACGATTTGCCACTCACATGGGTACATTATACCTTATCTGATCTGCGAAATCAACCCAAAATGAAAAATTATGTTTACTGCGTTCGATAAAAAATCCTATGCAAATCGCCGTTTTTGATGGGTTCGTCGCACAGAAGCACCATATCTTGTGTTTCTATCGGAAATTCCACCCGCGCCGTTACATTTTGTTTACAAAATATTTACAAAATAGAATCCCCCACATTCACGCCGCCCGGCACGATCTGTTTCCCATAGGTCACCACGCCGGCTCGGCAGGTGGCTTGAGCATCCCCGATACGGGCCTATTACCGCCCGGCACCTGCTTGGCGCCTTAGACACGCTGAACATTTTGTCATTGGCATCAAGCGCCCTGTTGCCCGTGAGCGGGCGATGCACGCACGGAGCAGAGCTTTCCGCTAACCTGTCCGCGCACGAACCTGTTTGCCCGCTAATCCATCTGCCTGTTAATCGGTCTGGCTGTTAATCTGTTCGCCCGCCAATCTGCCGGACCGCTAATCTATCCGCCTGCTCACCAGCGGCTCGCTTCGCCCGCCGCCCGAAGCCAAAGCTCTTTTACGGGACATCCCGCTGGCCGAGACGGTGGTTTCCATGACAGCAAAAAAGCAGCGATTCCCTGCGGAACCGCTGCTTTTTTTACGGAATCACTGCTGTGCGGATTTGATGGACTGGCGTGTTTTTCTCAGCTCTGCCAGCGATGCGGACATCGCCTCGTCCGTGCGGCGCATGATGTCCTCCACATAGTCGTTCGAGGCCTTGCGCATATCGCGGAATTTCGTCTGCGCCTGCGCCATAATGTCATTCGCCTTGGCCTGCGCCTGACGGACGATCTCCTCCTGATTGACGAGGGTTTTCGCCTTTTCCTCCGCGACGCGGACGATCGTCTCTGCCTCGCGCTGCGCCTCGCTGATAATCTGCGCGCGATCTGCCACAATGGCCTTTGCCTTGCGCACCTCAGCCGGGATCGCCTCGCGGATCTCATCCAGAACCTGTCTGGCCTCTTCTGTGTCTATAAAGGATTTGCCGCCGGACAGCGGAAGGCTCCAGCCCTTCTCCAGAATGTCGTAGAGTTCGTCGATCAAATCTTCAACTGCTGCCTGATTATTGCTCATGGGTATCCATTCCTTTCTTATTCAGCCGATGCGCTCAATCGCGCGCCGTGCGGCATAATCTTTCGTTTACGCGTTCCAGAAGGCACTCCGGCACAAAATGCGAAATATCGCCGCCGAAGCCCGCCACCTGCTTGACCATGCTGGAGCTGAGGAACATGTTCTCCACACTCGTGGGGAGGAACATCGTCTCCACCTCCGGGTTCAGCTTTTTATTTGTCAGCGCCATCTGGAATTCATACTCGAAATCTGAAATTGCGCGCAAACCCTTTACAATCGCTGTGGCGTGCTTTTCTCCGGCATAGTCGGCCAGAAGCCCGCGCACGCAGTCCACTTCCACATTGAGCCCCTTCGTAACGGCGCGCAGCATATCCATGCGCTCCTCCATCGTGAAGCTGAAGTGCTTGTCCGGATTCACCGCAACCGCCACAATGACCTTATCGAAAATTTTGCAGGCCCGGGTTATGATATCCATATGCCCGAGCGTGACCGGGTCAAAGCTGCCCGGATAAATACAGATTCTCATGCTTTCAAGCCTCGTCTCCGCCGTTTGCCGCCATACCTTCATGGCGATAAACGGTCAGCAGAATTTTGCCGTAACGGTAATCGCGCACACGCACAAATTCGCCCGCCCGCTCCGGCACGGACTCATCCGTGGGATGCTCGCAGACCACGACGCCGCCCCGGTTCATATGTCCGGCGACTGCCGGCAGCGCTTTCTCCAGCGTGCCCGTGCGGTACGGCGGATCCAGAAAGGCGATATCGAAGCGCTCCGTATTGCGCAGCAGGAACGCGGCAAAATCCGCGTTGACCACGCGCGCCTGCGCCTCAAAGCCCGTCGCCCGTATATTCTCCTGCACCACCGCGCAGGAGGCCTTCGAACTGTCCACAAATACGGCGTGATCCGCGCCGCGGCTGATCGCCTCCAGCCCCATCTGCCCGGAGCCCGCGAACAGGTCGAGAAATACTCTACCTTCAACGTTAAACTGCAGGATATTAAACAACGCTTCCTTCACGTGGTCCGGTGTGGGCCGAACCGCGTTGCCCTCCAGCGTTTTCAGCTTCTTTCCCCTGCGGGAACCGGTAATGATGCGCACGTGAGAGCAGCTCCTTTCAATTTAACAAACTGATTATCCCATTAAACGCGGAATATGTCAACCGTTTTTTGCTGAGAAAAGGCGAAAAGCGGCGAAATTTGTTACGTATTCTCCGCATCCTCCGGGTGAAAATAGCGGTACACGGCATTCGCGGCGGGCGCGTTCATGCCCGGCGTTTCCGCGAGCATTTCCACCGTGGCCTCGCTGACCGCGCGCACCGTGCGAAAATGCTTCATCAGCGCCCTTGCGCG
This sequence comes from Oscillospiraceae bacterium, assembly GCA_019422905.1. Lineage (GTDB taxonomy): Bacteria > Bacillota > Clostridia > Oscillospirales > Acutalibacteraceae > Hominenteromicrobium. Next base: position 44,428 of record JAHZCM010000001.1, read on the forward strand.
CGTTTCGCCGATACCCGGAATTCCGGTCAGGGTTGTGGAAATGGACGTCTTTTTCCGCTGCTGGCGGTGGTAGCCGATGGCAAAGCGGTGCACCTCATCCTGAATCGTGGAAACAAGCGTGAACGCGGCGCGGTTCGAATTGATGGCGATCTCGCCGCCGTCCTCCGCGATGGCGCGGGTGCGGTGCTTATCGTCCTTGACCATGCCGTATACAGGCACCTCGATGACCATCTGCCGAAGGAGCGGGCGCACGGCGGAAACATGCCCCTTGCCGCCGTCGAGCAAAATCAGGTCCGGCAGCCGGCCGAAGCCCTCGGCGCTTTCCGCGTTTTTATACTCGCTGAACCGCCGCGCGATGACCTCCCGCATGCTGCCATAGTCGTCCTGCCCCTCCACCGTCTTGATCTTGAATTTGCGGTACGCGCTTTTCAGCGGCCTGCCGTTTTCAAAGACAACCATTCCCGCGACGTTTTCGCCGCCCGCAAGGTTCGAAATATCGTAGGACTCGATATACTCCGGCGTTTTGGAGAGGTTCAGAAGCTGGCGCAGCTCGTCGAGCGCGGAGGTCTCCCGCCCGGTGGCCCGCCCCGTGGCCTGCGCGAGCGCCTCGGCGGCATTCGTCCGGCACATATCCACAAGCTGCTTCTGCTCGCCCTTTTGGGGGATGTGCAGCTTCACGCGCCGCCCGATCTTTTTCGAAAGCCACTCGGCGATGACCTCGCCGTCGTTGACCGGCCCGTCCAGCGTGACAACCGGCGGGATCTTATCGCGGATGGCGTAATACTGCATCAAGAATTCGCTGCGGATCTGCTCGGGGTCAGAATCCGCGTTCAGAAGGAAGGACTCCCGGTCGTACAGCCTGCCGCCCGAGAAACGGAATACCTGTATGCTGACCTTCTCGCTCCCCAGCACGAGCGCCATCACATCCTGCTCCGGGATGCGACTTGCGACGACCTTCTGCCGCTCCTTGAGTTTATTTATAGCCGCAATGCGGTCGCGTATGCGCGCGGCCAGCTCAAATTCCATATTTTCCGCCGCTTCGTTCATTTTTTCCGTCAGCGTGCGCACGGAATCGCTGGCGCCGCCGCGGATGAAATCGAGCGCCTCCTGCACGGCCTCCTGATAGTCCGCCGCACTCACGCGCCCGCGGCACGGCGCGCAGCACTGCTTGATATAATAATTCAGGCACGGGCGGCCCTTGCCGAAGTCCTGCGGGAACTTCCGCGTGCAGGAGGGCAGGCGGAAGATCTTCCGCGCCTCCTCGACCGTATCCTTGATCGTCCATGCGGAAAGATACGGGCCGATATATTTCGCGCCGTCGTCCAGCACCTGCTTCGTCTCCGAGATGCGCGGCCAGTCTCCCGCCGTCACCTTGATATAGCTGTAGCCCTTGTCGTCCTTCAGAAGGATGTTGTATTTCGGCTGATGCTGCTTGATCAGGCTGCTCTCCAGAATCAACGCCTCGAACTCGCTGTCCGTGCGGATATACTCGAAATACTCCACATTGGAGACCATCCGGCGCACCTTCTCATCGTGATTCTTCTCCGAGCCGAAGTATTGGCTGACGCGGTTCTTCAGCGCCTTGGCCTTGCCGATGTAAATAATCGTATCGTTTTTATCGTGCATGATATACACGCCGGGGTGCAAAGGCAGCTTCATCGCCTTTTGGCGCAGTTCCCGGATATGCTGTTTTTTCTCCTCCGTGAGCGGAACCATGGATTTCCCTCCCTCTCCGCCGGATAAAAGAAACGCCTACCGGAATGCTCCGATAGGCGCCGTTTTTGCCGGTGGCTTATTCTGCAAAACCTGATTCCACGAGAGCGACCAGGCTGTCGACAGCCTCCTGCTCATCAGAGCCGTCAGCGATGATGTCAATCATTGTACCGCCGACAATGCCGAGAGACAGAACGCCGAGCAGGCTCTTTGCATTGACGCGGCGCTCTTCCTTCTCAACCCAAATGGACGACTTGAACTCGTTTGCCTTCTGGATAAAGAACGTAGCCGGTCTTGCATGGAGACCTACCTGATTCTGCACCATAACTTCCTTAACACACATGTAATTCACTCTCCTGTAGTAATCAGTGATATTTCAGTTTTTCCATGATAAAAAGACGAAGGTCCGAAAACCTCTTGGGTCTTATTATAGCATAATTTGTCTGCTCGTCAAGCATAGCGATTCATTTTTGGATACATGCCCTCCGCATATCCATTTTTCGCCGGATTTGTTTGTGCAATTTGCACCGGATGTTGAAAACATTTCGTTGCATTATTCTGCACAAGCGGAGGAAAAGCGCAAAAAAGCACCTATTTGGGCGCTAAAAGACGTTGATCTTCCCGGCTCAGCACCGCCTTTTCGAACAGGTCCGGGCGCACCTTCTGCGTGCGCAGGAGAGACTCCGCGCGCCGCCAGCGGCGTATATTTTCGTGGTGCCCGCTCATGAGCACCTCCGGCACGGCGCGTCCGCGCCAGACGGACGGGCGCGTGTACTGCGGGTACTCGAGCAGGCCGTCAAAGTGGCTCTCCTCCTCAAAGCATACATCCTCGGAAAGCACGCCCGGCAGCATGCGCGCCACCGCATCCGTGAGGATTACCGCCGGCAGCTCGCCGCCGGTGAGCACAAAATCGCCGATGGAAACCTCTTCCACCTGATATGCCTCCAGCACGCGTTCATCCACGCCCTCATAATGCCCGCAGAGGATCAAAAGGTTCTCGTATCCCGCCAGCTCCTTAACCTTTTCCTGATTCAGAACGCGGCCCCGCGGAGACATATACAGAATATGCGGGCGCGCGCCGGTGTGTTCGGCCACCGCGTCGAAGCTGTCCGCGATGGGCTGCGCCATCAGCAGCATCCCCTTGCCGCCGCCGAAGGTGCAGTCGTCCACGCGTTTATGCGCGCCCTCTCCGAAGCGGCGCAGCTGGTGGCAGCACACCTGCAGATACCCGCGGGCGCGGGCGCGCCCGATAATGCTTTCGCCGAGCAGGTTCTCGCACATTTCGGGAAACAGCGTCACAATGTCAATCCGCATCTTCTTCGCCGGCCCCCTCTGTGGTAATTGTCTCCGCTTCGCCGTGAAATATACCGGGAATCGGGCGCACAAACAGCTTTCCCGCCTCAATATCCGTCTTGGCGATCATCTCGTCCACCGCGGGAAACAGAAATTCCCCGCCCTTTTCATTTATAATACGGTATACGTTATTCGCGCCGGTCTCAAAGACCTCGCGGATCTCGCCGTACTCCGCCGCCGTATCGTCGGCTATGACGGTAAGGCCGATCAGATCCTCTATGAAGGAGCGGTTTTTCGGCAGGCGCACGTCCTTCCGGTTGAGATACAGCACGCGCCCGCGGTACAGATCCGCCTCGGTGGCGCTCTCCACGCCCTGAATGCGGATCAGGAGCAGGCTTTTATGCACGCGGGAGGAAAGAAGCCCCGCGTCCGTCCGACCCTCGTCAAAATACAGGCGCCGTACTTTTTTCAGAAACTCGGCGGAATCGCACCACGGCTCCACGCGCATCTCTCCGCGCACGCCGTGCGTGCCGACAATCCGCCCGGCTTCCAAAAACTGCTTTACCATATCGATGACCACTCACCTTTCTCAAGAAAAGCGCGCTTTGCCCCATACGGGGCCCGCGCCGGATAAGGCCGGCAAACGGCCGGCCGGAAGCGCCCGCTTTCCGGGCCGTTGATTTTGAGGGAAAACAAAAGGGCGTATGGGAACAGCCCGATACGCCCTTTGAATCAGTCGATCTCAACGACGACCTTTTCATTGCTCCGCGTTGCGGCGGCGCGCATGACGACGCGGATCGCTTTCGCGATGCGCCCCTGTTTGCCGATGACTCTGCCCATATCCGCCTCAGCTACATGGAGATGGTAGACAACGGAGCCGTCGTCCTTCGGCTCGTCCATCGTAACCGAAACGGCTTCCGGCTGCTCGACGAGGCCCTGCGCAATGATTTTCAAAAGTTCCTGCATTTTGATTTTCCTTTCTCAGCAAGCGAGCGAGGCCAATCAGATTACGCCGTGCTTCTTGAACAGTGCCTTGACGGTGTCTGTCGGCTGCGCGCCTTTCTCCATCCATGCCTTGGCCTTTTCCGGGTCAACCTTTACAACGCTCGGCTCTTCCATCGGGTTGTAATAGCCGATCTCTTCAATGAAGCGGCCGTCTCTCGGATAGCGGGAATCCGCCACCACGATGCGGTAGAAAGGAGCCTTCTTAGCGCCCATTCTGCGAAGTCTGATCTTAACCATGATAAATTCCTCCAGATTTTATTTGTAAAATAATTGATCTATTAACCAACGAAAATGTCGGCAATATTTAAATTTAAAGCTGCGGGAAGCCGCCCATGCCGCCCATATCCGGGCCGCCGAAGCCGCCCATGCGGGACATCATTTTCTTGCCCTTCTTGCCGCCGAACTGCTTCATCAGCTTCTGCATCTGCCTGAGCTGGTTGCACAGGCGGTTTACATCCTCCACCTTCATGCCGCAGCCGGCGGCGATACGCCGCTTTCTGGATGCCTGCAGAAGGTCGGGCTTTGCGCGCTCTTCCGGCGTCATCGACAGGATAATCGCCGCGTTGCGGTCCATAATCCGGTCGTCGATATCCATCTCGTCGAGCTTCGTGCTGTTCACGCCGGGGAGCTTCGAGAGAATGCCTTTCAGCGGTCCCATTTTCTTGACCTGCTGGAACTGCTCCAGAAGATCGTTGAAATCCATTTTATTCTGCATCATGCGTTCGGCTGTGCGCGCGGCCGTCTTTTCATCGATGCGCGCCTGCGCCTCCTCGATGAGGGAGAGCACGTCGCCCATGCCGAGGATACGGCTCGCCATACGATCCGGGTGGAATACCTCCAGATCGCCGAGCTTCTCGCCGGTACCCGCAAATTTGATCGGCTTGCCGGTGACCGCCTTAACGGAGAGCGCCGCGCCGCCGCGGGTGTCGCCGTCGAGCTTCGTGAGGATCACGCCGGTGATGTCCAAGAGGCCGTCAAAGGCCTTTGCAACGTTCACGGCCTCCTGGCCGGTCATCGCGTCCACAACGAGCAGGATGTCCGTGGGCTGCACCGCGTCGCGGATATTCTTCAGCTCGTTCATCAGCGCCTCATCGATCTGCAGACGGCCCGCCGTATCGATAATCACATAATCGTTGCCGTAGTCCCGCGCATGGCGGACCGCCGCTTCGGCGATTTTCACCGGGTTTTCCGCGCCCATTTCAAAGACGGGCACACCGGCCTGCTCACCGACGATCTGCAGCTGCCGGATGGCCGCCGGACGGTAAATATCGCCCGCGACAAGCAGCGGGCGGTTGCCGCGGCCCTTGAGCATTTTTGCGAGCTTCGCGCAGTGCGTCGTCTTACCGGCGCCCTGCAGGCCGCACATCATGATGATGGCCGGCGGGTGCGCGGGCATTTTCAGCCGCTCCTCGCTGCCGCCCATCAGAGCCGCAAGCTCCTCGTTGACGATTTTAATCACCATCTGGGCGGGTGTCAGGCTTTCCATCACGTCCTCGCCCACGGCGCGCTCCGTGACGCGCTTCGTGAAATCCTTCGCGACCTTATAGTTGACGTCGGCCTCCAAAAGCGCAAGGCGCACCTCGCGCATGGCCTCCTTGACGTCGGCCTCGGAGAGCTTGCCCTTGTTTTTCAGTTTTTTAAACGCGTTGCCGAGCTTGTCGGCAAGACCTTCAAACGCCATGTATCGTTCCTTCCCTGCCTGCGCAGTATTCGGACTGCCTTTCCCGCCCCGGCGGTTCTCAGTCTACCAGCTTTTTCGCGGAGAGCAGAATCGCCTCCACATTCCGGCGAATCGTCTCGTTGCCGCCGCCCTTTTCGTTCTCCGCCTCGATCTGCAGCGCGCGGTCACAGATGACGGTCAGCGCCTCCTGCACCTCGCGGAAGCGCTTCGCAAGGCCGAGCCGCTCCTCCATTTCCAGAAGCTGCTGCTCCGCGCGCTTGATGCCATCGCGCACGCCCTGCCGCGTAATGCCCTTTTCCTCGGCAATTTCCGCAAGGGAGAGATCCTCGTTGTAATAGCACTCGATGACCTCCCGTTGCTTATCGGTGAGCATGTCGCCGTAAAAATCCAGCAGGAAGGTGATGTGCAGATCCTTCGCCATAATCGTCTCCAATCCGGGCGCGGCGCCTTCCGCGTCCATCTGTAAAGTTTTTTTCTTTACAGCTTTTGTATTATACAATAGTCGGCGCAGGTTGTCAATACCCGATTCGAGCAAAAACGCGTATATTGCAGTTTTACAAAAAAATTCTGAAACCGCGCCCGCTTGCTTTACAAAGCTGCGGGCGCATGATATATTTATTTAGTATCCAGCTCCGACCGCAGAACAGGGCATTCTGCACGGCGGGATACGGAAGGAAGCGAAACTATGATCTATTTTAACTGCGATTACACCGAGGGCTGCCATCCGAAAATTCTGGAGCGCCTGTTTGAAACCAATATGCTGCAAACCGCCGGCTACGGCGAGGACGAAATCTGCGATGCGGCGCGGGCCAAGATCCGTACTGCATGCGGGCGCGACGACGTGGACGTACATTTTCTCGTCGGCGGCACACAGGCCAATGCGACCGTCATCGCCTCGATCCTGCGCCCGCATCAGGGCGCGCTCAGCGCGGAAACCGGGCACATCAACGTGCACGAGACAGGCGCGGTGGAAGCCACAGGACACAAGGTGCTCGCGCTGCCCGCAACGCCGGACGGAAAAATCAGCGCCGCGCAGGTGGAAGCGGCTTACACCGCACATGTGAACGATGTATCATTTGAACATATGGCGCAGCCGAAGCTCGTCTACATTTCTCTGCCGACCGAAAACGGCGGGCTTTATTCGAAAGCGGAGCTGACCGCCCTGCACGACGTGTGCAGGCGCTGCGGCCTATACCTTTTTATCGACGGCGCGCGGCTCGGCTATGGTCTGACAGCGCCTGAAAACGACCTGACGCTCCGGGACCTGTGCGATCTGAGCGACGTGTTCTACATCGGCGGCACAAAGGTTGGCGCGCTGTTCGGTGAGGCAGTCGTCATCACAAATCCGGAAATCAAGCCCGATTTCCGCTACCACATCAAGCAGCGCGGCGGCATGCTCGCAAAGGGCCGCCTGCTCGGCATTCAGTTTGACGCGCTGTTCACCGACGGCCTGTACTTTGAAATTGCCGGAAGAGCCGTCTCACAGGCAAGGCGTATCGCGCAGGCCTGCACAGACGCGGGCTGCGCGTTTTTTGCGGATTCGCCCACGAACCAGCAGTTCCCGGTTTTCCCGGATGCAGCGCTTCAAAAGCTCGGGGAGAAGTACGTCTACTCCTACTGGGCGCGCGTGGATGAGACGCACAGCGCCATCCGCCTCTGCACGAGCTGGGCCACAACCGACGAAAACGTGGATGCGCTCTGCGCAGACATCACCGACATCATGAAAGCACTCTGATAAAAAGCATTCTGATAATTTGAAAGGATGATCCATATGAAAATGTTTGAGGAACTCACACAACTGCACGGCGTCAGCGGCTATGAAGCCGCCGTCGCCGCATACATCCGCGAAAAGCTCGCGCCGCTCGCCGACGAGATCATCACCGATCCAAACGGCAGCGTGATCGCCTTTTTCAAGGGCACCGGCGAAAACAAAAAGCGCATCGAGTTTGCCGCGCACACCGACGAAATTGGCTTTCAGGTCATCAAAATCGAGGAGGACGGCCGCATTCTCTTTAAGGAGCTCGGCACCTGCTGGACATTCACGACCTACCAGAGCCGCGTGCGCTTCCGCAACGGCACCGTCGGCGTCGTTGCAAGCAGCGTCCCGCCCGAAAAGCTCAGCGCCGGCGGTTACGGCAGATACACGGACTGCTACATCGATATCGGTCTGCACACGCGGGAAGAAGTCATGGAGTATGTAGACATCGGCGACGTGGCCTGCTATGAAGGCCCGTATACCGCGCTTGCGCCGGGCTATGTGACCGCAAAAGCGGTGGACGACCGCGTCGGCTGCTATATGCTGATGCAGGCCATCCTGAATATCGGGAAGCCGAAAAACGATATCTACCTCGCCTTTACGGTACAGGAGGAAGTCGGCACGCGCGGCGGGCAGGTCACGGCGCAGCGCGTACAGCCGGATATCGGCGTTGCGGTGGACGTCACGCCCTGCCACGACCGCCCCGGCGACCTCACGGGCAGCAATGCGCTCGGCAAGGGCGTCGCGATCAAGATTTCCGACACGCACTCGATCAGCGACGAATACCTTGTCAATAAATCCATTGCGCTGTGCAAGGAAAACGGCCTGCCTTACCAGAAAGACGTCATTTATGTCGGCGGCACGGACGCCGGCGCGATGACGCTTGTGGGCGGCGGCATCAAAACGGTCGGCTTCTCGGTCGTCACGCGTTACACGCACGGCCCGAACGCCCTTGTCAATACGGACGATATCCAAGCGACCGTCAAGCTCCTCGAAGCGTTTATGAACGCGGATTTCGAGCTGTAACATAGAACTGAAAAAGGGCTTTTGCCGTATGTCCTGCAAGCCGGCAAAGGCCCTTTTTATATTCACAAAAACGCCCGGCGGGCGCAAAGCCCTCACTGCACTCCGACGGGACGATATGGAGCCAGAGTTCTAAAGCGGCAGCACGACAACCGGCTTCTGCGGGTCGTCCGCCGTCCACAGATCCTCATGGCGCTCGAAGTATCCGATGACCTTGCCGCCCTCATCCCGTACCGGGACGAAGAATTCGCGCTCTCCCTTATGCGTGTTCAGCGCTTCAAACATCTCGCCCTCCCCGGCGTCCGCACGCGCGAGGAAAGCCTCGATTTTTGCACGGGCACGCTCGTTGTGGCAGCCGAACAGGCTGTCTCCGATGTGCACAACACCGGCATAGCGCTTTTGCGCCGCACGATTTAAAAACCGGACGGTATGCGCACGGTCACAGAAAACAATCTCGTAGGGATAAGCATCCAGAATCGCCTTCAGTATCTCTGCATGAACTTCCATTTTAACTTCCGCCTTCCTGCGCGGACAGACGCCGCTCCATTTTCCAAGAGTATAGCGCATTCTTCCGTTTTTTGCAATGGAACGGGTATTTTCCGCATTCCTCCCGCATATAGGTATTCCGGCAGAGCATCGAAGCGGCGGCCGCGCAAACGCCTTGCGCGCAGGGCCGCAGCTTTTCCGATCCGTCTGAAATTATGAGAGAAAGGGCAGCCTTTGCTGCGCAAGGGCACGGTGGTTGAAATGCGGAAACAGGGTGTGGATCTTTCGGAGATGAACGGCGCGCTGCCGCTTCAGGGCATGAAGGGCGAGGTGGATTTTATCCTGCTGCGCGCGGGCTACGGCAGCGACTATAAGTCACAGGACGACACACAGTTTTATAATTTTGTGGCGCAGTGCAACGAGCTTTCCATCCCGTGGGGCGCATATCTTTACTCCTATGCGCTGAACGTGAAGGATGCGCAGAGCGAGGCCGCGCACATGCTGCGGCTGATTGACGGCTTTTATCCGTCTTACGGCGTATGGCTCGATATGGAGGACGGCGACGGCTATAAGGCACAGAACGGCATGCCGAGCGATGAAATCCTCACGGACATCTGCGTCACCTTCTGCGACGCGCTGGAAACGGCCGGGTATTATACCGGCATCTACTCCAATCTGATCTGGCTGACCTCCAAGCTCAGCTCCCCGAAGCTCGACCGCTTTGACAAGTGGGTCGCGCAGTGGAACACAACGAACGATTACAAGGGCAGCTACGGCATCTGGCAGTATACCTCCACCGGGCGAATCCCCGGCTACTCCGGGCGGTTTGACCTGAACTACGCGTACCGCGACTATCCGAAGCTGACAAACAACGGCCGCCCCGACCCGGCTCCGGACCCCGGCGCAGATAATTATCCCACCGGAACATACGAGGTGACGGCAACCGTGCTGAACGTGCGCACCGGACCGGGAACCGATTACCCGTGGAAACGCTTTGAGGAACTGACCGAAAACGCGCGCCAGCAGATCATGGCGCTGGCGGGCTACGCCGCAAACGGCTATGTGCGCGGCATGACGTTCGACGTGATGGAAACCAAAGGCGCCTGGGGACGCACGCCGTCGGGCTGGGTGAGCCTGGACTGGGCGGCAAAAATTTAAGGGCCCCTTTTGTGCTGCGGGACTAACCCTCCCGCAGCGCATTTTTATGTGGAAAACCGCCGAAGAAATTCTTCTCCGGCGGGATTTCACAATATATTCTGATCCGGTTTACTCCACTCAATCCAGCGTTTTGATAAACCGAATCTGCTCCTTTTCGTCCGCGTAGCCGTTCCGGCGGTAAAAATCATGGGCTCCTTTGCGGACCATGCCGGAATTCAGCCGCACGCCGGCGGCGCCGGTACTTGGCCGCAACCGCGAGGCCGAGGATATTCTTCATCGTCGGGATGTGTAACCAGATATTTTCATATGCTCTCATATCTTCTTACATCCTTATTCTTACGGGGTTTTCTGGACTTTCCTTCAATGTATCTTCTTATATCTTGCCACTACTTCGCGCCCAAAAGTGGTAGAAAAAGTGGTAAAATCAGTGGTAGGAAAATAGGCGTGTTATACGATTTTAATCTTGCCTTCAAGGTTTGCGAAACTTTGCTTTTTCCTGTCCATCGTAGCTTCATTGTAGATGTCCATTGTTGTGGAAATATCGGCATGACCCATGATTTCCTGAATGACCTTGATGTCTCTTTCGTTCTCACAGAACCTCGTGCAGAATGTGTGTCTGAGTTGGTGTATCATACCCATATAACTGACATCACTTTTGAGCCAATCCTGATAGATACGGTCAAGCGGATACTTTTCAAGATACAAGGCTTTTGCTTCTTTTTGGTCAAGCCGTCCATTCTCACATTCGATAAGAATATCTGACTTAATAACCTTTTCGTAAGCGCTGTCTATGACTTGCTCATTGGACATCAGCTTCAGCCCTGCAATAAAAGCATCATATTCTTGCTGCATCTTTTCATAGAGCAGATCGTTATAATCGGTTTCATTCATCGTAAAACATCTCCTTTTTGAAATAGAAAAAGCCGCCTGATTTCATTTAGAAAACCAAGCGGCTAAATACTGTTTTAGATATTATCTTGTCAGTTCGTCTTTCTGTTTTGTCTTTCTGCGGGATGGAATTGAAAGCAGTTCCCGTATACGTTCGCCTATTTGTTTCTCAATTGCCGTCAGTCTTTCTTCGGGAAGATTAAGTGACGGATGGCGCTTAAATCGGAAATCAATCAATCTGCGAAGCTGTGCTTTTTGCTTTGAACCCATAACCTCTTTACAGATTTCTTCATAGGAGATTCTGTACGGATTGGAACGGGTTTTTGCATACTCTTTCAGATTTTTGAAATCATCGGGCATTGCAAAATTAAACAGGGACAAGCCATTATCAAAGATAGGGGCGGGAGATTTAATCTGTCCTGTGTGATTATCCCGCAGTACGCCGAAATTACCAAAGTGCCGATCTTCGTTGTATATCACGGAGTCAAACACAAGCATACTGCAAAGCTGTTCATAAAAATCTTCTCCGAGTGAAGCATAATAGTCCAGGCACTCTTTCAAGGAACATTTGCTAAGAAATCTTCCGATGGGAACAAAGGCTGTATCAATATCCGTGAAGAGTCTGCACTTTGAAGCAAGGATGCCTTTCCAGTTTTCCAAATCATACTGCACACAAGGCAGTCCCATTGCTTCGGCAATCTGGCAGGCATAATACTCGCTATACGGTTCATTTCCGGTGTTGGCTGCGCCCTCCGTTCCGCCTTTATAAAGGTAAATTCCGTCATCGTCTACAAAGCGCCAAGCCTTCCTCAGCATACCGTTTGTGGTAAGCTCAGGCGAGGTTGAAAACGCTTCGTTGCTTCCGCCTACACCTGTATAGGCAACCAAAGACAGTGCCTCAGAAAAGCGGTTTTCGTAGAGGTTATAGTCGGCAAACTTACCGTCAAAATCAGCGGGAACTACCCAATAACTGTCGTTCAGGGACAGCCCCATACAGACATCTATGATACCTTTGGTATTGTTTACACTGAGTCCAAGCGTTTTTAGTATCTCATCCACAAACTGTCGGTTTTTCGGGATAACCCTTTTTCCAAGCCATTTAACGATCCCCTCATCGGTAAGTTCCAAATCAAGAGGAAAGAGATTCGCGTTCTGTGTATCGGAATAAAGGATATTCGCCTGCAAGCCTTCAAGTCCTTTCTCTTCAAGAGAAAAGGTGATCAAATCCTCGTCATACAGGCGAAGGCTGTATACATTCGTC
>JAHZCM010000010.1 GCA_019422905.1 Oscillospiraceae bacterium
CTGCGGGAGCACCGCAAGGTGCAGGATTATATGCTGGCCTTGGAGCTGCCCGGCTTCTGCCAGAAGCGGAGCGCCGCCGGAGAGCGGTATATTCCGGATTTCACACAGTTTGATGCGATACCCACGGAGGGAGGCGCTGCATTTATGAATGGCGGGAACCAAACCGATCTGCCGCTGTACTCGCCGATGGAGAAGCTCTTCGGCGGGGAAAAGCTGCCTGCATACGGGCGGGCGGGCGCGCTGCGGGGCGAAGAGACGGCCTTCCAGACCGTTGTTTCCGGATGTGGCACATACCGCGTCGAGGTGCGTACCGACGCGCCGGCCGATGTGGAGCTTTACCGCGTCGCGTCGGTGCCGTGCGGGATGCCCGCCTACCCGGACCGCTGTGACGCGGATTATATCACGACGGAGCCGGGCCGGTTTCCGGATGTGCTCGTTCCACTTGAGGCGGACGGCCTGCTGGACGTGGAAACGGAGGAAACGCTCTGGGTCAGCCTGCGTGTGCGGGACGACGCGCCCGGCGGCACGTATCCGGTGGAGGTTAGCGCGGACGGCCGCAGCGCCGTCTTTATGCTGACGGTTATCCCCGTGAAGCTGCCGGATGTGGATTTCACCTTTACCCAGTGGTTTCACGCGGACTGTGTCGCCTCGCTGCACAATGTGGAGATTTATTCCGAGGCGCATTGGGCGCTGCTCGGAAAGTATATGCGCGCTGCGGCGCGGCACGGCGTCAACATGCTTTTGACGCCGGTGTTCACGCCCGCGCTCGATACCGCCGTGGGAAGCGAGCGCCCGTGTACACAGCTTGTCGGTATCGCACGCACGGAAAGCGGCTATGCATTTGATTTTTCGCTTTTAAAGCGCTGGGTCGATCTTGCGCGTGCCTGCGGCATCCAACAGTTTGAGATTTCCCACTTTTTTACCCAATGGGGTGCAAAGTGCGCGCCGAATATCTACGTCACGGAGAACGGCGCGCGGCGGCTTGCCTTTGGCTGGCATACGGCGGCGACGGATCCGGCTTACGGCGCGCTTCTGCGCGCGCTGATCCCGGCGCTGCTCGCGTTTTTTGCGGCCGATGGGATCGGACCGGACGCGCTGATGTTCCATATCTCGGATGAGCCGGGAGCGGAGCATCTCGACAGCTATCTTAAGGCGAAACAGATCGTGGCGCCGCTGCTTTCCGGCTATACGATCCGGGACGCGCTTTCGGACTACGATTTTTATGCCTCCGGCGTTGTGGAGCATCCGGTGGTTGCAACGGACCACCTGGAGCCGTTTCTGGAAAACCATGTGCCGGGGCTTTGGGCGTATGTGTGCTGCGCGCAGCACACGGCGGTCGGCAACCGCTTCCTTGCCATGCCCTCAAACCGAAACCGCATTCTCGGCGTGCAGCTTTGGAAATACCGCATCACGGGCTTTTTGCAGTGGGGCTTTAACTTCTGGTATGCCCAGGAATCCAAATCCGTGATCGACCCGTTTCGGGTCACAGATGCGAACGGCGCGTTTCCGGGCGGCGATGCGTTTTCCGTTTATCCCGGTAAAGACGGTCCCTTGCTTTCGATTCGCCTCAAGGTGTTTGCGATGGCGCTCTATGACCTGCGCGCGCTTCAGCTTTTGGAAAGCCGAATCGGCTTGGAGAAAACGCGCGGCCTGCTCGGTGAGGGCGGCGCGATGACGTTTAAGGAGTATCCGCGCAGCGCGGACTATCTGCCCCAGCTCCGCGAGCGGGTCAACGCGGCGATCGCAGCCGCTTTTGCGGAAGAATAAAAAAGCGATGTGCGGTCCGGTGAGGAAAGCACATCGCTTTTTTCATTTGTTTTTAGTCGAGCGAGCGGTTCCAGATGAGAGAAACAGTGCGTGCATCGGCAACCGGCGCATCTGTGTTATTTGTTTCAGATGCAAACAAATTGATCAGCGTGTTGGAGTACTGGGAACCGGAGGTGCTCCAAAGGTAGTACCGGGCAACATCGTTTGAATCGGTTTGAATGTCATCAGCCTCGCCGAGCGCACCGCTCAGCTTGGCGCTGAGATCATTGAGCACGGCAACCGGATCCCCCGTCTCTATGTCAAATTGTACCATGTAGAGCGCATTTTCCAAAAACGTGAAAGTCAGTGTACCGTTTTGCCCGAAAAGCGTGGCGTCTGTGCTTCCAGTTGACTGCAAGATTTTGCCGTCACTGTTCAAATCCTCCCCCAGTTCGCTTTCCTCTTCAAAAAGCGAAAGTGCCTGAATCGAGAATGTTTCTTTTACTGCATCCGGCGTACTTGCCCAGGAGAGATCCGGAAACACATAGCCTTCTGCTTGGGATGCGCAGTCTGCGGGCGCAATATGGGAAAGGTCGAGTGTTTCTGATGCCGAAGAGCAGGATGTGCAGAAAGCGAGAAGTATGAAGACAAGCAATACGGTAAGCAGTTTTTTCATGGATGTGCCCCCAAAGTATAATATCTATGCAAGTACCAACAATACGGCCTTTTTTCGGTTGCAGTTTGATCAACTAAAGCTCCACAGGACTGACAATAATAATAGGTGATTGTTTGTCCCATACCATCTGTGTTTCCGTTAGTACGAGAACAATACAAACCCTCGCCGCACTTAAATATACTCTCTGGCGCTGTTCTGCCGCCGCAAGAGCACATTATAATTCGTGGTTGAACACTAGAATCGGACTCTACTAACAATTCAGCGGCATTAGTAGAATATGCAAAAGCAGAAGAAAAAGCTATAACAAGAATAAGAATTAAACCTGATTTTTTCATATTCATAATTGAATACCTCAAATAAAAACTAACTATTCATTATTAACATAAATAGCCATGATCCGCTACTTGCCTGAAATACTGGCCACAGTAAGTGGCAGAATTCGTTTGCAAAACACGTCCTAGATCTGAACCGCAGGTGTTGCAACGATAACGTTTGTAAATTGATAGCCTGTAATGACTATATAAATTACCTTGACTGGGACTTTGAAAACAGTTTCCCTCCTTTTGACCAATGACATATTCAGTTGAAATGCCGACATTACCACCACAAGAACAAACGAGGGCATATGGAGAATAAGGTTCAGTAATTGTGATTGTGCACTCGCCGCTGCACAATGAGTGATCATGTCCAAGATAAATTCCGTCGTGGTCATGCGATTCGGTTGCAAATACACTTAGAGAAGTAAAAACAACCAAGGAAGAAATTAAAAAATATAATAATCCTTTTCATAATAATATCACCAGTACGTAGCCAAAACAATAACATAATTTCGGATAAATTAAGTAAGAGATCATTGCTTAGTACATTGGCCTATATCTCTCTCATCAAGTTTAAAAAATAATACCATATAATTAAATAAATATCAACATTTATTGACTAAAATTGTTGGTTAAATTTGAAATAATATAAAAACAAATTTGTTATGTAAATATAGAACTAATTTAAGACTTTATGGTTCACATGTTTTTGGATAATAATTTGCAATGCCTGCTAATACGTTTTCGATGCGAAAAAATTGGGACTACACATCACTTTTATTTTGTGCTATGATAAAAGGCAAAGAAAAGCGGAGAGGCGCCGCGAATAATGCGGCCCGGTCTCCGGAACGCGCTTTTGGAAAGGAAAGACCCCGATGCAGAATCCATCTGAAATCACAAAACAACTGCTTCAATTTATCGATAAAAGTCCCTCGTGCTTCCACGCCGTCGAGAACCTTGCGCGCATGCTGGAGGCTGCGGGCAGCACGCGCCTTTATGAAAACCGCCCGTGGACGCTGGAGCCGGGTAAGCGCTATTTTGTCACGCGCAATCAGTCCTCCATTCTCGCCTTCTCCGTGCCGGAGCGCTTTAACGGCATGCAGATTGTCGCCGCGCACAGCGATTCGCCGACCTTCCGCGTCAAGAGCGGCGGTGAAATCACGGTGGAGGGGCATTATAAAAAGCTCAACACCGAGGGCTACGGCGGCATGATCCTTTCTACGTGGTTTGACCGCCCGCTATCCCTTGCGGGCCGCGCCGTTGTCCGCACGGCTGAGGGCGTTCGGAGCGTGCGTCAATATCGACCGCGATCTGCTCGTCATCCCGAGCCTCGCGATTCATATGACGCGCGGCATGGCGGATCAGAAGCCGAACCCGCAGGTCGATCTTCTCCCGCTTCTGGGCGATGAAAGCGCCGATTACACCGCGCTGATCGCCGAAGCGGCGGGCGTCGAAAAGGAAAATCTGCTCTCAAGCGATCTATTCCTTCATCCGCGCCAGAAGGGGACGGTCGCGGGCATGAACGGCGAGTTTATCGTCTCTCCGCGGCTCGACGACCTCCAGTGTGCCTTTTCCGGCATGACGGCCTTTTTGCAATCTGAAAATACGGAAAAGCTTAATATCTGCGCGGTTTTTGACAACGAGGAGGTCGGCTCCCGCACGAAGCAGGGCGCGGATTCCACCTTCCTCACGGATTCGGTCCGCCGCATTATGGCGGCGCTCGGCATTCCGGAGGCGGAATGCCTCTCGAAGCTGCCGGACAGCTGCATGCTCGCCGCGGATAACGCCCACGAATTACGCCGCGAAGTGCGACGAGACAAACCGCTGCTATCTGAATGGCGGCGTTGTCGTCAAATTCAGTGCAAACCAGAAGTACACGACCGACGCGGTCTCCGCCTCGGTTTTCGGGGAGATCTGCCGCAGGGCCGGGGTGCCCGTCATGGTGTTTCACAACCGCTCCGATATGGCGGGCGGCTCTACGCTCGGCAATATCGCGAACGCGCATCTCTCGCTCAACACGGTCGATATCGGTATCCCGCAGCTCGCAATGCATGCCTGCGTGGAGACGGCCGGCTCAAAGGACACCGATTATATGGTGCGCGCCATGACCGCATTCTATCAGGCCGACATCCGCCAGACGGCGGACGGCGCCTATACATTTTGAGCCGGTGCGGGCAAAAGCGCCTGCGCACGGCTCTGTATTCAGGAAGGGAAGGGTTGAAAGATGAAAGAACTTTTGATGGGCAACGCCGCGATCGGCCTCGGCGCGATCCGCGCGGGCGTGGCCGTTGTTTCCGGCTATCCCGGAACGCCCTCCACGGAGGTGCTCGAAACGATTGCAAAGGCCCGGCCCGGCGATGTTTACGTCGAGTGGTCGGTCAATGAAAAGGTCGCGCTGGAGGTTGCTGCCGGCGCGGCGTATACCGGCAGGCGCTCGCTCGTGACGATGAAGCAGGTGGGGCTGAACGTCGCTTCCGACCCGCTGATGAGTCTCGCGTACATCGGCGTGAAGGGCGGCATGGTCGTGCTTGTTGCCGATGATCCCGGCCCGATTTCCTCGCAGACCGAGCAGGATACGCGCACGTTCGCGCAGTATTCGAAGCTCCCGGTGTTCGATCCCGCAACGCCGGAGGAGGCGTATGAAATGATCGGCGAGGCGTTCGACTATTCCGAAAAATACGGTACGCCGGTGCTGTTCCGCCCGACGACCCGCGTCTGCCATGCCTGCGCCGTGATCGATCTGGACGATACCAGAAAGGAAATTCGCGCCGAGGGATTCACAAAGGATCCGCGCTGGGTCATTTTTCCGCGCCTGTCGTATCAGGCGCACAGCCGGATTGAAAAGCGGAATCCGGAAATCGGGCGTGATTTTTCCGCCTATCCCCGCAATGCGGTGGAGTATTTCGGCGAAAACGGCAAAACGGCGAAAAAGGTCGTTGTGACCGGCGGCGTCAGCGCCATGTACGTTCGGGAAGCGCTTGCGGCGCTCGGCGCGCCGGACACCCGCGTCCTGAAGGTCGCCACGCCGTTCCCGTTCCCGGAGGATCTCGCGGCGGATTTCCTGCAGGGTGCGGAGGAGGTGCTCTGCGTGGAGGAGCTGGACCCCGTGCTGGAGCGCGCACTTTTGATGCTCTGCGGCAAGCGGCACCTGGCTGTGACCGTGCGCGGCAAGCTCACGGACGACGTGCAGGCCGCGGGCGAAAACACGAACGAGAGCGTTAAGGCCGTGCTCGCCGCCTATTTCGGCGTCGGGCAGGAAGAACCCTCCGCGCTGCCTGCGCCGCCCGCGCTGCCCGTGCGCCCGCCGGTGCTCTGCGCGGGATGCCCGCACCGCGCCTCGTTTTACGCGGTGAAGGTCGCCATGCAGGGCAAAAAGTGTGTGTTTGCCGGCGATATCGGCTGCTACACGCTCGGCAATGCCATGCCGCTCGACATGACCGAAACCTGCCTGTGTATGGGCGCGGGCATAACGGTCGGGCAGGGCGTGCATCGCGGCGAGCCGGACCGGCACGCGTTCGCGTTTATCGGGGATTCCACGTTTTTCCACACCGGCATTCCCGGCGTGATCAATGCGGTTTACAACGGCACCGACCTCACGGTCGTCGTGCTCGACAACTCCACCACCGCGATGACCGGCCATCAGCCGCACCCGGGGACGGGTAAGACGATGATGGGCGACGTGGCGGAGAAAATCAGCATCCCGAAAATTCTGGAGGCGGTCGGCGTATCCGACATCCAGATTGTTGATCCGCTCGATTTGCCCGCGGCCATTGCGGCGGCGAAGCATGCCTACGGCGTAAAGGGCGTCTCGGCGATCATCTATAAGTCGCCGTGCATCGCGGTGACAAAGCCGCAGGGCGCGATGAAAATCGGGGAAAGCTGCATTTCCTGCCAAAAGTGTATCAAGGCGCTCGGCTGCCCGGCGATTTACCGGGAAGACGGGCGGGTGAGCATAGACGACAGCCTGTGCACGGGCTGCGGCCTGTGCGCGGCGGTCTGCCCTGTGGGGGCCATCGGAAAGGGCGGTGCGCAGTAATGGATACAAGAAATATTCTGCTTTGCGGCGTGGGCGGTCAGGGCACCGTGCTCGCGTCCAAGATTCTCGCCCAGTGCGCGATCAACCGCGGCGTCGGCGCGCGCACGGCGGAGACCATCGGCATGGCGCAGCGCGGTGGCTGCGTCGTCAGCCATGTCCGGATTGGGGACGCGGCCTCGCCGCTGATGCCGGAGCGGACGGCCGACCTGATCATCGCGTTTGAGCCGGCGGAGGCCGTGCGCTGCCTGCGCTATTTAAAGCCGGGCGGCGCGGTCGTCACAAACCGGCGCGCGATCAAGCCCGTGACGGATTCGCTTTCGGGTAGCTACAGCGGCGCGGATATGCTGCGCTATTTGGAAGAGAATGTGAAAAATCTCACGGTCTGTGATGCGGACGCGGTCTGTACGGCCTGCGGCTCGGCAAAGGTTTTAAACCTTGCGCTGCTCGGCGCCGCCGCGAAATGCGGCGCGCTCGGCTTCTCGGCTGCAGAGCTCTGCCGCGTCATCGACGAAAAGATTCCGGAGCGCTTCCGCGCGATGAACAAAAAGGCGATCAAGCTGGCTTGAGGGGGGAACGTTATGTGGGCCTATGAGACCGTATTTTATCAGATTTACCCGCTGGGCTTTACCGGCGCGCCGATGCCGAACGACGGTGTTTTGGTAAACCGCATCGGGAAGGTCGAGGATTGGATCCCGCACCTGAAAAAGCTGCATGTCGGCGCGGTGTATTTTTCGCCGGTTTTTGAATCGGACAACCACGGCTACGACACGCGGGATTATACGAAAATAGACTGCCGCCTCGGCACAAATGCGGATTTTGCCGCCGTGTGCCGCGCGCTGCATGAAAACGGCATCCGCGTCGTGCTGGACGGCGTGTTCAACCACGTGGGGCGCGGCTTCTTTGCGTTCCGCGACGTGCAGGAGAAACGGTGGGATTCGCCGTACAAGGATTGGTTTCACATCGATTTCGGCGGCAACACCGCGTATAACGACGGCTTTTGGTACGAGGGCTGGGAGGGGCATTACGAGCTTGTGAAGCTCAACCTGCACAATCCCGCCGTCGTCGATTATCTGCTTTCCTGCGTGGACGGCTGGATCCGTGAATTTGAGATCGACGGCCTGCGGCTCGACGTGGCCTATATGCTCGACGAGAATTTCATGCGCCGTCTCCGGGCCTTCTGCGACGCGAAAAAGGCGGACTTTATCCTGATCGGCGAAATGATTCACGGCGATTACAACCGGATTACCGCGGAGGGCGTGCTGCACAGCGTCACGAATTACGAGTGCTACAAGGGGCTTTATTCCGCGTTCAACTCGATGAATCTGTTCGAGATCGCCCATTCGCTCGGCAGGCAGTTCGGCCCGGAGCCGTGGACGCTGTACCGCGGCAAGCATCTCGTGAATTTTGCCGATAACCACGATGTGACGCGCGTGGCGAGCATCCTCAAGGATAAAAACCAGCTTTTGCCGCTCTACGGCGTGCTGTTTGCGATGCCCGGCATTCCCTGCCTGTATTACGGCAGCGAGTGGGGCGCCGAGGGCGAGAAGCACAGCGGCGACAACGCCCTGCGCCCGTGCTTTGAAAAATCGCAGGAAAACGAGCTGACTGCGTTCATCGCGCAGCTTGCGGCGGTAAAGCGGAAAAGCCGCGCGCTGAATTTCGGCGATTACCGCAATGTGACCATCCAGAACAAAAATCTGCTTTTTGAGCGCAAATGCCCGGAGGAAACGGTGCTCGTTGCGGTCAGCGCCGAAAACGCGCCGTGCTCGATCGACGCGCGCGATGCTTTTACGGCGGTTGACCTGCTGACCGGCGAAACGGTGCAGATCGACGGCCGTGTGGAGCTTCCGCCCTATGGCGTAAGGTATTTAAAGCGGGTATAAGAGCCTGTAAAAAAGCACGGCGCGCTGTCATCCCTTAAACCGCTCGCAGGCGGTTTTCAGGATAACAGCGCGCTGTGCCGCCGTTATCCCGCCTTTTCGAGATCGTGGCGCAGGCGTTCGATGATGCGCTTTTCAAGCCGGGAAATGTACGACTGAGAAATTCCCAGCACGTCGGCGACCTCCTTCTGCGTGTGCTCGCGTTTGTGGTGCAGGCCGAAGCGCAGCTCCATGATCTGCTTTTCGCGCGGCTGCAAGCGGTTCACGGCGGCGAGAAGCACCTGTTTTTCGGCCTCCTGCTCGATGTCCCGGTTTACGGTGTCCGGGTCGCTGCCGAGCAGGTCGGAGAGCAGCAGCTCGTTGCCGTCCCAGTCCACGTTGAGGGGATCGTCCAGAGAGACCTCGTTTTTGAGCTGCGCGCTCTTTCTGAGGTACATCAGGATCTCGTTTTCGATGCAGCGCGAGGCGTAGGTGGCGAGCTTGATATTGCGCTCCACGCTGAAGGTGTTGACGGCCTTGCTCAGTCCGATGGTACCGATGGAGATCAGGTCCTCCACATTGGCGCCCGGAGACTCGAACTTTTTCGCGATGTCGACGACAAGCCGCAGGTTATGGGTGATCAGCGGATCGCGCGCACCCTCCTTGCCCGCGCGGATGCCCTCGCGGGTCAGCGGCGGCGGGAGCGTTTCGGGGCCGTTTATGTAGTGGCAGGCTTCCGGGTTCAGCCGGATCAGAAAGCGGGCGAAGCGCAGTTGTACGGCCTGGATAGCTTTTTTAAAAACAGTCATATGGATTCCTCTCTTTTCTCCTTATTCTGGGGTGCAAGTGAAGCGCCGATCAGGGCGGAAAACTGCCCGGCGGAAAGCGGGCGGTCCGAAACGGCGATCCAGCAGTCTGCAGGTACGCCGCAAATCTCCGCTTTTTCGGGGCGGAAAGCGGGCAGAACACCGTTTGCGCCGAGGGACGAAAAGGGCACGAGCCGCAGCCCCTCCGGATACGCGGCGCCCGCCGTGCCGAAGCCGGGCGGAAGCAGATGTTGCAGCGCCCTGCGCTCCGCAACAATGACCGGCAGGCCGGAAAACGGCTCCTGCAGTGTCAGGCCGGTATCCACCTTGGCGGGCAAAGACGCCTGTTTTCCACCGTGTGTGACCGTAACGGTCGAAAAAAGCACGTCCGGCTCGCGCTTTTGGAAAAGCCTGTCGAACAGCGCCAGCACGCCGTAGGCGGCGCAGGTCAGCAGGATCAGCGCGAGAGCGGAGATATCAAAGTACACCGCGCCGTTTGAAAGCAGGATGCCGCGCAAGGGCAGAACGGCCTGCATCACGCTCAAAAGCCCGGAAAGCGCCGCGCCGGAAAGCAGCAGCATAAAGGCTGCTTTCAAAAGCGTTGCGATGGGCTTGGGCGCAAAGGCCGCAGCCGCAAGCGCAAAAGCCTCCGCCATGCCGAGCAGCAGGAGCGGGAACCCCCGGATGTCCGGCAGCAGCGCGGAAAGCCCAAAAAGCCCGCCCAGCGCGGCGGCAAGGAGCCAGCGCCACGTTTTCAGCGGCAGCCGCAGAAAGCGCCGCACGGCGGAGAGCAGCAGCGCGTCGATGTAAAGATTCACGATGAAAAGAATGTCCGCGTAAACCGTCACACCCATTCCTCCCTTCGCATACAGTATACGGGTGGGACAAATTTCCATTGTGTCGTTTCCTGCGGGAGAAAAAAATTTAAATTTAGGGCTTGACATTTTAGTTGTTCTGCAATAAAATACAAACAAATTCATAAACACAAACCTATGAAGCGGAGATCAAGTCGGTAAAAGCGCCCCCAGAGAGCAGGCGGTGGTGGGAGTCCTGCGGAAATGCTGGCCGATAAATGGACCGCCGAGGGCAAGGCGAAAGGCGACGAGTAGCTGCGACGCGTGCCGGCGTTACTGGCAGAAAATGTGTTGGCATTTTTGTTAGAGCGGGCGCTCCGGCGTCAAGTAAGGTGGTACCGCAGAAAATTTTCTGTCCTTATACGTGCATTGGCACGTGTGAGGGCTTTTTTATTTTTCGGGTGGAAATTCTCTTACCCCGCTTTCGTTCAGGGCTTTATGAACGCCCCGGCCAACAGAAATTCATTATTTTTGATGCCCGAGGCCAAAGCCCGGTGCGAAAGGAGTCATCATCATGGCAAACAATCAGACAAACAACAGAACAGCGGAAAAAAGAGTCGTCAAGGAAGAAAGCCGCGCCGCGGTGGAAATCCGCAGCCTGATCCTCACAGCCGTTTTGCTTGCGGCGGGCGCGGTGCTCAAGTTCTTTGCCGGTTCCGTCATCAACATCGGCGGCATGAAGCCGAATTTCATCATCGCGATGTATTGCCTCGCGATTCTGCTGATTAAGCCGAATCTGCCCCATGCGGCGATCATCGGCGTGCTGGCCGGCGCCGTGTGCCAGTTCTTCCCGGGCACGCCGTATATCAACTTCATTTCGGAGCTGGCCGGTGCAGTTGTCATGGCGCTGCTGCTCCGCATCCCGATGCAGCGCAACGTTTCGTCCGTTGTTTCCACTTTCCTTGCAACCGTCGTTTCCGGCGGCCTCTATACCGTGTGCCTGTTCCTGTTTACGGGCGCGGCGGTGGAAACGCTTGTGGCGTATGTGCCAATCGTCCTGTGCATGGCGCTCATCAACTGCGTGATCGTCGGCGTGCTGTATGTGCCGACCCGCGCGGCGCTCAAGGCTTGATTTTCGGAGGCAGGCGGCTATGATCGAGATACGCGGGCTTTCCTTCCGGTATGCGGGCGGCGAAGAGGACGCGCTGCAGAATATCGATATGACGATTGAGGACGGCGATTTCATCGGCGTCACAGGACCGAGCGGCGCAGGCAAAACAACGTTTACGCAGGTTTTGTGCGGCCTTGTCCCGCACCGGCGCGGCGGGGACTTTTTCGGCAGCGTCACGGTCAACGGGCTGGATACCGTGGACAACGGGCTGACCGAGCTGGCCCTGCATGTCGGCTATGTGTTTCAGGATATCGACAGCCAGATGGTTGCCGGGCAGGTGGAGGATGAGCTTCTGTTCGGACTTGAAAATTTTGCCGTGCCGCATGCGGAAATCCCGCAGCGCATTGAAGCGGCGCTTTCGGACGTCGGGATTTCCGAGCTGCGCTGCCGCGCAATCGATTCGCTCTCCGGCGGGCAGAAGCAGAAGGTCGCCATTGCGGCGATCCTCGCGTTGAGGCCGCGGATTCTCGTGCTCGACGAGCCGACCGGCGAGCTGGACCCCGGCGCTTCGGAACAGATTTTCAGCCTGCTTCGGAAGATGAACGAGCGGTACGGCATGACGGTCATCGTTGTCGAGCAGAAGATTATGCTGCTTTCGGCGTACGCGAAAAAACTCGCCGTGCTGAACGGCGGACAGCTCGAGCTGTTCGGCCCCGTGCGGGAGGTGCTCCGGCACAGCGAACGGCTGGAGGAAATCGGCGTGCATTGCCCGCGCGTCGTGACGCTCTCGAACCGCATTGCCGACCTGACCGGCGGCGCGCTCGCCGTCGATCTGGAGGAGGCGGAACAGACAGTAAGAAGGATACTGGAATGAACCTTTTTTTAAACAGCTTTTATGAAAGCCATGACGAGGACGCGCGGCTTCGGGACGCAAATCACGCGCGCGTGGAATATCTGACGACCATGCGCTATATCCACGCGTATTTGAAGTCCGGTATGCGTGTGCTGGAGGTCGGCGCGGGAACGGGACGGTACACGGTCGCACTTGCCCGCGAGGGCTATTCAATGACGGCGATCGAGCTGGTCGGGCATAATCTTGCGATTCTGAAAGGCAAATTGCAGCCCGGCGACGCCGTCGATGCGCAGCAGGGCGACGCACTGGATTTGAGCCGTTTTGCGGACAATATGTTTGACGTCACGCTGCTGCTCGGTCCGCTGTACCACCTGTGTGTAAAGGAGGATCAGGTGCGTGCGCTGCGCGAAGCCAAGCGCGTGACAAAGCCGGGCGGCTTAGTGTTTGTCGCGTACTGTATGAACGAGGCGACGATTATCCAGCATTGCTTCCTGCGCGGTAAGCTCGAGGAATGCCTGAAGAACCACATGCTGACAGAGGACTTCCATTGCCTTTCTGAACCAAAAGACGTTTTTGTAATGATGCGCACCGAAGATATCGATGTGCTAAATCGCGAGGCGGGACTGAGACGGCTCAAATTTCTTGCGTCGGACGGCGCGGCGAATTATATCGCCGATGTGCTGGATGCGATGGATGACGCGCTGTTCCGGCAGTATCTGCGTTACCATTTTGCAACCTGCGAGCGGCCGGACCTGCTCGGCGCGAGCAACCACACCTTGGATATCCTCGGAAAGGAGGATGGCGGAATATGATTCAATTTGAAAACGTCTCGCTGACCTACGGCACAGGGGCGGCGGTTCAAAATCTCAATTTTACAATTCAAAACGGCGAGTTTGCCGCGATCATCGGCGCGAACGGCGCGGGCAAAACGACGACCGCGAAGCTGATGAACGGCCTTTTGAAGCCGACGGGTGGGCGCGTGCTGATCGACGGCGTACCTACGACGGCGCTCCGGACGAGCGAGCTTGCGAAGAAGGTCGGTTTTCTGTTTCAGAATCCGGACCGCCAGCTCTGTAAGCCGACGGTTCGGGAGGAAATCGCCTTCGGCCTGACGCTGACCGGCGCCAAAAACGTCTCGGAGCGCGTGGAGGCCGTGCTGCATGACTTTGGCTTCGACGGCGGCCGCGACCCGTTTTCAATGAGCCGCGGCGAGCGCCAGCGTGTCGCTCTGGCTTCGCTGATCGCCGTGGAGCCGGAGCTCCTGATTCTCGACGAGCCGACGACCGGCCTCGATTACCGCGAATGTATGGCGATGATGGCGCGTGTCAAAGCGCTCAACGCGCAGGGCACGACGGTCGTGATGGTCTGCCACGATATGGAGCTCGTGCTCGATTTTGCAAGGCGCGCGCTCGTTTTCAGCGGCGGAAGGCTGCTGCTCGACGGGGAAACGCGCGCTGTGTTCCGCAGCGGTGAGGCGCTCCGAAGCGCGTCCGTCCTGCCGCCGCAGATCACAAGGCTTTCGGAGCGGCTTTCCGATAAGCTGCCGCCGGTCAATACGGCGGAGGAGATGGAAAGCGCGATTCGCGCCATGAGGAGGCGGACTGCATGAAGGGATTTCTGGATTATAAGCCGGGCGATACGGTGCTGCACCGGCTCGACCCGCTCACGAAGCTCTTTCTCTCGATTTGTATCTGCGCTTCCTGCTTTCTGGCGGAAAGCCCGGCCTTTCTGGTTTTCCTGATCGGCTGCGATCTTCTGCTGGGCGCGTTTGGCGGCGTATTCGGCCGCGCGGCCGGCATGCTCAAGGGGCTTTTGAAGCTCTCTGGTTTCCTCGTTGTGTTACAGGTTCTGTTCGTGCGAGCGGGCAATCCGCGTCTGTCCCTGCCGCCGCTCGTCATCACGGATAACGGCGTGCTCGTCGGCCTGCGGCTGGTGCTCCGCCTGATCGGCGCAACGATGCCGCTTGCCCTGCTGCTTTCGGTCACGCAGATGAGCGATCTGTCCGGTGTGCTGGTGCAGCGGCTGCACGTACCCTATAAATATGCCTTTACACTGACGACCGCGATCCGGTTCATCCCGGTTTTCGCGAACTCGCTTTCCGCAATTATGGAAGCGCAGACTGCGCGCGGCGTCGCGTTCGATACGAAAAATCCGTTTAAGAAATTCGGCCTGATTCTGCCGCTGTGCATGCCACTGCTGATTTCCTCGGTCGGCCGCATCCACGATACCGCGTCGGCGGCGGAAATGCGCGGCTTCACTTTGCGCACACGCGAAAGCCAAAGCCGGAGATATACTTTTGGGATCAATGATCTTTTTGCGGCGCTCATCGCCGCGGCGCTCGTTGCGGCGGGCATACTGCTTTGAATACGGAAAGGATTGGATTCAAATGAAAATGACACAGGAACAGCTCTCTTTAATTCAGGGGCAGATGCGGCGCCTCAAGGCGCTCGACGGCGGCTTCTACCAGAAAAAGTTCGACGGCATCGACGTGATCCGCGATCAGGCGGACTTTGAAAAGCTGCCGTTTACAAACAAGGAAGAGCTGCGCGACGCATATCCGCTGGGCATCGCGGCGGTGCCGGAGGAGGAGATCGTGCGCATTCATTCGTCCTCCGGCACGACCGGTACACCGGTCATCATTCCCTATACAAGGCAAGACGTTGAGGATTGGGCGGAGCTTTTCAAACGCTGCTATGAGACAGCGGGCATCACGAACCGGGACCGCATCCACGTTACGCCCGGCTACGGCCTCTGGACGGCGGGCATCGGCTTTCAGAACGGTGCGGAAAAGCTCGGCGCGATGGTCATCCCGATGGGTCCCGGCAACACGGACAAGCAGATCCGCATGATGCAGGATTTGAAAAGCACCGTGCTCTGCGCCACCTCGTCCTACGCGCTGCTGCTCGCGGAGGAGATTGAAAAGCGCGGCATCAAGGATACGATTCATCTGAAGAAGGGCGTTATCGGCAGCGAGCGCTGGGGCGATAAAATGCGCCGCCGCATTGCAAATGAGCTTGGCGTGGAGCTGTACGATATCTACGGCCTCACGGAAATCTACGGCCCGGGCATCGGCATGAGCTGCGAGCACCAGTGCGGCATGCATTACTGGGACGACTTCGTCTATTTCGAGATTATCAATCCGAAAACCGGCGAGGTGCTGCCGGACGGCGAGTACGGCGAGCTTGTCATTACGACCCTCAAAAAGCAGGGAGCGCCGCTGCTCCGCTACCGCACGCACGACCTCACCCGCATCATTCCCGGCGAATGCGCCTGCGGCTCGAAGTTCCCGCGTATCGACATTTTGATCGGCCGCAGCGACGACATGGTCAAGGTCAAGGGCGTCAACATCTATCCGGGCCAGATCGAGGACGTGCTGCGCGACATCGCGGGCGTATCGAGCGAATATCAGGTCATGATCGACCACCTGTACGGCAAGGATATTATGACGCTGTTCTTCGAAACGGAAACGGGCACCGATAAGGACGCCGTGGCGCTTGAAGTGCAGCGCGAATTTAAGGCAAAGGTCGGCCTCACGATTGTCCCGCGGCCCGTTGCGCTCGGCGAGCTTCCGCGCAGTGAGAAAAAATCCACCCGCGTGTTTGACAACCGTTATTGAGCCGCACATGCGGCGCAGACGGCCGCGGATGCATCGAAAATAAAAATCTGTACGGGGTATGGCGGCAGGCCGTATCCCGCATTTTTTTCGGCGGTCTTTGATATACTTCAGAATGTGCGGGCCGACTTTTTTGTTGACAATCCTGCGCGGGCTGATATACTAAAGGTAAACGGATTGACCGCAGGGAAGGGGCATTCTGGATATGAAGAGATATGAAAAGCATATATTCGCGTTGCTGCTGGCGGCGGTTCTGACTTTCTCGATGACGGGCTGCAGCACGGCCGCAGCGCTGCTGCTGCATGAGGCGGAGCCGACGGCTACACCGGAGCCGGTTTCAACCCCGGAGCCGATTGTAACGCCGGAGCCGATGCCGGAATCCACGGCTGAGCCGGACGAACCGGAAGTGCCCGCAACGCCCATACCGGGCCGGATTGAAATTACGGAGGAGAACTATCAGCTGCTGTTTGCGCCCGCGCCGGACTTTGCATATATCGGCATCGCCTATATGAAGGCGCCCGAGGCTTACGGCAAATTCATCGACGCGTACCTGCCTTATGGAGACACGCTCGAATATCTGGAGGGCGGCTATGCGGTGCAGTCCACCGCGCACGGCATGCGCGTCTATGAGACGATGGCCGAGGTGGCTCCGGAGAACACGGCGGAGGATGCGATCCAGGTACTGATGGAGCGCTATGTGGCGCAGGCGGAATTTGCAGGGGAAGAGGTGGCGGAGATTTCCGACGTCAACTACTATGAGGAATACGATATTGCGATTCAGGCCGGTTACACCACCACGGCGGACGGCGGAGAGCATTATACGATTCTGGTGGCGGATATCCGGGAAACCGGCTATTATTTCTGCGCCATGATCACCTATCTGCCCGAGCAGTACGATGACGAGCAGCCTGCGCTGCTTGCCGAATTGAGCGACGTATTCGGCCTGGAATTGCCGGAAATATAGAAATGAGGAGTGTTGTATGATGAAAAATCAAATATCCGTTTTTTACGAGCACATTGTGGATGCGGCGCGCCAGAGCGGCCTGCCGCTCGATGCGGTATGCGCGAAGGTGAAGGGCTTTGGGTATGATTCGGTTGAGATCGATGCGAACCGCCTGTTTACTGAAAGCGAAACCATCCTGCCGATGCTGGAAAAAGCGGGACTCGGCGTGAACTGCATCTATTATTTCTTCAACTTCGGCGCCGCGGAGGATTGCAGCGCGGCGGACCGCGCGCAGGCGCAGAAGGTCATCGACCTCTGCGGCCCGGCAAAGTGCAATAAGATTCTGGTGGTCGCGGGCTTTTTGACCGAGGCGGAGCAGGACCGCGCGGGCGAGGCGTATGAGACGCGCCGCACACGCATGGCGCGCTCGATCGAGCAGCTCGTCACCATGGCGGCGGATGCGGGAGTTACCGTTGTGATGGAGGATTTTGACGGCAGGGAAACGCCGTTTTCCACGGCGGAGGAGCTTATGTGGTTTATGCAGAACGCGGAGGGTCTGCGCTGCGGCTTCGATACCGGCAACTTCCTTTACAGTGAGCAGGACGCGGCGGCGGTGCTGCCGGATTTTCTGCCGTACATTTCCGCCGTACACTGCAAGGACCGCGCTTGGACGAAGAACGCGGGCGACCCGAAAATTACGGTAAAGAACCGTGCCATGTATCCGGTGGCGGTCGGAGACGGCGATCTGGACATTGCGGGTATGGTGAAAAAGATTCTCGACAGCGGCTATACCGGCGTGTTTGCAGCCGAGCATTTCGGCTCGGCGGAGCAGCTTCGGGATATGGAGCGCTCAGCGAAATTCCTGCGGGATTTGCTGGAGAAGTATGAGGCGTAAGGGCCTGCTGGCGCTGCCGCTCCTGCTCTGCGTGCTGCTTTGCGGCTGTTCAGCGGTGCAGGAAGCGGCGGCGCTTTTTGCAACACCGTCGCCGTCTCCCACCCCTACGGCGGCGCCGACGCCTGTGCCGTCGTCCTCTCCATCGTCGACGGCTTCTCCAAGCCCGACGCCGGAACCGACGCCCGCGCCGACTTTGGAGCCTACGCCCGAACCCACGCCGTCTCTCACGCCTGATCCCACCCCAGAGCTGAGCGCGGAAGAGATTCTGCTGCAAAGCATGACGCTGGAGGAAAAGGTGGCGCAGATGTTTTTCGTGCGGTGCCCAGAGAAAGATGCGGCGGAAATGGTGTCGCAGTACCAACCGGGTGGCGTGCTGCTGTTTGGCCGGGATTTCAGAGGCCTTTCAAAGGAGAAGGTCGTGCAGAAGATCGAATCGTATCAGGCGCAGGCAAAGCTGCCGCTGCTGATCGGTGCGGATGAAGAGGGCGGCGACGTGATCCGCATCAGCGATAACCCGAAGCTCTCCGAGGAGCCGTATTGGTCGATCCGCGCGCTGTATGAGGCGGGCGGCATGGAGCTGCTGTGTGAGATTGAGGCGGATAAATGCGCCATGCTCCGCGGTCTTGGAGTCAATGTGAATTTCGCGCCGGTCTGCGATATTTCGGACCGGCCGGAAGCGTTTATGTATTCGCGGTCGCTGGGGCTTTCCGCGGATAAAACGGCGGCGTGCGTTGCGGCTCTTGTCGCGGTTTACGATGACGCGCAGGTTGGCTGTGTGCTCAAGCACTTTCCGGGCTACGGAAACGCGGCGGACACGCACGCGGGCATCGTGTACGATAAACGGAAATACGAGACTTTTGAAAAATCCGATTTCAAGCCTTTTCAGGCCGGAATCGAAGCGGGGGCGGATTGCGTGCTTGTCTCGCACAGCATCGTTTCCTGTGTGGACGGCGAAGCACCCGCCTCGCTTTCTCCCGCCTGGCACGCGGTTTTGCGGGAGACGCTGGGCTTTGACGGCGTTGTGATCACCGACGATCTTTCCATGGGCGCAATTTTGGACTATACGGACGGCGAGGCGGCGGCCGTTGCGGCGGTGCTCGCCGGAAACGACATGCTCTGCTGTACGGATTACGAAACGCAGATTCCGGCCGCTCTGGAGGCCGTGCAGAGCGGCGTGATCGGGGAAGCGCGCATCGACGAGAGCGTCCTGCGCATTCTGCGGTGGAAAAACCGGCTGGGTTTGCTCTGAGCTTTTATTTGGAGGTGGGTTAACAGTGAATACACTGGACACAATCCGGGAGCGGTGCAGCTATCGGGGAAAATACAGGGATATTCCGGTGCCGCGGGAGCATCTGCGGCGCATCGCGGAAGCGGGGCTTGCCGCGCCGTCCGGCTGCAACAAGCAGACGGTAAGCCTGATCGCGGTGGATGACCCGGTGGTGCTCGAAAGGCTGCGCGGTGTCATCACGCCGCCGATTGGCGAGACGGCGCCGGCGGTGATCTGCGTTTTGACGCGGCGGATCTTTGCCTACCGGGACAGGTGCTTTGCCGTGCAGGATTACGCGGCGGCGATTGAAAACATGCTGCTTGCCGCCACGGCGCTGGGCTATCATAGCTGCTGGATTGAAGGGCACATCACGGACGACGACCAAATCGGCCGGAAAATGGCGGATATTCTCGGCGTGCCGGAGGAATATGAGCTGGTCTGCTTTTTACCGATCGGCGTTGCGGCGGAGGAGCCGAAGCGCGTAAAAAAGCAGCCGTATACGCAGCGCGCATGGCTGAACGGATTTGGGCAGGGCGGGCATATTCTGTTTGCGGAATCGCCGGGCTGACTGTGTAACGTCGCAGGCGTTGAACATTTGCAGGGATTAAAAGGGGAATGAACATGGACCGGCTGAAGAAATATGCCGCGCCGCTGATTATGCTTGTCGTTTTCGAATCGGTTGCGGTTGCGCTGTGGCTTGCGCTCGACAATATTTTTTATCTGTTTAATTTTACATATATCGGCGGCTGTCTCGCGCTTGGCCTCTTTCTTTATATCCGAAAATACAGGCACGCGCGCCTTGTGGTGCAGCTTGCCGTCGGGCTGTATATGCTCGTGTATCTCGGCCTGATAGACAGGGAGAATATGCAGATCGAGGGCTTCTGGTACTACCTGTTCCTCGGCGTGTTTGAGGCGGCGACTATCCACTATGCCGTGGCGAAAATTGTGGGGCCGCTGCTTTTTGGGCGCGGCTGGTGCGGCTATGCCTGCTGGACCGCCATGGTGCTCGACCTGCTGCCGTATAAACAGGGCAATGCGCCGCGCAGGAGGCTCGGCTTTATCCGGTATATCGTGTTCGCCGCGTCCCTCCTGTTCGTCGGCGCGCTGTTCCTTTTCCATGTACCTGGCATGGAAACCGTGATGTTTTGGAGCTTTATCGTCGGCAATCTCCTGTACTATGCGGTCGGCGTTGCGCTTGCCTTTGCGTTCCGGGATAACCGTGCGTTCTGCAAATATATCTGCCCGGTCACCGTGTTTCTGAAGCCGATGAGTTATTTTTCCGTGATACGCGTTAAAACGGACGCGGAGAAATGCGTTTCCTGCGGAAAATGCAGGACGGTCTGCCCGATGAACGTCGATATGACGGACAACGCGCGCAGCCGCCTGAACGGCACGGAGTGTATCCTCTGCATGCAATGCGTGGATGCCTGTCCGAAAAAAGCGCTGCATATGTGATTGCTTTTTTAAGAAAATCGTTAAAGTTTTTTGCAGGATTTTATGGTACAATAAAACCCGTGAGGGACGCCGGCCACAGGGCAGACCGGCGTCCCTTTCGCGTACATATGCACCGTGCGGAAGGGAAAGTGGCCATGAATATGGAAAATCACAGAATTTTGATTGTGGAGGACGACGCGGCGATTGCCGGCGCGATCACCCGGATTTTGGAATCTTGGGATATGGAAGCGTACTGCGTGAAAAATTTCCGTGCGGTTCTGGAAGAATTTACGGCGTATGATCCGCATCTTGTGCTGATGGACGTGACGCTGCCGTTCTTCAACGGCTATCACTGGTGCAGCGAGATCCGCAAGATCTCGGCGGTGCCGGTGATCTTCGTGTCCAGCGCGGCGGAAAATATGAATATCGTCATGGCGGTGGATATGGGCGGTGATGATTTTGTCGCGAAGCCGTTTGATCCCTCCGTGCTCATGGCGAAGATCCGCGCCCTGCTGCGCCGCACCTATGATTTCGGCGACCGCGTCCCGATGATCGAGCATAAGGGTGCGGTGCTGAATCTGAACGACGAGACGCTGCTCTATGCGGGCGAGAAGATTCAGCTCACCCGAAACGAGTTCCGCATTTTGCAGACGCTGATGGAAAGCCGGGGCAAGGTTGTAAGCCGGGAAACGCTGATGACCCGCCTGTGGGAATATGATCTGTATATCGAGGAAAATACGCTGACCGTCAATGTGACGCGCCTGCGCAAAAAGCTCGCGGCGATCGGCCTGACGGATTTTATTGCAACGCGCGTCGGCAGCGGCTATATCGTGGCGTGAGGCGCGCCGCTGTGGATTTGCAAGTATTTGCAAGATGCCGGGCGCCGCGGAGGACGCGGCAAAAGGCGATTGCTTGGAGACCGGTAATGGGAGGTTTGCTATGAAAAAAACGGAGGGACAAATCTTTCTTTCCTATCTGCGCGCGCATCTCGGGACTTTGCTGTTCCTTTTGGGGTGCGCCGCATGCTTTTACGGGATTCTGTTTTTATGCAGGATTCGGACGGAGCCCGTGCTGTATGCGTCCGCGCTGTGCATGGCGGCTGGGATTCTGTGTGGGCTGCCGGGCTATCTGCGCTTTCGCAGGCGGTACCGGGCGGTAGAGCTGGCGCTGGACGGGCTGCCGGAGTCGCGGGAACGGCTGCTTCAGCCGGTGGGCGCGGTGGAGGAAGCCTACCACGCGGCGGCGGAACGGCTTTGCAGGCTGCTGGCGCAAAGCGAAACCGACCGCCAGCGCCAGCTTGTGGAGAGCGCCGACTATTTCACCATGTGGATTCACCAGATCAAAACGCCGATATCCGCGATGCAGTTGATCCTCCGGGAAGAGGATACCGAGCGCAGCCGGGAGTTGCTCGCCGAGCTGTTCCGTATCGACCAATATGCCGAGATGGCGCTGACTTATGCGCGGCTGGAAAGCCCGACAACCGATCTGGTGCTTGCAAATGTGGAGCTCGAACCGGTTGTGCGCCGCGTAGTGCGGCAGTATGCGGGGCAGTTTGTGCGCCGGCATATCGCGCTGCGGTGTGAGATTGAGCCGGTCCGCGCGCTGACCGATGAAAAGTGGCTGGCGTTTATCCTCGGGCAACTGCTTTCCAACGCCGTCAAGTACACGGAAAGCGGCACGGTGACGGTGCGCGTTACGGCGGAGCGGGTGCTCAGCGTGTCAGATACGGGCATCGGCATTGCGCCGGAGGACCTGCCGCGTATCTTTGAAAAGGGCTTCACCGGCTACAACGGGCGTGCCGGGCGGAAATCCACGGGGCTTGGCATGTACCTCAGCCGCTGTGCGGCTCAGAAGCTCGGACACCGCATCTCGGTACAGTCCGCGCTGGGGCAGGGGACGACGGTTTCGGTGGATATGCGCCATGCGGAGCTGCACACGGAGGAATGATTGCGCGAGGCGGGAGCCTTTCTCTCAAGGCAGGTGCCGAATGGATTTGGCAGTCGGCGGGCGTGAAACCGGAGACATCCCTTTGATGTGTTTCAGGCTTCACGCCCGTCCCGTTTCGGCATCCTCTTTCAGAGCGGGGATGCCGGTGTGACAAAAATGTAAGGTTGCTTTGCCGTTTTGTAAGGTGAATCGATGTTCCGCGCGCCGGAAATGCGGTATACTGTGTGCAGTTTAAAACCTGGTTTGAGAAAGGGGATTTTATCATGGCCGTTTTGGAGGTCAATGGATTGAAAAAGGTTTATACCACGCGGTTCGGCGGCAACCGCGTGCAGGCGCTCACCAATGTATCGTTCGCGGTGGAGCGCGGGGAGTACGTCGCCATCATGGGCGAGTCCGGCTCCGGCAAAACGACGCTGCTGAATATTCTGGCCGCGCTGGACCGCCCGACGCAGGGCGAGGTCTGGCTGAACGGCAGGGCGCTCTCCAGCGTCGGCGAAAAGGAGATCGCCGCGTTCCGCCGACAGAATCTCGGCTTTGTGTTTCAGGATTTCAACCTGCTGGATACATTTTCCCTGCAGGACAACATCTTTCTGCCGCTCGTGCTGGCGGGAAAGCATTACCCCGAGATGAACCAGCGCCTGCGCCCGATCGCCGAAAAGCTCGGCATCACGGATATTCTGATGAAGTATCCGTATGAGATTTCCGGTGGCCAGAAGCAGCGCGCGGCGGTTGCGCGCGCCCTGATTACCGCCCCGCAGATCATTTTGGCGGATGAGCCGACCGGCGCGCTGGATTCCCGCGCTTCGGACAGCCTGCTTTCCCTGTTCGGCGAAATCAACCGTGACGGGCAGACGATTCTGATGGTTACCCACTCCACGAAGGCCGCGAGCCATGCCAGCCGCGTGCTGTTCATCAAGGACGGCGTGGTGTTCCACCAGCTATACCGCGGCGGCGCGACGAACGAGGAGATGTTCCGCCGTATTTCCGACACGCTGACGACGATGGCGACAGGCAGCGCCGGCGCGTGAGGAGGAATGCGAAATGAACAGTCTCTATATGCGCCTGGCGGGGCAGAACATCAAAAAGCACCGGCGCAGCTATATCCCGTATATGCTCACCGGTATTCTGACCGCCGCCGTCTACTATATCCTGCATTCGCTGGCCAATAACCCGTCTATCGGCGAGGTGACCTCGGCTATGCTTGGCCTGGGCGTGAACGTCGTCATGATTTTCGCCGCGATTTTCCTCTTTTACACGAACAGCTTCCTGATGAAGCAGCGCAAAAAGGAATTCGGCCTTTACAATGTGCTCGGCATGAACAAGGGGCATATCGCGCGCGTTATCGGGCTGGAAACGCTGCTTACGGCGATCGTCATCCTTGCGGGCGGCATCGGCGCGGGCATGCTGCTCGACAAGCTGATGTACCTGCTCGTCGCAAGGCTCATTGGCTTTGAGGTTTCCCTCGACTTCTATATTTCTACGGGAAGCATCGTGCAGACGCTGATTCTTTTCGGCGTGATCAGCTTCGTCATTTATCTTTCCAATATCGTCCGCGTCTGGCGTGCGAAGCCGATTGAGCTTCTTCAGGGCGGCAACGTCGGCGAGCGCGAGCCGAAAACAAAAATTATCATGGCGGTTCTCGGCGTGCTGTGCCTCGGCGGCGGTTATGCGCTCTCCATTATCTCCTCGAATGAGGCCGGGCTTGCAATCGTCTCCTTTTTCGCCGCCGTGATTCTGGTCATCATCGGCACGTATCTTCTGTTCACTGCGGGCAGCATCGCGGTTTTGAAGCTTCTGCGCAAAAATAAAAGCTATTATTATAAGACCCAGCATTTTATCAGCGTCTCCGGCATGCTCTACCGCATGAAGCAGAACGCCGTAGGCCTCGCCAATATCTGCATTCTCTCCACAATGGTGCTCGTGATTATCTCCTCCACGACCTCGCTGTGGTTCGGGGCAAATGGGCTGGTAAACAACCGCTACCCCAAAGACGTGATGCTTTACCTGAACGGAACGCAGGCGCCCGAGGGCTTTGAGGATTTTATCCAGAGTGGGCTGGAAAAGACGCCGGAAAGTGAGCTGGAAACGTACCGCTATGCCGCTTTTACCGCAAAATATGAGGCGGGAAAGCAGATCTCCATATCGGAAGATCAGGGCGTGGACTCTCTGCTCATAGGAGATATGCTGGAGGTGGCGGTGATCCCGCTCAGCGATTATAACCGCATCACGGGCGAGGACGTCACGCTCGCGGAGAACGAGGCGATGGCTTTTCTGAACAGCGGCAGCTTTTCCGGAGATACAGTGGAGCTGTACGGCAAGACGTACAGTGCGGTGAAGGTACCGAAAACTTTCCCGATCCGCGGTGTCGTTGCCGCCAATATTCTGGATGCCGGCCTGATTGTTGTGCCCGATTTTGAGGATACGATTGCACGGGCAGCATCGGAACAGGACGAGGACAGCGCCCGTATCGGCCGGAAGGTGTATTGCATCAGCCTCGGCGATATGGACGAGGAGGAGCAGACGGCTTTCTTCGATATGTTCAGCGACAACCTTTGGGAATGGGTCAAGACCAACGAAGCTGAGATGAGCTGGAGCGTCGAAAGCCGCGTGTACAATACGCGGGATATGTATGGGCTGTACGGCAGCTTCCTGTTCATGGGCGTTTCGCTCGGCCTGCTGTTCACCATGGCGGCGGTGCTGATCATTTATTACAAACAGATTTCCGAAGGGCTCGACGACAAGGAACGCTTTTCCATCATGCGAAAGGTCGGCCTGAGCCAGAGCGAGGTCAAGCGCTCGATCCATTCGCAGATTTTGACCGTGTTCTTCCTGCCGCTTGTCACCGCAGGCATCCACATCGTGTTTGCGTTTCCGATTATCAGCTGTATCCTGCGCGCTATGATGCTCCAGCAGGTCACGACGTTTATTCTGTGCACGGCCGTGACGTTTGTGGTTTTCGCCGTGTTCTATGCAATCGTCTATGCGCTCACGGCCAAGATTTATTACCGCATTGTCAGTGAGCCAACCTAAAAAAGCGTTCACCACCTTTCACGATGATTTAATATCCCAAAAGCCAAGGCCGGACGGTTCGAAAGAGCCGCCCGGCTTTGGCTCTGCGTTGATTTCCCGCGGGAAATGTGCTATATTGAAAAAAAGATCGATTTGGCCGGAAAAAGAAAGTCTGAAAGGCGGGTTTTCCGGCAGCGCTCGCCCTCCGGCCGCAGCGCAGGCGGCGTTCTGCTGGAAAGCGGAAACGTGGCCGGGAGGTTGCGCGGAAAGATAAGTGGGGTATATTATGTATTGTGTGCATTGCGGGAAAGAGATTTCGGATGGCTCGGCATATTGCGTGCATTGCGGCAAGCCGCAGGGAACAGGGGGGCGGCAGCCGGCACGGCCGGCGGAGAAGCCTTTGCCGGCGCAGGCTGCGGGCGCTGTAAAATCGCCGTATGACCATCCGGTGCAGATGCCGGAGAAAAAGAAAGGAAGGCTGCCGGTGGTCCTCGGCGCGTCGGCAGGCGGCGCCGTGCTGCTTGCGGTGCTGATCTTCGTGTTTGTGCAGTTTATTTTGCCGGCCGTGTCGGGCGAAAACGAGCCGCAAACCGGCGGGTGCACGGAAAGCAGCCTGAGTGTGCCGGAAGCTCCCGCGCCGGCGGAATCGGGCAGTGAAAGCGCTCAGCCTGAACCGGATGGCGGGCAGCCGGATGCGCCGGAGCAGGATGCACAGGCAGACGCCTCCGAGGCCGGGCCGGAGCTGCCGGCGGCGATGGAGCCGGTTGTTCTTCAGGAGGGGGAAACCGCGGAGTGCGACCTGGACGGCGACGGGCGAAGCGAGCGGATCGCCCTCACATCGAAAGAAACGGAGGACGGCTATTACCGCAGCTTCGAGCTGTATCTGAATGAGATGCCCGTGCCGCTGGAGAATAGCAACGGCTATGCAGCGGAGCTTTGGATTGTGGATATTGACGTGACGGACGGACAGAAGGAGCTCTGCTTTTCCACATCGGGAGACAGCGAATGCCTCGGCGCATACAGCATTGTCACATGGCGGAACGGCGCGCCGCTGGTGCTTGCGGATCTCAAAACGCTGCCGATCATGATGGGGCGGGGCAGCGTATACCGCAAGATCACGCAAATATTTCCCGGCGACGGAACCTTCACCGTCCTGGCGGATACGCCGGTCTATAACGCCTCCTTCGGTTGTATGTATGTCCACGTTCCCTATGTATACGACGGTGAGAAGATCAAAGCGAAGGATGTGCAGGTTTTTGAAATCGGCTATCCCGATCTCATGAAGCCGGAATATGTGGCATACACGCCGTTTAAGGCCTATCTGGCTCCGGGAAGCGACGCAGAGGCCTTCACCGCGGCGGTAGGGGCCGTATATGCACCGGATCAGCTTGCGCTGATCGGCGGCACGCTGTACCTGCAT
The DNA here is from genome assembly GCA_019422905.1 of Oscillospiraceae bacterium. Lineage (GTDB taxonomy): Bacteria > Bacillota > Clostridia > Oscillospirales > Acutalibacteraceae > Hominenteromicrobium. The sequence continues at coordinate 26,727 of JAHZCM010000010.1, forward strand.
GTTTCCTCGGAGGACGGCGCGGAGAACGGATGGATTTTGGAAAAGGGCGAGATGGACGCTTACTATGAGACGCCGCCCGCATGGGGATGATGCAGAAAAGGGGGGCCTAAATGGAAGCATACCGGATTTGGAGAGTGTCGGGAGAGGAGCTTCCGGAATGTCTCGCGGTGATTCGCGGCAGCTTTCAAACGGTGGCGGAGGACTTTGGCCTGACAGAGGAAAACTGCCCGGGCCACACCAGCTTTATGACGCCGGAAAGGCTTGAAACCCATTTCACGCAGGGCTGGCAGATGTACGGCATGGAACGGGATGGGCGGCTGATCGGCTGTTATGCGCTTTCACGGGCGGATGAAAACCGGTTTGAGCTGCACAATCTGGCGGTGCTTCCGGAGCACCGTCACTGTGGCTGCGGAAAACGGATGCTGGAGGATGCGAAAGCGCGCGTCCTGTCGCAGGGCGGCCGGACGATCGCCATCGGCATAATTGAGGAAAGCGCGGTGCTCAAATGCTGGTATATGGGAAACGGCTTTGTTTCAACCGGAACGCAGCTGTTTCCGCACCTGTCTTTCACGGTGGGCTTTTTGGAATGGACGGCGAAATGGGAGGACGGGGATGCACCGCGGTGCATCCCCGTCCTTCATCATTTCAGTTTACTTTTTGAAAATCTTTTTAAAATTCGGCTTTTGCGGCTTATGGGGTTTTGACTTTTGAGACCGCTCCAGCACATGTGCGCTCAAAGGGCGGCCGCTTGCGCGGCTGGCGTAATGGGATTCGCTCAGATATGGATGCTTGCCCGGGGCAAGATCGTCGTTTGTGAGCCCCTTTTGGAGCAGGCGGTTTGAGGTGACGCGCCGCACGACCGTATAGATCACGGCGGCAAGTGGCGTGCCGAGGATGATGCCCATGATGCCGAACAGGTTGCTGCAGACGGTCACTGCGGTCATGACCCAGACGCCCGGCAGGCCGATTGTGGAGCCGACGACCTTCGGATAAATCACGTTGCCCTCAAACTGCTGCAGGCAGATCAAAAAGATCACGAACCAGACGGCGTCCATCGGGTTGACAAGCAAAAGCAGGAACGCGCCGATGGCGCAGCCGATGTATGCGCCGAGAATCGGAATCAGCGCGGTGATCGTGATGATGCAGGAGATCAGCAGGGCGTAATCGAAGCCGATCAGCGACATGCCGATAAAACACAGGCAGCCGAGAATGATGCATTCCGTCAACTGGCCGCGCACAAAAGAGGAAAAGATATTGTGGGCGGTCACACCGATATCCGCCACCGTAGCCACCGCCTTTTTCGGGAGGAAAGAATAGGCAATCCGCTTGACGGAAAGCACCAGGTTTTCCTTGCCCATCAGGAAATAGACGGAGAAGATCAGCGCGAGAATGAAAGTGAAAATGCCGCTGGCCACATTGACCGTGGCGTTGACCAGCGAGCTGAGGAAGCTCGTTGTGAACTCCGTCGCGCCCGTGAGAATGCTCGTCCAGTTGAAGCCCTTGAGGTAGTCCAGCGTGGTGGTGAGATCCAGACTGAAATCCACGGAAATTTCCTCGATCCACTTCGTCACGGTGCTGACATAAATCGGAATGTTGACACGCGCCGTTTCACCGATCAGCTCAAGAGACTTGAAGATTTCCGGCACGATATACAGCGTAATCGCGAGAATAATCAGAATGACGACCGCGAAGGAAAGCGCGACGCAGAGCGGGCGGCGGAGCACCTTCCAGACCTTGCTGCTGCCGCGGGTCAGCCTGCCGAAAACGACATTTTCAAACAGGTTCAGAAAAACATTCAGAATATACGCGATAAACAGGCCGACGATAAACGGATTCACCGCATTCAGTAGCACGCCGCCGACATGCTGCAGGCTGTCAAAGCGGAACAGCACGTAGATCAGGCCGATGGTAAAGGCCGAAACAGCGATGGCCGGCTTTACAAAGGATTTGGCGGCGGCCGCCTTTTCTGCGGATTGTGTGACGGGCTTTGTGTTGTCCTTATCCAAAATTACCCCTCCCGTGCGTGAAATCAGAATGTGAATTTCGCGCCGGTCTCGAAGGACTTATACGCGCCGTCCATCAGGCGGGTGAGCATGACCGCTTCCTCGATCGTAGACGGAGCGGGCTTGCCCTCCGTAACCGCGTCCACCCACTGATCGATGGGCAGCGGCACCTTTTCGGGTAGCTCCAGATCGACCCACTTGTGGCCGGTGGCCTTGCCGCCCCACTGCGCGGTCTCGCCGTGGATCATCAGCGCGCCGTCCGTGCCGCTGATTTCCAGCGTGTACGGATTGCACTCGGAAACAAAGCCGGTTTCGGAGACGCCGATCGCGCCGTTTGCAAATTCGATCACGGAAACGGCGTTGTCCTCCACGCCGCGGTTTGTGACCTGCGTGAACGTGGAGGTGATCGTCTTCGGCTCGCCGAGCAGCCAGTAAAGCGTATACATCGGGTGTGCGCCGAGATCCATCATCGCGCCGCCGCCGCACTGCGCCTTGTCGTAGAAGTGCGGGGGCAGCCAGTCTGCGGAGCTGCCGTTATGCACGTTGCGCACGCGCGCATAGGTGACGCGGCCCAGCTTGCCGCTGTCCATAAGCGCTTTTGCCGCGCGGAGCGTCGGGAAAGTGCGGTGCGGATAGGAGATCGTGAAAACCTTGCCGGCGGCCTTGACCGCCCCGGCGACGCGCTGCGCGTCCTCCACGCCGATGGTGAGCACCTTTTCGGTAAAGATGTTTTTCCCTGCGTTTGCGGCCTTTGTGAGCAGCTCGGGATGGTCGCAGGTGGCGGAGCAGATCACGACGCTGTCGATTTCCGCGTCGTTCAGAATGCTGTCCAGATCCGCCGTGAAGGGCAGGCCCATCTTATCCGCAAAGGCCCTGCCGCGGGCTTCGTCCTGATCCCAAACAACGGCGGCCTCGGCTTTCGGATTGTCGAGAATCGCCTTGGTATATTCCTCCGTGTGCACATGCCATGTGCCGATGATTGCTGCTTTCATACGGTTCCAACTCCTCTGTTTGTTTTATATTCAGGTTTTTTGATTGAACTGCTTGTGGCAGCGCTGGCAGGTGACGAGGATCTTGCCCCTTCCGCGCGGCGCACGCAGCTGCTGGCGGCAATTTGGGCATTTGAAGTATTTGAATTCCTTGCGCTCCCGGAAAGCCGTCCTCTTAATTCTAAACCATTTTTGCAGCGGTGTCCACACTTTCAGAAAAGAATAGTATTCTTTTTGCCGCGCGGCAGCGTTGCGGGAGAACATGCGAAAGATCGCATAAATGTAAAGCGCATAGGAAACAAGAGTCAAAGGCCAGAAGCGCGTGAGCTGTGCGATGAAGGCGACCACAAGACCGGCGATGAGCAGCACAAGGTTCAGCGTGTCGGTTCCATAGCTCCCATACATAAGTATTATGAGCTTTTCGTAATACATAAACAAAAAAGCAGT
>JAHZCM010000101.1 GCA_019422905.1 Oscillospiraceae bacterium
ACTCGAACCTATGACCCCCTGCTTGTAAGGCAGGTGCTCTAACCAGCTGAGCTATGCCCCCATACAGCATCGCATTTGAGGGTTTATCTCTCAGCGACGTGTTATATAATACAACAACAGGGCGGAAAAGTCAATACCTTTTTAAAGATTTTTTGAAAAAAACACCATTTGAATCAGTGCTCCGCATGGGCCCGCTTTTCCCGCACAGCCGCCGCCAGTTCATGCAGTTCTTCCACGGTAAAGTAGTATTTGCGGCAACAATACGGACAGACCGTCTCCACCTTTCCGTCCTGCGCCGGCAGTGTTTCCAGCTCATCCGGTTCCAGTGTAGACAGCGCGCTGTAGTACCGCTCCCGGCTGCAGGTGCAGGCATAATGAACTGGCATTTCATCGAGCTTTTCAACCTCAAAGCCGGCAAGCGCCTTTTCGCACATCTCCTCCGTCGACATACCCTTGGCAAGCATCGTCGTGACCGGCTCCAGGTCCGCAACGTTTTTCTCCAGCTTCTCAATGTCCTCCGGGGCCGCTCCGGGAAGTACCTGCAGCAGCAGGCCGCCGGCCAGCATCACCTTGCCCGCTTCCGAATCCACAAGCACACCGAGCGCGCAAACCGTCGGGATCTGCTCGCTGACCGCATAGTAATTCGTGATATCTTCCGCGATCTCACCGCTTACCAACGCCACCTGCCCCATATACGGTTCGCCCGTTCCGTAGCTGCGGATCACGCCGAGACGCCCCTGTGTTCCCACCGCTGCGCCGACATCCAGCTTGCCGTTCGGTTTTCTCGGCACCTCAGCGGCCGGGTTATCGACACAGCCGCGCACATTGCCGCGACTGTCGGAAATTGCCGTCAAGGTTCCGAGCGGACCACCCCCGTTGACGCGCAGCGTCAGCGAGGCACGCTCCTGCTTCAGCATTGCGCCCATAATCGAGGCACCCGTCAGCAGCCTTCCGAGCGCCGCCGCTGCCGTAGCGCTCAGGCCGTGCAGCTTCTGTGCCGTATAAATCGTGTCGCTGGAATCAATTGCCGAAGCCATCAGCGCACCGTTTGACGTGATACAGCGTATAATCCTATCCAATCCGAAACTTCCTTTCCATGCGTTTCAAAAGGCATTTATTCCCCTTCAAAGACACCGTTCTGAGAATTCGTGATATGTGCGGCAAAAACCACGCGCTGTTCATCGGGCGCAGGCGCCTCAAAGCGCATATCGCCGAACACCTGAATCCGATCAAAGCCCGCCTGCTCCAGCATGGCCGTGATTTCCCCAATCGTATACACATGCTCCGAAAAACGTTCGCTGCTGCGCGTATAGGTCTTGCCCTGCCGCTCAAAAAAGTCGAGAGAAATCGCGACGCTCTTATCCTGCGGGTTATAGCTGTTCTGCCAAACGCAGTAGATATCCGCAAGATCATAGACAAACGTATTGTTGCCGAGCACACTTTCATGCTTGAACGGCGTGTTGACGTCAAAAATAAACCAGCCGTCGTCGTTCATGAAGAAAGCGACCCTCCGAAAAGTTTCGAGCACTTGCCCGGCGCCGGACAAGTGATTGATGCTGTCCAGCGAGCAGAAAACCGTGTCCACCGTGCCGTAAAGATCGAGCTTCTGCATTTTCTGGCACAGGAACAGCACATCCGCATCCTGCTCATACGCCTTATCCTTTGCTTCGGAGAGCATTGCCGCAGAACCGTCCACGCCGTAGATATCAATGCCCAGCTTATGCAGCTCCAGGGTCAGGCTGCCCGTGCCGCAGGCGAGATCCAGCGTCAGACCGGCCGGATGCTCCAGCCGCTTCAAAAGCGCAGAGAGATAACCGGCCCGTCCGGCATAGTCAACATTTGCGGTCAAAGCGTCATAGTACCGCGCAAAGATGTCGTATCCCGCCATTATTCCTCTTCGTCCTTTTTCCAAAGGCGGTCAAAAACAAGCGTATAGCCGTCGCTGCCGTAATGCAGGGAGCGGTTTACGCGGCTGATTGTCGCCGTGGACGCACCGGTTTCCGAAACGATTTCGCTGTACACCTGCCGCGCGTGAAGCATCTTGGCGACGGCGATGCGCTGCGACATGGCCTTCAGCTCCGGAACCGTGCACAGATCCTCAAAAAAGCGGTAGCATTCCTCACGGTTTTCCAAAGTGAGAATCGCGTCAAACAGAAAATCGACATTTTCATCGTGGAGCTTTGTGTTCATAACCATACCTCATTTCTTTGCGCAGTGACTTCCTTTTGCTTTTTTATTTTACCATTCAAAAGCAAAAAAGTAAAGACGCAAACCCAGGATTCAAAAATATTTTACAGGTCGTTGCGGACCAAATCCGCGTATGTCTCTCCGCGAATGACAAGCCGCGGCTCGCCGTTTCGCACCATAACGCAGGCCGGCCTGGGGTTGCGGTTATAGTTGGAAGCCATTGAATAGTTATATGCGCCGGTGGAAAGCACAGCGAGAATGTCGCCGACCTCGGGCTTCTGGATCAGCGCGTTCTCCTGAATCAGGTCGCCGCTCTCACAGCACTTTCCGGCGATCGTCGCCTTGAAATCCGTCGGCTGATCCGCTTTGTTCGCAAGCAGACAGGTATAGTCGGACTGATACAGCGCATAGCGCGGGTTCTCATACATGCCGCCGTCAATCGCCACATATGTACGGACCCGCGGAATTGTCTTGATGTCGCCGACTGTATACAGCGTGATACCGGCCTCACCGACAATGGAGCGGCCCGGCTCGATATAGATTTTCGGAATCTCCAGTCCATACTGCGCGCAGGCAGCGTGGACAGCCGCCGACACATCATTCATATACATCTCATACGGAACCGCAGCGTCCGCACCCTTATACTTGATGCGGAAGCCGCCGCCAAGATTCAGATGCGTCAGCTTTTTGCCGAGCTCTCTGTAAATCTTATCGTAAAAGGCGAGCATAACCTCCGCTGCAAGCACAAACGGGGATTTATCGAAAATCTGGGAGCCGATGTGGCAGTGCAGGCCGATCAGCTCAACGTGCGGCGCTTTCACAGCCTCCTTTACAGCTTCAAAGGCTTCCCCGGTTTCCAGCGCAAAGCCAAATTTCGAATCGATCTGCCCCGTACGGATAAACTCGTGCGTGTGGGCATCGATGCCCGGCTTGATGCGCATGGAAATCCTTGTAACGGCATTTTTTTCCGCGGAAAGCTTCTCGATCCGGCGCAGCTCGCTGAGATTATCGACGACAATATCGCCGACGCCGCTTTCCATCGCGTACTCAAGCTCCTGCATCGTCTTGTTATTTCCCTGGAAATGAATGTGCTCCGGGTTCACGCCCGCAGCAAGCGCCGTATACAGCTCGCCGCCGGACACGACCTCCAGATCCAGCCCTTCGCTTGTGACAATCCGGCAGATCTCCTTACAGCTAAACGCCTTACTGGCGTAGATCGGCGCGCCGTTTCCCTGATAGTACTGATCGAACGAGGATTTGTAGCGCCTGCATGTGTCGCGGATCTTATCCTCACTCATCACATACAGTGCGGTGCCAAACTGCGCTGCAAGCGCCACGGTGTCACAGCCGCCAATCGTCAAATGCCCCTGCTCATTCACGCCAAGGCAATCCGATACAAACATTTTTCATTCATTCCCTTCGAAAATATACTCGCAAAAAATTATTTCTGAATGCAGCCTTCCACCGCCGCTTCGATCTCCGTTTTCAACTGCTCAAGGCCAAATCCGGTCTGAGAGGAATACGGCAGAAACGGAATCTCATGTTCGTTAAAAAGCTCCGCAAAATAGCTTTGCTGTGCGGAAAACTGCGTCTTATTCAGCTTATCGCTTTTTGTGCAGACAACGAGAAACGGCAGCTCCCGCTCAATCAGGAAATTGAGCATATCAAAATCATCCGCCGTCGGCTCATGCCGCATATCGAGAATCTGGATCACGAGCGCGATATTCCGGTCATCGCTGAAATACCCCTGCATGAGCTTTGCCCAGCGCTGCTTCTCGCTCTGGGAAACCTTTGCGTAGCCGTAGCCCGGCAGGTCGACAAGCCTGCAAGCCGGCAGACGGAAAAAATTGATCGTAGCCGTCTTGCCGGGCGTCGCGCTGACTCTGGCCAGCGCCTTACGGTTCACCAGCTTGTTGATTAAGGAGGACTTTCCGACATTGGATTTCCCGGAAAACACAATCTCCGGGAGATCCGATTTCCTAAGCTGATCCGCGCGGCCCGCCGCGCATTCGAATTCAACCGCTTGAAAGTTCATACGAACGGCCACCTTTCTGTGCGGCGCACATTTCGCCTATTCCGCATTCCGCGCAAAATATCGCTTTTTCTCATTGGCGGAGTACCTGCGCGGCGCGCTGCTGCCCAAGCGGGAGCTTTGCTTCCGGTTCCTTCTCCCCGCCGTCGTGCAGCCCTACGATAGCGAGCGGCAGCACCTCGTCGATGCGGCGGACCGGCACAAATTCCACATGATCCTTGACGACCTGATCCACCTCGGCGAGATCCGGCACATTGCCCTGTGGAATCACGACGGTTTTGATGCCGTTGCGATACGCCGCCATCGATTTCTCCCGCAGCCCGCCGATCGGCAGTACACGCCCCTGCAGCGTGATCTCACCGGTCATCGCTATATTATGCCGTATCGGAGCCTTGCAGAGCGCCGACGTGATCGCCGTCGCCATCGCGACACCCGCAGAGGGACCGTCCTTTGGAACCGCACCCTCCGGCGCATGGATGTGAATATCCTTCTTCGCATAAAAATCCGGCGCAATGCCCAGTTGATTGGCGCGCGTGCGGATGCAGGTCAGCACCGCGCCGGCGGATTCCTTCATCACGTCGCCGAGCGAGCCGGTCAGTTGGATTTTGCCTGTGCCGTCCATCACGGCCACCTCGATCGGCAGCATCTCGCCGCCGACGCTCGTCCACGCCAGACCGTTTACAAGCCCGATTTCGTCTTGCTTATCCGCGTTGTCCTTTGTGAACTTCTTCGGCCCAAGCAGCTCCTCCAGATTGGCCGGCTTCACCGAATAGGATTTGAAGTCCTCTTCGGAGACGATGCGCTTTGCAATCTTACGGCAGATGCTGCCGATGGTGCGCTCCAGGGTGCGCACGCCGGCCTCCCGCGTATAGCTGTCGATAATCATATGCAGCGCATTCGGCGTAAACCGGAGCTGCGCCGCCTTGATCCCATGCTTTTTGAGCTGCTTGGGAATCAGATATTTCGAAGCGATGCGAAACTTCTCCTCGTGCGTGTAGCTGCCGAGCGTGATGATATCCATACGGTCATAAAGCGGGCCGGGAATCGCGGAAGCGTCGTTCGCCGTCGTGATAAACAGCACGTGGCTGAGATCAAACGGCAGGTCGATATAGTGATCCTGAAAGGCGCTGTTCTGCTCGGGGTCGAGCACCTCAAGCAGCGAGGCCGAAGGATCTCCCTTGAAGCTCTGGCCGAGCTTATCGATTTCATCGAGCAGGATCAGCGGATTATTCGTTCCCGCCTGCTTGACCGCCGCAATGATGCGGCCCGGCATGGAGCCGACATACGTCCTGCGGTGGCCCATAATATCGGCCTCGTCGCGCACGCCGCCCAGTGAAACACGCACGTATTTGCGGCCCGTCGCTTCTGCGATTGAGCGCGCAATGGAGGTCTTGCCGACACCCGGCGGACCTACAAGGCAGATGATTTGCCCCGTTGCCTTATCCGACAGCTTGCGCACCGCGAGCGTTTCCAGAAAACGCTCCTTCACCTTCTGCATACCGTAATGGTCGCGGTTGAGAATCTTCTCCGCCCTCGCAATATCCAGCCGCTCCGATGAGGCCGTATTCCACGGAAGCTCCAGGCACGTCTCCAGATAGACGCGCATCACGGAGCCCTCATGCGAGCCGTACGGCATTTTGGCAAAGCGGTCGCATTCCTTCAGGAGCTTTTCCTCCGCCGCCTGCGGCAGGTTCAGCTTGAGGATTTTCTCCCGCATCTCGTCGGATTCCTCCTGCGGATTATCCTCTTCGCCAAGCTCGCTCGCAATTGCGCGCATCTGCTCGCGCAGCATGTAGGTGCGCTGGTTTTCGTCCATCTGCCCCTGCGCCTTCTGGCTGATCTCGCGCTCCAGCGTCATAATCTGAATCTCATCGGTCAAAATCGAATTCAGGCGCACGACGCGGCGCACGGGATGCAGCTCATCGAGGATACACTGCTTCTGCTCAAAATCCAGCGCAATATTGGCGGCAATGAAATCCGCCAGCTTGCCGCTGTCCTTTTCCTGCATCACGCCGAGCAGGATATCCGACGGAACATTCCGGAACCAGCGGATATACTCTTCAAATTTATCCTGCGCAACACGGTTCAGCGCTTCCGTTTTATAGCTTGCGCGGAAATTCGGCTCCACACAGGGCAGAATGGAGCCGGTCAGAAACGGTTCCTCCTGCACAACAGCCATGATTTCCGCGCGGGAAATGCCCTCCACATGCAGCTTGATGCCCTCATCTGAGGTGTGCACGATCTGCTTGATCTTCGCGATCACGCCGATCTTGTACAGGTCATCCGCCGTCGGCTCGTTCTCGGAGAGATCCGTCTGCGTGACGACAAAAATCTGCCGGTTCGTCTCCAAAGCGGCTTTCACTGCCAAAACAGACTTCTTCCGGCCGATATCAAACTGCAAAATCATGCCCGGAAATACGACAAGGCCGCGCACCGCCAAAACCGGCATGGTTTGCAGTTCGGCGCTGTTGATTGGTTTGCTCATATCTTTAATCATTCCTTATTAAAACCAGACAAGGCTGCGCAGCTCGAATTTGGCCGCACAGCCTGTATGATGTGATTCTTATGATGCCGAATCCCGACGAGCGCGCCGTTTGGGTTGTGTCATGGTAATCTCCACCGGGATGCGGTCCGGATTGCGTACAATTTCGGGCGGCGCGTTATCCAGTACCGTTTCCTTCGTAATCGTAACCTTTTCGATGGTATAGTCGCCCGGCACCTCAAACATCAGCTTATTCAGCGTTCCCTCCAGAATGGAGCGCAGTCCGCGTGCACCGGTTTTCCGCTCGATCGTTTTTTCCGCAATGGCTTCCAACGCCTCGGGCGTAAACGTGAGATCAACCTTATCGAGATTGAAGAGCTTCTTATACTGGCTTGTCAGGCTGTTTTTCGGCTCCGTCAAAATGCGCACCAGCGCATCCTTATCGAGGCCGCTCAGCGCCGTGATTACCGGCAGACGGCCGACAAGCTCCGGAATCAGGCCGAATTTTACAAGGTCGTGCGGCGTGACCGCCTTCATCCACTCCGTGTTGTCAAGCTCGGCCTTGCTCTTGATCTG
>JAHZCM010000102.1 GCA_019422905.1 Oscillospiraceae bacterium
CAGAGCTTGCGGACTGCATTGAGGGGCTTGTGAACCGCCAGTTTCGGTGCATTGCCATCGACCCGTATGCCAACGCGTTCAATCAGGAACCGAACGGCATGTGCTGGCCGAAATATGCCGCGCAGACGCTCGGCCATGCGTCCGGCGAGGCGGAGGTCGATGAAACCGATTTTGAAAGCCCGTGGGTTTGGGAGCGCAAGTATGAGATCGATTCGCTCTGCTATCCCGTGCAGCTCGCTTACCTGTTCTGGAAGGAAACCGGCCGCACCGGCCATTTCAGCGAGCAGTATAAGGCGGGTACGGAGCTGATCCTCAGGGTCTTTGAGACCGAGCAGGACCACAGCAAATCACCCTATTACTTCAAGCGGATCAATTGTCCGCCGACGGACACCATTTCCCATGAGGGGCACGGCGCGCCGGTGGCGGTCACGGGTATGACGTGGTCCGGCTTCCGGCCGAGCGACGATGCCTGCGTTTACGGTTATCTGGTGCCGTCGAATATGTTTGCCGTGGTTACGCTGGGCTATACGGCGGAAATCATGCGCGAGATCTATCGGGATGAGGCGCTTGCCGTGCGCGCGGAGAAGCTCGCTGCAGAGATCCGCGCGGGCATCGAGCAGTACGGCGTGGTGGAGCATCCGCAGTTTGGCAGAATGTACGTCTATGAGACGGACGGCCTTGGGCACTATACCTTTATGGACGACGCCAACGTGCCGAGCCTGCTTTCCATTCCGTATCTCGGCTATTGCAGCGCCGACGACGAAACGTATAAAAATACCCGCGCTTATGTGCTGAGCCGGGAAAATCCCTATTATTTTGAGGGCAGCATGGCGAAGGGCGTCGGCAGCCCGCATACGCCGCCGGAATACATCTGGCACATCGCGCTCTCCATGCAAGGCCTCACGAGCCGCGATGCGCAGGAGTGCAGAGAATTGCTCCGCATGCTCGCAGCCACCGACGCGGGCACCGGTTTTATGCACGAGGGATTCCACAAGGACGACCCGGCGAAGTTCACGCGTCCCTGGTTTGCATGGTCGAATTCGCTGTTCAGTGAATTCGTCTTAAAGTGCATGGACGAAGGCATCCTGTGATTGGAGGAGGAACAGGCAGTGGCAGATTTTTTATCTCTCGGAGAAATGCTGATCGACTTTACCCCTGCGGGCAAAACGCCGGCCGGCATCCCGGTTTTTGAACAGAATCCCGGCGGCGCGCCGGCAAACGTCGCGGTGCAGGCGGCCAGACTCGGTGTTTCCGCGGGCTTTATCGGCAAGGTGGGGCAGGACATGTTCGGCGCGTTTCTGAAGCATACGCTGGAAGAGCAGGGCGTCGATACGACGAACATGCTGCTTTCGGAGGACACCGCCACGTCGCTGGCGTTTGTCCAGCTTTCTGAGAGCGGCGACCGCGATTTCAGCTTTTACCGCAACCCCGGCGCGGATACGCAGATCCGCTTTGAAGAAATTGACAAGGCGCAGCTCAACGGGGCGAAGGTGCTCTGCTTCGGTTCGCTTTTGCTGACGGCGGAGCCTGCCCGCACGGCGGTGCCGCAGATTGTCGCCTATGCGCGCGCGCATGGCGTCATCACGGCATACGATCCGAACTGGCGCGCGCCGCTTTGGCCGGATGGGCAGGCGGGTGTTGAAGCGATGAAGAGCCTGCTGCCGCTTGCGGATGTCATCAAGGCCTCTGATGAAGAGCTTGAAATGCTGACCGGCTGTGCCGATATTGAAGCCGGTGCACAAGTGCTGTTTGCGCTCGGCATACAGGCGGCTGTAATTACGCGCGGCGCAAAGGGCTGTGTTGTCTGCACAAAGGAGGGCACGCTCTCCCTTGCCACCTATGACACGAGGGTCGTGGATACGACCGGTTCGGGCGACAGCTTCTTCGGCGCGTTCCTCACGAAGCTGATGGAAACGGGCAAGCCGGTTGCGGCGGTTACACAGGCGGAATTCCGCGAGGCTGCGGATTTCGCAAACGCTTCCGGCTCCGTCTGCGCGACGAAAAAGGGCGCGATTCCCGCATTGCCGGATCGTGAAGCCATCGAGGAATGCCGCAGAACCGTGCCGCTTCTTATTCTGTAAGAATACAACGGCTGTTACGACTTCAACAGCCGTTGAAAACCGGATAAATCTTAGCTGCCGGCTCGGTCGATGGCCGCTTAACCACAAAACCAAACCCCGGAGAGGAAAATCCTCTCCGGGGTGATTCTATGTTCCGTATATCGGATGAAAAAAGGGGGATTGCTTTAACCCTCGTAAGCCGCGGCCACACCCTTGAGCTCCTCGATGATGTGGATATGCTGCGGGCAGTGCGCTTCACAGGAGCCACACTGGAGACATTCGCTGGCTTTACCGCCGTCCTTCGTTGCGCGCTCGTACTGGCCCACGTTGTACGGCTTATCGGAGCCCTCCAGAGAACCGAACTGCTTGTAGCCGTTCAATGCCTTGAAGATTTCCGGAATGTTGATGTGCATCGGGCAGTCGTCCACGCAGTAGCGGCAGCCTGTGCAGGGAACCGTCGGGATTGCGTTGAGCTTCTCCACGGCCTTGTTCAGAACCTCATGCTCCCGGTCGCTCAGCGGCTCAAAGTGCTCCATATAGGAGACGTTGTCATCGAGCTGCGCCTGTGTGGACATACCGGAAAGCACGGCGATGATGTTGTCGAGGCCCGCGCAGTAACGGATTGCCCAAGACGGGATGGAGAGATCCGGGTTTTCCTTTTTCAGCATGTCCTGTACCTCGGGTACCATGCCCGCGAGCGAACCGCCCTTGACCGGCTCCATGATGACGATCGGCTTGTTGTGCTTGAGCGCGACCTCATAGCACTTGCGGGACTGCACGTTGTCGCTTTCCCAGTCCACATAGTTGATCTGCAACTGCACAAACTCGGCCTCCGGATGCTTTGTGAGCGCCTCGTCCAGTACGTCCGCGCTGTCGTGGAAGGAGAAGCCGCAGTGCTTGATCTTACCCTGTGCTTTCATCTTAAAGAGAAAATCCCATGCGCCGATACGGTCGGCCTTCTCAAGCTTTGTCTTGTCCATCGCGTGCAGCAGATAGTAGTCGAAATACTCGACGCCTGCGCGCGCCATGGATTCATCAAAGATCTTCTGCATGTCGGCTTCGGTCTCCACCTCGTCCCAAAGCGGGAGCTTTGTCGCGAGCGTGAAGCTGTCGCGGGGATAGCGCTTAACGATCGCTTCGCGCGCCGCAACCTCGCTCTTGCCGTTGATGTACACATAGGCCGTGTCAAAATAGGTGAAGCCCTTCGCCATGAATTTGTCCACCATAGACTTAACCTGCTCCATGTCGATCTCGTCGCCGAGCATCGGCAGACGCATCAGGCCGAAGCCGAGCTTCGGCGTCTTGTCGCCAAGATAGCCACTGTTCATTTCAATTCCTCCAAGAATTTATTTTCCGCCTCCAGCGGCGGATGGGTGCAAACAATCATATATAGTTGACTGTATACAACAATACAAGTATAATTATAAGCGGAAATCTGTAAAATTGCAAGCGGAAAGTAGGAAATGATACGTGAAAACGAAAAAACAGCGGGTTTTGTCGGTCATAATCATAGCATTTTCCTGTATCGCGGTAGGTGCGCTGCTGTTTTTGCTGCATCCGCCGTGCCTGATTTACCGTGTAACCGGATTCCTGTGCCCGGCCTGCGGGACGACGCGAATGCTGAAAGCCCTGCTGCGGCTGGACTTTGCCGCAGCTTTTTCCCTGAATCCGTTTATGTGTGTGCTTTTGCCCATCGCCGGCCTCTGGTTGCTCGTAGAGACGGTGCGATATATACAGGGAAAAACGGCGCTGATTCAGCGGTGCTGGGCGGTGTTTCTGTGGAGCGCCGTGCTTTGTATCGCGTTGGTCTTTGCCGTATGGCGCAATTTAACGCTTGTGGCTTGACAAGCCGGCGCATACCGTGTAGAATAAAACATACTAAATCCATATGTATTATACTGTCCACTGAAAATCCGAGTAATATTCTGAAAGAAGGAAATTGAAATGAGCGGTACAATCACAAGGGAAGCGGCGTGGGCGCTACTGACCGAATACAATCGGGAACCTTTTCACCTGAAGCATGCGGAAACCGTGGAGGGCGTGATGCGCTGGTTTGCGCAGAAGCTCGGCTACGGCGGCGAGGCGGACTTCTGGGGAATCGTTGGCCTGCTGCATGACCTCGATTTTGGGCAGTTCCCGGAACAGCACTGCATCAAGGAGCAGGAGATCATGCGGGAGCGCGGCCTCGACGAGCGGCTGATCCATGCGGTGGCCAGCCACGGCTATGGGTTGACTGCGGATGTCCGGCCGGAGCATCAGATGAAAAAGGTGCTCTATGCCGTGGACGGGCTGACGGGCCTGATCGGCGCGGTAGCGCTGATGCGCCCGTCGAAGAGCGTGCAGGATCTGGAGCTGAAATCCGTGAAGAAAAAATTTAAAACACTGAATTTTGCAGCGGGCTGCTCCCGCCCGGTTATCCAGCGCGGTGCGGAAATGCTGGGCTGGACGCTGGACGAGCTGATCAGCGACACGATCCTTGCCATGCGCGCCGTCGAAGCGGCGCAGACCGCGTGACCAAAGAAAGGAAGAAATGGCATAGATGACAGAAAATCTTGTCGGGCTGCTCGAAACGCAGCGCGATCTCACCGATACGCAATTAAAAACCCTGCTGGAAACCGACGCATACGATGCGGCGTTGTTTCAGGCGGCGGACCGCGTGCGCCGCGCACATTACGGCACGGCGGTGTATATCCGTGGTCTGATCGAATTTACGAATTACTGTAAGAACAACTGCTATTACTGCGGCATTCGCCGGGATAACCGCCACGTCACCCGATACCGCCTGATGAAGGAGCAGATTTTGGCCTGCTGCGCGGAGGGCTACGCGCTCGGCTTCCGCACCTTTGTGCTGCAGGGCGGCGAGGACCCGTATTTTACCGATGCGCGGCTCTGCGACATTGTATCGTCTATCCGGAAAAATCATCCGGACTGCGCCATCACGCTTTCCGTCGGCGAGAAGCCGCGGGAAAGCTATCAGGCGTATTTCGACGCGGGCGCAAGCCGCTACCTGCTGCGGCACGAAACCGCGGACGCCGCCCATTACGGCATGCTGCATCCCGCGGAGCTGAGCGCTCAAAACCGGCAGGAATGTCTTTTTCATCTCAAAGAGATCGGCTATCAGGTCGGTTCGGGCTTTATGGTCGGCTCGCCGTATCAGACGACCGAAAACCTGATTGCGGACCTGCGTTTTCTGCAGAAACTGCAGCCGGATATGATCGGCATCGGTCCCTATATCACCCATGCGGAAACGCCGTTTGCGGATCAGAAGAGCGGCACACTGGAGCTGACGCTGCGGCTTGTGGC
Organism: Oscillospiraceae bacterium; assembly: GCA_019422905.1. Classification (GTDB taxonomy): domain Bacteria; phylum Bacillota; class Clostridia; order Oscillospirales; family Acutalibacteraceae; genus Hominenteromicrobium. The sequence continues at coordinate 5,364 of JAHZCM010000102.1, forward strand.
GGTGCTCCGCCTGCTGTTTCCCTATGCGCTGCTTCCCGCGACGACCGCGCTTGGCACGATTCACCCGGAAGGCAGGGAGCTGGGCCTGAAGGCCGGTGCGAATGTCGTGATGCCGAACCTTTCGCCGACCGGCGTGCGCAGTCTGTACGAGCTTTACGAGAATAAAATCTGTACCGGCGAGGAGGCCGCGCAGTGCCGCGGCTGTCTGGAGCAGCGGGTGAAGCGTGCGGGGTATGAAATTGTCACCGCACGGGGCGACGTGAAGCGTGAAAACCCGTGAGCGCCAAGGCCGTCATCGCCATGAGCGGCGGCGTGGATTCCAGCGTGGCGGCACTGCTGATGAAAATGCGGGGCTGTACCTGTATGGGCGCGACGATGAAGCTGTTTCACAACGAGGATATCGGCCTGTGCCGGGAGCACACCTGCTGCTCGCTGGAGGACGTGGAGGATGCCCGCAGCGTAGCGTATGCGCTCGGCATGCCGTATTATGTGTTCAACTTTTCCGACCGCTTCCGGAGGGATGTGATCGATCGGTTTGTCGCCGCCTATGAAATCGGCGTTACGCCGAACCCGTGTATCGACTGTAACCGCTATCTGAAATTCGACAAGCTGTTCCAGCGCATGGCGGAGCTGGAATACGATTGGATCGTGACCGGGCATTACGCCCGTACGGAGTACGACGCCAAAAGCGGGCGCTATCTTTTGAAGAGGGCCGTGGACGGCAATAAGGATCAGAGCTATGTGCTCTGGACGATAACGCAGGAGCAGCTCGCCCATGTGCGGTTCCCGCTGGGCGGTATGCGCAAGGCGGAGGTGCGCGCTTTAGCGGAAGCGCACGGCCTGATCAATGCCGGAAAGCATGACAGTCAGGATATCTGCTTCGTTCAGAATGGCTCATATGCGGATTTTATCGAGCAATACACCGGAAAAACGTATCCGCCGGGAGACTTCGTGGACATGGCTGGCCGCGTGCTTGGCCGGCACCGCGGCGTCATCCATTATACAGTCGGCCAGCGCAGGGGCCTCGGATTGGCGTTGGAGGAACCGATGTATGTCCAAAGCATCGATCCGGCGGCGAATACGGTCACGCTCTGTGCGGAGCGGGAGCTGTATACGCGAAGATTGACGGCGGGGGACATCAACCTGATCGCCGTGCCGGAGCTTTGCGGCGCCATGCGCGTACAGGCAAAGGTGCGCTACCGGCAGCCCGCGCAGTGGGCGACGGCTACGCAGACGGCCCCCGGCCGGTTTATGCTGGAGTTTGACGAACCGCAGCGCGCCGTGACCCGCGGGCAATCGGCGGTTTTATATGACGGCGATCTCGTGATCGGCGGTGGAATCATCGAATCCACAGAATAGAACAAGGCGCACCCCATGAAAAGGGTGCGCCTGTGCGCTTTTGGTTGGGCTGAAATCTGTTTTCGTAAAATCCGGGAATTACTTCAGCAGGCGGAAGCGGCCGATAATCGGAAGCTCCTTGGCCTTGCCGCTCGCGGCATTGATGACACCGAGCACCAGCAGGACGAAAAAGAGAATTCCGACGAAGCTGGAGACGGCCGAAAAGGCGCTGGGAATAATCGAAAAGAAGCTGCCGAAAAGAATATCCAGCACGCGCGTGACAATGCGCGTCGCGATGGAATACGCGGCGGAGAAGATCAACAGAAGCAGGCCCTGATTCGCGTGGAAACGGGCGAAATAAGATTTCCGCGCGCCGAGAATCGGGATGAGGATCAGAATGCCGAGGTAGGAAAAAACGGCATAGACGCGGTTGTCCTCAATATCGCGCGGGTCGTACTGCGCGGTAAAATCGTTTGAGCTGACCGAAAGGGTCGAAGCGCCGCA
>JAHZCM010000103.1 GCA_019422905.1 Oscillospiraceae bacterium
CCCCCCTCAGCCCTTCTCTAAAGCCGAGGATGCAGAGCACCCCGATAGCAGGAGCAATCCCTCCTATTTTGACCACAATTGCAACCCGTTGCGCTTCCTGCTCCATGGTCAATGTTCCCTCTGGCGTCGGGAAACTTGCCGTCCGGCAAATCTTTCTGCGAGCACCGTGAGGTTGTCTAACTATGACCGCAAATGCGCAGCGACTGCCATGCTCCTTGAAGAGAGCTTTAATGAGAGTGCCCGCCGCTTCCCTCTCCATGATCAATGTTCCCTCCGGCGTCGGGAATCTTGCCACCCGGCAAATCTTTCCGCGAACGCTGTGAGGCTATTATACCACAGCTCTCTCAAAATGACAATTATCTTCTGCATTGCAAGCTCAGAAGCCTAAATTTCCATAAAAAAGAAGCCCTTTCATTTTCTGAAAGAGCTTCCTGAATTACTGCTATAAATTTGTTTATTTCAGTTACCTGTGCATTGGACTGTCCTCTGCAAAATCTCACTGTTGGGTTACTTTGGATTACAAATTCAAACCGATAAACATCTTTGTCTCGACTACTGAATTTTGTTTCTTACGCTTATCCTGCTTCTCAGCACCTTTATGCGTACATTGGAAACAACTCCAAACAACTCAAATTTTCATATATTAAATTTGTTTTGAATCGCTTTATATCCATGGGCTTTTAGGATTTTCCGACTATCTGCATAAAATTGAAGATGGATTCTTCGGCTTTTCAAAAGCTAGAAATGTTGCACGTTAAGTCTGTCCTGAAGTCCGTTTTGGCTGCTTACGTTTCCTTTTGCGTTATCACTGGATAACGCAGAAACGCACAGCCGATATATGTCAACTCATGATTATCTGTACCAAATTTTCATTTATTGATGAAAGGACTTCCTGTCTCAATTGATTTTCGTTTGAAAGCGCCTGTCTTTTATCTCTATATATGTAGCAGCCGCCCTCATCCATCAGTCCTAAGACATTATCCTTTATCTTTTTTCAGTACAGATCTTTTTTCCTTGCGGTATATTATCCGAGGCACAATGTACCACGGATAATATACTGCTCAATTTCGTTAGCCATTGGCCTCACCAGCTTTCTTTGTTATATTTGCCTTTTCGGCTCCCACAGTGTTCCCGTTTCCGCTCCGCTCGATTTTGATTCTCAAAGTCTCCGTTCACAAAGATGTTTCCTGTTGCCTCGCTTCTGCTTTCGTTTCCTGCTTTTCGCTCTCGGCGTTTCTCTCCACCCCTGTGATTCTTCAGCCGATGCTTTCGCTTGAATCCCCTGTCAGGAATGTTTCCACTTTTACGATTTCTCAGGAACTACTTCGACTATGCCGGATACCTTCTCTCGATCCGTTTTTCTGTCTCAATCCTCTGCCGAGCAGCCAATCGGATCTTTGAAACACTGCGCCAAGAGTTTTTTCCTCCTGCACCTTTCCCTCTTCAGAGCTTTAATCCGCTCCGCGTGCTGAACCTCTTCGATTTCTTTCTGAAGCTTTTTTGAGCTTCCGCTTTTGGAAAATCATTTTTTGTTTCTTCACTTGATTTTCCGAATCTACTTCGCGTTCTCTGGAGGTTTTCCTCTTGTTTGACTATATATTAGCACGCTTCGTGAATTTTGTCAATAGTTATTTTGAACTTTTTCGAAAATATTTAGTTATATATGTCATACCGTCTCTAACTTGAATAAAGGGCGCATGCAGGCTAAAACTAGAAGCCGTACCTGCGATACTTTTCCCTTCAACCGGCAAAATTTCAAAGCAGATCAGCATTGTTTTCCCGCGTCGGAAACGCGAGTTTGCGCATCCATGAAAATTAGCTTGACTTTATTCCCGGTTCACGCTACAATAATTGCAACGGGACGCCCCGTTTAAAGACAGAAAGGAAGGCTTAGAACCATGAGCATAGAAAACGAACAGGAGTACGAGGCCGATCTGGTCGTCCTGCTGGATGACGAAGGTACAGAGCATGAGTTTGAAATCATCGATGAAATCGAAAACGATGACGGCTATTTCATGGCTCTTGTCCCGACGCTGCGCGATGCGGACAGCGAGATCGCAGATGCCGACGAGTATTACATCTTCGAGCTTGTCAACGTAGACGGCGAAGAGCAGCTCTCCGAGGTTGAGGACGAAGCACTGCTCGACAAGCTGGCTGAAATTTTTGAAGAGCGCTACGCACAGGCGATGGAGGAAGAGGAGGAATAACCTCCCGCGCATAACAGCCATGCGCACGTAAACAATAGAATTACCTGCCCGATACGCGGACCGTGCAAGAATAACCCTACACTCAAATACTCGGGAGCTCGCCTCCGCAGGCGGACTGCAGACCTCCCGGCGGCGGCTTGACCGCCGTTGGACGAAGGGAGCGAGAACCCTGTGGGAGAGCACCCACCTGCTTTTTTAGTAGCAGGTTATTGAGAGCACGTTACGGTCGGGCGGGGATTTTTATGTCTGTTTCAAGGCGGTGCGAAACCGCCTTTTTTCGACCCTTTTCTTCCAGTTTCATGGAGCGGGGTCCGGTATACGGAAAGGAACATCCTTCGAATCATGACGAAAACACAGTATTTTAAGGCCGGCATCCGGGACGGCCTGCCGATCTGCTTCGGATATTTTGCGGTGTCGTTCGCTTTCGGCATCCAGGCCTCCGCAATTGGGCTTACCGTGCTGGAGTCCGCCGTAATTTCCGCGGCAAACGTGACCTCTGCCGGCCAGTTCGCCGCGCTCGGCATTATCGCCGCAGGCGCCTCCTACATAGAGCTTGCGTTTACCCAGCTCATCATCAATCTGCGGTACTTTCTGATGTCCTGTGCATTGTCGCAAAGGCTTTCGCCGGATATACACCCGCTGCACCGGCTCGGCATCGCCTATGGGATGACCGATGAAATTTTTGCCGTCAGCGTCAGCAGAGCAGAGCCGCTTTCCCCCTTTTACAGCTACGGGCTGATCGCTGTTGCGGTTCCCGGCTGGGTGCTCGGCACAATTACGGGCGCTGCGGCAGGCAATATTCTCCCCACTGTGCTCACAAATGCGCTCGGCATTGCAATTTACGGCATGTTCATCGCGATTGTGATTCCACCCGCAAAGGAAAGCCGCCCGGTTGCCGGTGTGGTCATTCTTTCCATGGCGCTTTCGGCGGTTTTCACCTATGCGCCATGGCTGCGGGAAATCTCTTCGGGCTTTCGCATCATTCTCGTAACGCTGCTGATCGCGGGCGGCGCGGCGTTTTTCTTTCCCCTGGAGGATAAGCCGTCGGATGTGAAGGAGGATCATGATGCGACCTGAAATTCTTGCCTACATCGCCGTCATGGCGATCGTCACCTATCTGATCCGCATGCTGCCGCTGACGCTGATCCGGCGGAAAATCACAAACCGGTATATCCGTTCTTTCTTATATTATGTCCCCTACACCACGCTTTCCGCAATGACCTTTCCGGCGATTCTCACCGCAACCGGCAGCGTGCTCAGCGCGGCGCTCGGCTTCGCCGCAGCGCTTATTCTGGCTTTTCGCGGCAAAAGCCTGTTGACCGTCGCGGTTTTTGCCAGTGCCATCGTGCTCGTCTGTGAGCTTATTTTGCCTTATCTGCCATTCTGATTTTTCAGGGAAAGCATTTTTAACCGTTTTTCGGCTTTCCTTATAAAGAATACGGGCGATATTCGATTGAATACCGCCCGTGTCTTTTTCCTATAATTACTTTTCAAAATGCGCCGCAACCGTTTTGAGATGCTCAATGATCGGCAAATGCTGCGGACATACGCCCTCGCACTGCCCGCACCCGATGCATGCGCTGGCCTTGCCGAAATCGCGCGTCAGGTTCTCATAATACTCGCTCTGCGGCGTCCAGCTTTTCCCCTTGATCTCCTGCATATCCGCATTGTAAAGGGAGAAATATTTCGGAATCGCAATGTTCATCGGGCACCCGTCCGTACAATAGGCGCAACCCGTGCAAGGAATCGCAATATTCGCATTGATTTTCTCCACGGCCTTGTGTACAACGGCAACTTCCTCCGCGTTCAGCGGCTTGAAGTCCTGCATATACGAGGTGTTATCCAGAAGCTGCTCCATGCTGCTCATCCCTGAAAGAACTATCTTCACGTTGTCGAGACTCGCAGCAAAGCGAATCGCCCAGGACGGAACGGACATTTCCGGATGATGGGCCTTGAACATTTCCGCCACGTCGTCCGGCACTGCCGCCAGCGTGCCGCCCTTTACCGGCTCCATAACAAAGACGGGAATCTTGTGCTTGACCGCTACTTCGTAGCATCTGCGCGACTGCACGCCCGCGCTGTCCCAATCGAGATAGTTGATCTGTAGCTGCACAAATTCGAATTCCGGGTGCTCCGTCAGCACCTTGTCCAGCAGCTCCGCCCCGTCGTGGAAGGAAAAACCGATATGCCGGATCAATCCTTTCGCTTTCTTGTCCTGAATCCAGGAAAAGCAGTCGAGCGCATTGTATGTATCATAGCTGTGGGAATTGATGTCATGCAGCAGATAATAATCAAAAAAATCGACGCCCGTTTTTTCCCGCTGCGCATCAAAAATGCGGTCGCGGTCCTCCTTGGTTTTTAAAAATCCGGCGTGCAGCTTTGTCGCCAACGTAAAGCTGTCGCGCGGATGGCGCTTCACAAGCGCTTCCTTCGCGGCGCGCTCGCTGTTGAACGCACAGTACATCCACGCGGTATCGAAATAGGTAAAGCCGCGCTCAAGGAAAGTATCCACCATCTTTTTTGTCTGTTCCATGTCGATCTTGCCCGGATCATTTGCGTCCAGCGACGGCAAACGCATCAAGCCAAAGCCCAACTTTTTTTCCATGTGAGATTCCTCCGTTTTCATCATAATATCAACTATTATGGCATACAGCAAAAAGCCAAGCCGCTTTTTTAAACGCGGCCGCTTCATCCTGCCGCTTATTCTTCCAGCTTCATCTGATAAATCAGATAGTCCAGATCATCGATTTGCTTTTGGACCGCATGCATCTGCTCCATCAGGACGCATCGCCGGCATGTCAGGATGCGAAGCCGCTCCACGCGGCCCCCTGCGTGCCCCGCCGATAAAAAGCGCTCAATTTCTGCCGGCGTACAGCCTATGTCCTCCAGAAAGCAACGGATACAATCGACCCTCATCCCGTTTGCCCATTCTTCTCCGGGCTTTTTCTGCAAATCACGGGCGCCGTTTCCCCGCCCGTTCATGCCGCAAAAGGGCGGCTCCAAAGCCCCCAAAGCCGGAGCATTTCCCTCTTGTCTTCCTCCTTCTCCGGCAGCACCGCAGATTCCCGGCTCGGACAAGCACTTCCTGCACCGCTTAAGTCATCAAATACTTTCTGTTGCACGGAACGATTCCCCCTTCAAATCTTTTCCGCATCCATTGTATCGCACCGCACATCAAATATCAAATACCTATATTGAATTCAAATACATGCTTGACAAGCATATATTTTATCGATATGATGAAAAAAAGGTACGATAGAGAAAAAACAGAAAGGAAATTTCTATGGAACTGCGTGTTTTACGGTATTTTCTGGCGGTGGCCAGAGAGCAGAGCATCTCCGCCGCGGCAGAATTCCTGCATATCACACAGCCGACCCTTTCCCGGCAGATTATGGAGCTGGAGAAGGAGCTGGACGCCAAGCTGCTGAAGCGCGGCAATCGCAGCCAGAAAATTACGCTGACCGACGAGGGCATGCTGCTGCGCAAGCGCGCGGAGGAAATCGTGGAGCTTGCCGATCGAACGGAAGCGGAATTCATGTACAAGGACGAGCTGGTCAGCGGAGACGTTTACATCGGTGCCGGAGAAACAGACACCATGCGCTTGCTCGCGCGCGCCGCGAAAGCGCTGCATGTGCAGTATCCGCAAATCCGTTTCCACCTGCACAGCGGAAACGCCGAATTTGTGACGGAGCGGCTCGACCGCGGCCTGCTCGACTTCGGCATCCTGATTGAGCCGGCGGACGTCCGCAAATACGACTACATCCGCTTGCCCTCCGTGGACACATGGGGCATCCTGATGCGCCGGGACAGCCCGCTCGCCGCGCAGGACGCGGTTCGTCCGGCAGATCTGCAAGATCTGCCGCTGCTCGTCTCCCAGCAAACAATCGTGCCGAACGAGCTGGCCGGCTGGCTCGGCTGCAGCTTCGATACGCTGCAGATCGTCGCGACGTATAATCTTCTTTTCAACGCGTCTCTGATGGTCGAAGAGGGTCTGGGCTATGCCCTGTGTCTCGATAAAATCATCCGTACAGCCGACAGCGGCGCGCTGTGCTTCCGGCCGCTCGCGCCGAAGCTCACCGTCGGCCTGAACGTCGTTTGGAAGAAGCATCAGGTTTTTCCAAAGGCGGCGGAGCTGTTTTTGCAAAAGCTGCGGGAGATGAATACGGTATGATAAAAAGCCGGCCGGGGTCCTGCCCGCGTCTTTCCGCCTTGCTTTACCGGCCCGATCCCGCGTCACCCCGATCATGCAGCCGTGCATCGTATTTGCGCAGCGCATAGTCCAGCGCCTGCTCCGCATCCACATGCAGCTCACAGCAGAGCGCCAGCAGGGAAAACAGGCAGTCTCCGAGCTCCTCTGCGGTTTCCTCCGTTTGAACATACGACCTTTTGCCGTAATCTGAGCCCTTCACGATTTCCTTTGCCGCCTCGCCGACCTCGCTGACAAGATCCAGACAGCGCACAGCTTCACCGCAGAATAGATCGTTTCGCTCCAAAAACGCACGCACGCGCACCTGCATCGATGCAGCTTCCCCGGCCCGGCTCACCGCAACTCCTCCCGGAAAAGCGAAAACTGCATGTCGTCGAAGGTTTCACCGTCATTCGTGCGCACACAGCGGCGGATGCAGCCCTCGTAAGTGAAGCCGAGAGAGAGCAGCAGCCGCTCGGAAGCCGTATTGCCGGCAAAAACACGTGCGGCAACCAGCTCCAGCTCCGGGTCACTTTCAAACAGCGCGCGGATGGTTCCCGCAAGCGCCTCTTTCATATACCCCTGTCGCGCATACCGCTCATCGAGGTAGTAGGAAAGGCACTTCGAGCGCACACGGTAGCGGATATCGTCCTCCTCTATCCAGATGCCGCCGAGCAGCGCGCCGTCCTCCCTGCGCTCAATATACAGCGCGCTCTCCGCTTTGATTTCTTCCCGGA
>JAHZCM010000104.1 GCA_019422905.1 Oscillospiraceae bacterium
CATCACGGCGTCCTTTTCCCTCGGCTTCATCCGGCCGTGCAGAACGCCGATGGGCATGGCGCCGAAATAGCCGCGCACGATCTCCGCATAAGCCGTGACGCTCGCCATGTCGCTGTCGTTTTCGTCAATCAGCGGGCAAACGATGTAGGCCTGCCGGCCTGCGTCGATGTGCTTTTGAATGTAGCCGAAGGCGCGGCGGCGCTTTGCCGGGTCGATCAGATAAGTTTCAACCGGCTGGCGGCCCGGCGGGAGCTCGTCGAGCACGGAAACGTCGAGGTCGCCGTAAATCATCAGTGCGAGCGTGCGGGGAATCGGCGTGGCGCTCATGACAAGCGTGTGGGGGAAACCGCCTTTTTTTGCAAGCGCCGTGCGCTGCCCGACGCCAAAGCGGTGCTGCTCGTCCGTGATGACAAGCGCGAGACGGTCGAATTCCACGCCCTCGCTCAGGAGGGCGTGCGTGCCGACGGCAAGCTGGATCTCGCCGCTTTTCAGGCCTTCGAGCGCTTCGCGCCGCGCCTTTTGGCGCATGCTGCCGGTAATCAGGGCCAGACGGATGCCGCAGGGGGCGAGCAGCGCGGAAAGCGATTCGAAATGCTGGGTGGCGAGGATTTCAGTCGGCGCCATCAGAGCGGCCTGCAAACCGTTTTGAATGACGTTGTAGCACAGCGCTGCGGCGACGGCGGTTTTGCCGCTGCCGACGTCGCCCTGTATCAGCCGGTTCATCGGATGCGCGCCCCGCATGTCGCGCATCGCGTCGGCAATCGCCCGCTGCTGCGCGCCGGTCATCGTGAAGGGGAGCAGGGCGCAGAAATCCTTTGTGCAGTCTCTTTGAATCGGATACGGGTTTTGACGCGCGCCCGCCCGGCGGATCTCCAGCATGCCGAGCTGCAAAACGAGCAGCTCCTCAAAAACGAGCCGTCGCCGCGCCGTGGAGAGCGCTTCGGGCGAATTCGGAAAGTGAATGGTTTTCAGCGCGTACTCCAGCCGGCAGAGCGCGTATTCAAGGCGCAGGTCGTCCGGCAGCGGGTCGTTGACCGTTTCGGGCAGCTTTTTAAGCGCTTCTTTCACCGCGTTTGCAATGATGCGCGAGGTCAGCCCCTCGGTTTGCGGATATATCGGCACCATGTCCTGCATACGGCTTTCGGGCACAAACTCCGGCGACGCCATCTCGCGGCGCGTGAACGTGCCGGTCACCTTGCCGCGGAATGCGTAAACGCCGCCCTCCTCGAGCAGGTTCATCACAAAGCGGTTGTTGAAGAAGGTCAACTGCATGTCGTCCGCGCCGTCGGTAATTGCCGTTTTATAGAGCGTCATGCTGCCGCGGATGCGCTGCTCGACCGGGCGGCGCAGGACGGTTCCTTTTACAATATTCACTTCATTCAAAAGCGTATTGCGAATCGGCACCGCGTCGCGCCAATCCTCATAGGCGCGCGGGTAAAGCCGCAAAAGATCGCCGACGGTCGGCGTGCCCAGCTTTTTGAAGAGTGCAGCGCGCTTTGGGCCGACGCCCTTGAGCACGGCAATATCGATTTCAAACAGAGAAGGCATAACAGTCTCCTATTCCTATCCAAAGCAGGGGAGAAAATGCGGGATGCGCCGCGTTTCCGGCGGATATTCCGAAATGAAAGCGCGGCTCATATGGCGCGGCGCGAAGCAAAAAAACGCCGCGCAAGGCCGGTCTGATGCGCCGTGTGCCATGCACATTTTATTGTCCCCTGCGCAATGGATAAATTTTGGGCAGAGCCTTATGCGCCCTGCCCAAAGAAACGGCTTGATTCAAATGGCTTATTCCACAGAGAGAATGAAGTAGTAAACCGGCTGGCCGCCGTTTACAAGGCTGATTTCCACGCCGTCGCCCGCTTTGTTGCGGATCATGCGGAGCGCTTCATTGGCGTCCTCCTCGGAAATCCCCTCGCCGTAAATCAGCGTGATAAACGAAGTGCGCTTGCTCATCAGGGCCTTGGCAACTTTATAGGCCGAACGCACCGGAGAGTCGCCGACGAATTCGAGCTTGCCGTTCGTGAGGCCCATTGTGTCGCCTTCCTTGATCTTGAAGCCGCCGAATTCGGAATCGCGCGCCGCAAAGGTGACGGTACCGGTGCTCACGCCCTCCGCCGCCATCATCATCGCGTCGGCGTTTTCAGATACGCCCGTATCCGGGTCGAAAGCGAGCATTGCGGAAAGGCCCTGCGGGATCGTCCTGGTCGGGATAACGGTGATCTCGCGGTCGGTGACAAGCGGAACGGCCTGCTCCGCCGCCAGGATGATATTTTTGTTGTTCGGGAGCACAAAGACGTGCTTGGCCGGTGTGGCGAGCACGGCCGCCACAATATCCGCCGTGCTGGGGTTCATTGTCTGGCCGCCGCTCACGACCTGCGTGCAGCCGAGGTCGTTGAAAAGCGCCTTGAGGCCGTCGCCCGCCGCCACGGAGACAAAGCCGATTTCCTCCACCGGCTCGGCCGGCTCCAAAGCGGACTGCTCCTCCTCGACTTTCGCAGTCTTGGCTTCTTCAAATGCCGTGCGGTTTTTCTCGTTCTGCTCGGCGGCCTTTCTGTGCTGCTCCTTCATGTTTTCAATCTTCACAGTGAGCAGCGAGCCGAATTGCAGCGCGCGGGTGAGCGCGTCGCCGGGCTGCTCGGTGTGTACATGCACCTTGATGATCTCCTCGTCGTCCACCACGACCACGCAGTCGCCGATGGTTTCGAGGAAGAGCCGAAGCTCGTTCGGGTCGGTCGTGATTTCCGGGTCGCGGCCCACGATGAACTCCGTGCAGTAGGTAAAGGTGATCTCGCTGTCGAATTCCGCTGCGACGCTGCGGAAGAATTCGGCGGTTTCGGCCGCCTTTTCCTCCGGGGTCATTTCGGTCTGGACGATTTCACCGTATTTAAAAACGCGCATCATGCCGTCGAAAATCATGCACAGGCCCTGACCGCCTGCGTCTACAACACCGGCCTTTTTGAGCACGGGCAGAAGCTCCGGCGTCGTCGCAAGTGCTTCCGCCGCGCCGAGACAGATTGCGTCCCAGACATAAATCGGATCGTTGTCGATTTCGGCTGCCGCCGCGCCCTTTTCAGCCGCAACGCGCGCAACCGTCAGGATTGTGCCCTCCGTGGGCTTCATGACGGCTTTGTAGGCAGCGTCCACGCCGATGGCGAGCGCCTGCGCGAGCTGTGCGCCGTCTACCGTCTCCGTTTCCTCAAGACCCTTTGAGAAACCGCGGAACAGCAGGGAGAGAATAACGCCGGAGTTGCCTCTTGCGCCGCGCAGCATTGCGGACGCCGCCGTTTTGGCAACGGCCGCTGTGGTTACGCTGTCCTCGAGAGCAGTCATCGCATCGCTGCCGGCGCCGATGGTCATGGACATATTGGTGCCCGTATCGCCGTCCGGCACAGGGAAGATGTTCAGGTCGTCGACATATTTTCTGTTTTTCAATATACTGTTCGCGCCCGAAATCACGGCGTCGCGAAGCTGCTTTCCAGTAATCACAGCATACACATCCTGTCTGTAAAATTCGGGAAAGGGCGCAACGCCCCTCCTGTCCGTGTACTTATATTCTTAACTATAACATAAAAAAAAGCAAATTACAAGCAAAGAGACGCACAAGCGCGGAGAATTTTGGCGCTTCACCGGATGGAAAGCCGCTCCATGCCGCGGCAGAGCCCGGTTTTTTCGTCGATATCGAAAAGCACGCAGTCCATTTTGCAGTCGCCGTCCGCGAAATCAAAGCGCACGGGCATCTTGCTGATCTGCTTTTTGATGACCAGCTCTGCCTTCACGCCGAGCACGGATTCGATCGGTCCGGTCATGCCTGCGTCCGTGATATAGCCCGTGCCGAGAGGAAGCACGGCCTCGTCCGCCGTCTGCACGTGCGTGTGCGTGCCGAACAGCGCGGAAACGCGGCCGTCCGCATAATAACCGAGCGCGCGCTTTTCCCCGGTGGCCTCCGCGTGAAAATCCACGATGCAGATTTTCGGCAGCTCCGGCGTTTTCAAAAGCGCGTCCAGCGTGCGGAACGGGCAGGAGAGGTGCTCGTCGAGATACACCGTGCCCATCAGGTTGATGACCGCGATGCGCGTGCGGCCGAGATCCAGGATCGCAAGGCCGTGGCCGGGGGCCTCCGGTGGGAAATTTGCGGGGCGGAGGATGGGCTGCGTTTCGTCCAGATAGTCGTAGACCTCGCGGCGGCGGTAGGTGTGGTTGCCGGTCGTGATGACGTCCACGCCGCTGTCGAAAAGGTGTCCGGCGGAGGCGGGCGTGATGCCGTTGCCGTCCGAGGAATTTTCGCCGTTTGCAATCACAACGTCGATGCTTTTCATCCGCCGCAGGGCGGGCAGATGGCGGCGGAGAAAATTGCAGCCGCGGCTGCCCACCACGTCGCCGATACATAAAATTTGCATGCTTATTCCTTTCTCTGTGTATATAAAATCCGTTCAGTCAACGGTGAAATCGAGCGTTTTTGCGTTGCGCGGAAGGTCATGCGTGTAGTGCAGAAACGCCGTCACGCGCCGGTCATAGCCATCCTCGATTGTAAAGCCAAAGGCTTCGGCGACGCGGTGGGAGGCTTCGGTGAACAGGGCGCCTGCCGCAAACAGCGCGCGCCAGACATCGTCCTCGCGGCAGAGCGCGAAGGTTTCGAGGTAGCCGTTCCAGATCTCTTCGGGCAGAAGCTCCCGGAGCCTGTCGCCGCATTTGCCGGCGGAAAGCGCAAAGCCGTGCAGTGCGCCCGCGTACCATTTGAGCATTTGCAGCAGCATTTTGCGGATGCAGTTTTCCATATGCGTCTGCGCGAAAAGGAGCTGTCCGCGCCACAGACCCTTCGAAACATACGGCGCGACCCACCAGAATTCCGTGCGGCATTCGAAGAACGTCTGCGCGTTCGGCTTTTCAATGTAATGGCTGCTTTCGTCCGGCGCGGGAAGCGGCGGGATAAAACCGTCCTTGTCGAGCAGGACGGCGGAGAGCCGGTCGTCAAAGCAGTAGCCGTGCCAGCGGCTGGTTTCCGCGATTGTCAGGTCTATCCGGTTGCCGTCCGCAAACTGCATCAGATAGCAGACATATTCCGGAAATTCCTCGTGGAACAGCTCGTTTTTATCTGTGCGCTCGTAAACAAGCAGCTCGCCGAAATCTCGATGAACCGGCGCCTCCTTGTAGGGCGCGAGCTCGCGCACAAGATAGACAATGTCGAAGTCGTTGAAGGGGTCCGGCCTGCGGTTCGGGTTGGCGCGCGAGCCGTTCAAAATCACGGCGCGGATATCGTCCCGCGCGCGGGCGTAGCCGAGAATCAGATCATACATTTCCTGTTCGCTGCGCATTTGAGGTGCTCCTCTCCTGTTTCCAATTCTATAGTATAAACCTATTTTACTGCATTTCCCGGATAATTTCAATTTATTTCGGAAAGTAAAGGGATTTAACATGGATTTTACATACCCCGGCTTTCGAACTTTACAAAGCAAACCTATACTTGTGACCGTAAACAGGAAAGAAAACCAAGACCTGAAAGGAACGATCATTTATGAAAGCGAAAAAAATTCTTGCAATGGCGGCGGCAGTGCTGCTGGCTGTAACGGCGTTTGCGGCCTGCGGAAACGGCGGGGCTTCAAGCGCTTCCTCCGAGTCCTCCGCATCGGAATCTTCGGCTTCCGAGTCCTCTGCGGAATCCTCTGAGAGCTCTGCGGAAACGGTTTCCCAGCTTGGCGGCTCCGTTTCGACGGACGGCTCCACCTCCATGGAAAAGCTGATGGGCATTTATCAGGAGGTTTATACCGAGCTTTCCGGCACCACAATCAACTATAACCCGACCGGCTCCGGCTCCGGTATCACCGCCGTGACGGAGGGCCGCTGCGATATCGGCCTTGCTTCCCGCAACCTGAAGGATGAGGAAGCGGCCGCCGGCCTGACCGGCCACATCGTCGCCATCGACGGCATTGCGATCATCGTCAATCCGGAAAGCAAGGTTGCCGATCTGTCCGTCGAGCAGATCCGGCAGCTTTACACCGGCGAGATCACGGATTGGAGCGAGGTTGGCGGCGATGCCGGCGAAGTCGTGCTTATCGGCCGCGAATCCGGCTCCGGCACGCGCGACGGCTTTGAAGAGGTTGTCGGCGCCGCAGACGCCTGCAAGTACAATCAGGAGCTGACCTCTACCGGCGCCGTAATCGCAGCCGTTGCCAGTAACCCGAATGCAATCGGCTATGCCTCCCTGTCCGCTGTGGACGATACGGTCAGGGCCGTGACGGTCGACGGCACCGAGTGCTCCGAGGAAACGGTTCAGTCCGGCGATTACGCGGTGCAGCGCAACTTCGTGATGGTCACGAACGACAACGCGGATTTGAGCCCGGAAGCGCAGGCTTTTCTGAACTGGGCGCTCTCAGCGGATGCCGACGAGTATGTGCGCGAAGCCGGATGCGTTCCGGTCAAGCATTAAGCCCCGCGCCGCCGGATGACTGAAAGACTTGAAAACCGTGATGCGGGATGGGAAATGCCCATCCCGCATTCTTCATGAAAGGATAAGGGAGTAAGGTATGAAAAAAGCAAATCCGGTGCTGAAAGCGACCGAAACCGCTATGCGGCTGCTGCTTACGGTATGCGGCTTGGCTGCCGTCGGCTTCGTGGTCCTCATCACCGGGTATCTGGTGGTGTCCGGCATCCCGGCAATCCGTCAGGTCGGGCTGATTGAATTCCTGACCGGCACGGTCTGGAAGCCGAGCCAGGACCAGTTCGGTATTCTGCCGGTCATTCTGACCTCGGTATTCGGCACCTTCGGCGCTATCCTGATCGGCGTCCCGCTGGGCCTGCTGTTCGCCGTTTATCTCGGTAAGATGGCGCCGAAGCCGGTTTATCAGGTGCTCCGTCCTACCGTCGACCTTCTGGCGGGCATCCCCTCGGTCGTTTACGGCCTTGTAGGCATGATGGTGCTGGTCCCCTTTGTCCGCGAGGTGTTCCATGTGGCGGACGGCGTGGGCCTGTTTTCCTCGATCATCGTGCTGACGGTCATGGTTCTGCCCTCGATCATCAGCGTGTCGGAAACTGCGCTGAAGGCGGTCCCGCATGAATACGAGGAGGCGAGCCTTGCGCTCGGCGCCACATGGAACGAGACGGTGTTTAAGGTGACCTTTCCGGCGGC
>JAHZCM010000105.1 GCA_019422905.1 Oscillospiraceae bacterium
AAGGCGGACACCTCGGAGCTGCTCGCGGTCGTGAAAATGCGGGACGACGATTTCTCGCGCATCCCGCTTTCCGAAAACCCGCTGCTCGCGCTGTTCGACCGCCCCTCGAACCACGGCAACCTCGGCACGATCCTCCGCTCCTGCGACGCGCTGGGCGTGGAGGGGCTGATTATCACGGGGCACGCGGTGGATTTATACGACCCGGACGTGGTTTCCTCCACGATGGGCTCGTTTTTCTGCGTACCGGCGGTGCGCATGGCCGATAACGACGCGGTGTTCTCGATGATCGACGGCCTGCGCGCGCGTTACCCGGGCTTTCAGGTGGTGGGCACGACGGCGCACAACGAGAAGCAGCTTTTCGAGGTGGATTTCACGAGGCCCACGCTGCTCATGATCGGCAACGAGACAGACGGCCTGCGCCGCATTTATAAGGAAAAGAGCGACATTTTGGCGACGATTCCGATGGACCCGCGCGGCTCCGCCAGCTCATTCAACGTCGCCTGCGCCGCCACGGTTCTGTTTTATGAGGCCGTGCGGCAGCGGGCCGCATCGAAGCCGCGGGGTCGTTCAGCGGGCTTCCCTTCGCCGGTGTAATAAACAAGCCAGTTCCATAGATTTTGTTTCAGGGAGTCGGTTCATCCGGCTCCTTTTTCTTTTTTGCGTTTTTCTTGTGGTATTCGCGGTTTGCGGGGTTTGTGGCCGTTTTCCGGGTGCCGCGCCGGTATTTGCGGTCCTCCGCGAGAAATTCCTGCGCGCCCGCCGGCTCGATGTTTTCATCCACCAGCACCTCCATGGTCACGCCGTACAATCTGGAAAGCGTGAGCAGAGCGTATGGGTCGGGCGAGGTCTTGCCCGATTCGTAGTAGGTGTATGTGCTGCGCTCAAGGCCGAGCTGGCTCGCCACAAAGTGCTGTGTGTACCCCTCGGATGTGCGGTAAAACCGCAGCTTTTGAGAAAGCCTCATTGCCGTGTCCCTCCCTTTTCCCGCTTCTGCGGGGCTGTTTTTTGCCTGTGTACGCGCCTGACCGCAACCCGCACCGGCTGAGCGGGTACGACGCTCCGGTCCAGCAGCACCTCCGTTGAAACGTGAAACAGCTTGGAGAGCTTCCAGATATCGGCGGCGGTGGGCGGCGTTTTGCCGGTTTCAAGATAAGTGTAATACGGGCGGTCCGTATGCAGCCACGCCGCAACTTTTTCCTGCGTAAGCCCGTTTTTCTTGCGGTAAAATTTCAATTTCTCACCTAAAGTCATTTTGATTCCCTCTTTCTATTACTTTTAAGCCTTATCGGGTTTAATTTTTCGTATGCCTCTTCATAATAACGTATCTTGATATAAAATGGGGAGGTATAGGAAATGGAACAAAATCCCTTATATTACTATCCTCGTCTACGTGATATGCGTGAGGATCATGATATGACACAAGAGGATGTTGCCGCAATACTTCAAACAACGCAACAGCAATATTACAAATACGAAAAGGGGATACAGGAACTCCCGATTCACCATTTGATTACCCTTGCAGATTATTACGGCGTATCGACGGATTACCTTTTGGGCCGCACGAAAACTCCGGAGCCATACCCAAAACGGTAAACGACATTTTTTGACATAAATAGCAAAGGGCCGACAAACGTCGACCCTTTACGTTTTTAAATCTTCTTTTTTAAATCGATTCTTTATATATCGCGGCTCATTTTTCCTTTTTCTCACTTTCATTTCGCCCCCCTGTTTTCGTGTTATTATTCCTATATTCGTAATTATAACCCGAAATTTGATTTTTTGCAACACATTTCGTTAGAATATTGCGGACGAGGTGATTCAGATGATTCATATTAAGCTCTCACGCATATTAGGTGATAAGCGAATTACGCAAAAAGAGTTATCCCGCATGACGGGTATTCGTGCTGCCACAATTAACGAGCTTTATAACGAACTGACCGAGCGTGTCAGCTTGGAGCATCTCGATTTAATCTGCGAAGCCTTGGATTGCGACCTATCCGATTTGTTGGAGCGCACGCCGAGTCCCATTCCAAAAATTACCCGCACCCACGCGGGATTTGAGAAAAAGGAACAATAAATCTATTTAAGACTCTCTGTTTTCAGAGAGTCTTTTTTCATCCTATTTTTTCCTGTTAACGGTACACCGTTAACATTATTGTTTTCCCTCCGCTATAATCAAAAAAGAGAAACTTTAAAATACCGCCGAGGTGAAACACATTGATCCATATTTTACTAAGGGACATACTCGCCAAACTAAGAATGACGCAAGCTGACTTAATACGTATTACCGGTATTCGTCCAAATACAATTTGCGATTTATACAACGAAAGGTGTGTTCGTGTTAATCTTCACCATCTGGATTTAATTTGCGAAGCATTGGAATGCGATCTTTCCGAGCTGCTGGCTTACACGCCAAATTCAAATTCATAAGTCCATCATACGCCAAAAATATATTTTGCTTGCATATTTCGCCGTTTTGTGGCATACTATAAGTAAGAAATTCTTACTTGAAAGGAGCGCAATCCAATGAGTACGCAAATCTTAACCGTTTCTTCCAAAGGCCAGATTTCCCTGCCGGTGAGCATCCGCAAGCTCTTGTCGATTGATACCGGGGATAAGCTGGTGGCGTACACCTCCGGGGATGTTATCATGCTCAAAACGCTGAAGCTCCCTTCCGCAGAAGAATTTGAAGCGTCGTTGGACGACGCGCAAAAGTGGGCGGCTTCCGTCGGCTATCAGGAAAGTGACGTCAACGATATCGTCAAATCCGCGAGAAGGAAGAAAAAGGCATGAAAATTGTGGTGGATACAAACGTCCTGATTTCCGGCGTGTTTTTCGGCGGGTTCCCCAGAAAAATCCTCAGCTCTATCGTCGGCAGAAAAATGACGGCCTGCGCCACGGCCGAAATCATCAACGAATACGAAGAAATCGTACAGGAGATGATTGACCGAAAGCAGGGCCATATCAACAGGGCGATTCTCGCCCCGCTGATCAGCGCCATGGAAATCATCGAGCCGGTCTCTCACATCGAAATATGCCGCGACCCGGATGACGACAAATTTCTGGAATGTGCAAAGGATTCCCATGCTTTGTATATCGTGAGCGGCGATAAGGATTTGCTCGTCATTAAAGAATACGGGCAAATCCAGATTGTGACGGCGAAAGATTTCTGCGAAAAGTATCTGCCCGACTGATGCAGCGCGGCATGAAAACACGCCCGTCTCACAGCTTTGCCCAAAGGGCTTTTGCAGGCAGAAACAGGTAAAAAAGAGCTGTCACCTTGAAAGTGACGGCTCTTTTTATTGTTCCAAAAATGCAGCTTCACTCCGCCCGCCGGCGGCTCACCGCGTCCTGCATCGCGCCGCGCATTGCGGCCACAATCTCTTCCACGGAATATCCCTTATCCCCGCGCCGCCGGTCCTCCTCCGCTTCGAGAAGCGCCGCGCGCAGCGCCAGCATTTTTTCACGCCTGCTATCGGTTTCCATGTCCATAACGTCAAGCTCACCCAAACCTTTTCTATATTTTTTCATCTCAAACGCCACGCGCCACCGCGAACAGGCGGAACGCCTGCTCCGCGCTCGCCGCAAGGTTTTTCGCCGCCGTCTGCGGCTCCATCGCTTCGGAAAGCGTCGTCACGCCGCGCACCGCCGGGAAAAAGGCGTCGATGCCCGCCGCGTTGCAGGCATCCGCGCCCTCCGCGACGCCGCCCGCAAAGGCAATCACGGGCTTTCCGTACCGCTTCGCGAGCTTTGCCACGCCCGCGGGCGCCTTGCCCATGGCGGTCTGCGCGTCGAGCCGGCCCTCGCCGGTCACAACGACGTCCGCGTCCCGGATTTTTTCCTCAAGGCCCGTTTCCTCCATCACGATCTCAATGCCGGATTCGAGCCGCGCGCCGAGGAACGACCGGAACGCAAAGCCCAGGCCGCCCGCCGCGCCGGAGCCGGGGAAATCCGCGTCGCTTTCGGGAAAAACGCCCTTCGCAAGCGCCGCGAAGGCCGCAAGCCAGCCGTCCATGCACCGGATGCGCTCCGCGTCCGCGCCCTTCTGCGGGCCGAATACCGCGCTGCAACCCGTCTCGCCGCAGAGCGGGTTCGTCACGTCGCACGCGACGCGGAACGTGCATGCCCTGAGCGCGGGCAAAGCGTTTTCCGCCGTGATTTTCCGCAGCGCGGAGAGGCCGCGCGCGCCGAAGGGGATGGGCGCGCCGGTTTCGTCCAGCAGGCCGAAGCCGAGCGCCTGCAGCATGCCCGCGCCGCCGTCGTTCGTCGCACTGCCGCCGATGCCGACGATAAACCGGCGGCACCCGCGGGAAACCGCATCGCGGATGACCTCGCCCACGCCGAACGTGGTCGTATACAGGGGGTCGCGCTTTTTAGGCGGGACGAGCGGAAGCCCCGCCGCGCCCGCCATCTCAATGACCGCAAGCTCCCCCTTGACGCCGTATGCGCATTCCACCGGCGCGCCCAGCGGCCCCGTGACCGCCGCGCGCACCAGCTCGCCGCCAAGGCCCGCCGTCAGCGCCTCGACCGTGCCCTCGCCGCCGTCCGCAAGCGGGCAGACGATCGCCTCCGCCGCCGGAACCGCGCGGCAAAGCCCCGCGCGGACCGCCGCCCCCGCCGCGAGCGACGAAAGGCTCCCCTTGAACGAATCCATTGCTATCGTGACCTTCATGATTTCCTCCGCTCCCCGCGCGCTGCCCGCGCCGGCTCCGTACTTATCTACCGAAATTGTAGCACAGCCCCGCGCCGCGCGCAACCGAAAATCGTTTTCCGCACACGGCTCCGCACGACGACGATTTTTCCCGCCGATACGATTCCGCGCCCGTTTTTCGCTCCCGGCTTACCGCCGCCAATAACCCCGCAGAAATACAGCTTCGAAAAAACAAGAAAAGGGCGGCAGCCAACGCATGACTGCCATCCCTTTAAATTTTATGGATTGTATTCGGCGTTTCGCGCGCTATCTGCCGCTTCTTCTCCTGCGCTGCAGGGCGAAGGCCAAGCCCAATGCCGAAACAGCAGCCGCTGCACACAGGAACGCCACCGGGGTGCTGTCGCCCGTCGGCGGGACGTTTAGATACTCCGTCGCCGCAGTGGGTGCAGGCGTCGCCGTGACCACCGGGGTAGCCGTAGGCGCCGTGGTCGGCGCAGGCGTCGGGGTGGAAGCCGGAGTTGGCGTTGCTGTCGGTTCCGGAGTCGGGGTGGGCGTAGCTGCCGGCTCCGCCGCCTTCCAGACAATCGCAAACGGGGAGAAGCCGCTTACCGTGAGCGTGAGCATGGTATCGAGCTTTCCGATATCGTCGCCCTCAATGACCTCGATATCGCCGGCCTTGTGGCCCGGCATATCCTCCGCGTACATATGGTAAATCACGAATGTGTCGTTTTTATCCGCGCCCTCCGGATAGGCAAGGCCGATGTACTTGCCGCCGTCCTTATAGGCGTCCGCGCCCGCGTAGTTCCACGTTTCCTTTCCGTCCTCGCTGACCTGCAGCTTGACGTCAAGATACTGCACGCCCTCGATTTTCTCGTCCTTCCAAAGCGCCTCAAATGCCGCCTTGATTTTTTCCTCCGTATCGAGGCCCGCCTTCTTCAGCGCTTCCGTAACCGTCACGCTGTTTTTCGAAACCTCCAGCTTATACACCGGCTCGCTCGGCTCCGCGCTGGGCTTCGGCTCTTCAGAGGCACCCGGCTTCTCGCTCGGCTCCGTGACCGGCGGCTCAGACGGCTTCGCGGAGGGAGATGTATTCGGTTCGGGTTCCTTCGACGGCTCCGTGGACGGAGACGCGCTGGGCTCCGGATCTTTTGAAGGCTCCGTGGACGGAGATGTACTGGGCTCCGGATCTTTTGAAGGCTCCGTGGACGGAGATGTACTCGGTTCGGGTTCCTTCGACGGCTCCGTAGACGGAGGCGCGCTGGGAGCGGCCGTCGGCGTCGGGCTCGGCGTTGGGGTCGGGCTCGGCGTTGGGGTCGGGCTCGGCGTTGGGGTCGGTGTCGGGTCGGTCGCCTTCACGGTAACTTCCGTTTTGGCGCTCTGCGTCCCGACCGTGGCTGTGATCTCCGCCTTGCCGCCGCTCACCGCGGTTACAAGACCGTTTTCATCGACTGCCGCAATCTTTTCATCCGAGCTGGTCCATGTGACCGTGCTGCGCAGCGCACAATCTGTCGTCACTTTTTCAGTCGCTTCCGCATCTTGAAAAACGACTTTCGCCGTAAGCGTAAGCTGCTCGGTGCCCTTAATTTCAAGCTCCGCCGCATCCGCTATCGCAAGGCTCAGGCTTTCAGCCTTCACCTCCATGACCTGCGTATACGCGCCGGCCACGTCCAACTTATCCTCATTCAAGCTGGATTCTGTTGAAAATTCCGCCGCCGTGGCAGCCCACTGTGCGGACGAGCTCTGGAATGTGCCGAGGCCGATATATTTGTAATCGGGGTTGATGAGCGCGAGATAATGTCCGGCTTTTTCAGCTTGTTCGCTGGTTCCGACATATTCCTTTTCCGCATACCACAGCTCGATAGCTTCCATCATCGCGCTGCGTTTTTCTTGCGTATTTTCTGCGTTCCATGCGAGGTTTTCCGCCTCGGTCTTTACGCCTCCGTGCTCAACGGTATTCCAATCGGTTCCGTTCGGGCGCGTATGGCTTTCAAAGACCGACGCTTCCGCCGCGCGGGTCTGCGCAATCCACTCCAGGTCGGACGACCATTTCATTTCGACATACTTGTCTCCCTGCGCTTCCTCGCGGATTTCATTGATTCTCTTGAGAATCGCGTCTTTTTCGTCGGAGGTAAAAGTACCCTTCACCGCAACAAGCACTTTGCCTTCCGCAGGCTCCGTCACCGTCGTTTCGCGCTCCGCAGCAAAGGCCGCAAGCGGAAAGCTCATCAGCAGCGCCGCCGACAAAATCAAAGCCCCTGTGCGTTTCCAAATGTTTTTCTTTTTCATCGTTCAATCCCCCATATCTGTCATCCTGAAAAGGGTATTCTCCTCTACCCATACTATACCGTATCAAATGGACTTATGTCAAGCATTCTTACAAAACTGAAAACTTTCCTTAAGAAATTTCGGTAATCAAAACCACTAGTAAACTAGTGGTTTGCACAGCCCCTAGAAGGGTCAGTACT
>JAHZCM010000106.1:0-1998 GCA_019422905.1 Oscillospiraceae bacterium
CGCAGCCGTGCGGCGCAGGGGATACGCCATTGGAAATATCGACGCTACGGTTGTGGCACAGCGGCCGAAGCTGCGCCCCTATATCGGGGAAATGCGGCGCAATATTGCGTCCGCATGCAACATCGATGTGGACTGTGTGAATGTGAAAGCGACGACGGAGGAATGTCTGGGCTTTACCGGGCGCGGGGAGGGGATTTCCGCACACGCGGTCTGCCTGCTCGTCTGAGAAAATTGTAACAAACCGGCAGCTTGTCTCATATCCTGATAGCGAACTACAAAACGGGATTTTGTGAAAGCTGAGGTGCTTGTTATGGGAAATCAGAATAGGCCGGGTGAAAAGCCGCTGATTGTGGTCAGCAGCGTGACCTACGCGCTGAAGGGCCGCGACCTGCTCTTTGCGCGGGGCATCAAGGCCTATGTGGAGCGCCTGCCGCGCACGCGGGAAAACGGATGCGGCTACGGCCTGTACGTACCGCGGCGCACCGAAGAAGCGGAGCGCATTCTGCGCGAGGCGGGCGTCAAGGTATTTTACCGCACGGAGCGGGGGTCGTCGTCATGATCTATTTGGACAACAGCGCGACAACCTTTCCGAAGCCGCAGGCCGTGCGCAGGCGTATGGCGGAGGCTTTGGAGCGCTATGGGGCAAACCCGGGGCGCGGCGGCTTCCGCATGAGCATGGAAACGTCGGAACAGGTATATGATGTGCGGCGGAAGGCGGCCGCGCTTTTTGGCGCCGAGGGGCCGGAATGCGTTTCCTTCCAGCCAAGCTGCACGCAGGCGCTGAATATTGTCATTCAGTCGCTCAAAAGGGGCGACCATGTGCTCGTTACCGATCTGGAGCACAACGCGGTTCTGCGCCCGCTGAAGGCGATGGAGGAGCAGGGCGTATCGTTCACGGTGGTGCCGGTCACCCCCTGCGACAACGACGCGACGCTGGATGCGTTCCGGCACGCCATGCGGGAAAATACGCGGATGCTGATCTGCACGCAGGCCTCGAATGTTTGGGGGATTCGTGTGCCGGTGGAGCGGCTTGCCGCGCTGGCGCATGTGTACGGCGCGGAGATCTGCGTCGATGCGGCACAGTCCGGCGGCGTTGTCCCGATCCATGTCGGGGAGGACGGCATTGATTACCTGTGCTGTGCCGGACACAAGGGGCTGTATGGCCCAATGGGTACGGGAATGCTGATTACAAAGCGTGGAGAGGAGCTGTGCAGCCTGATACAGGGCGGCACCGGCACCTTGGCCATGCAGCTTGAGCAGCCGCGGGACATGCCGGAATATCTGGAAAGCGGCACGCAGAACGTGCCGGGCATTCTGGCGCTGGGCGCCGGTATTGACTTTGTGCGCTCGCGCGGCGAGGACAACCTCCGGCGGGCGGAAATGCGCCATGTGCGCCGGATCTATAGCGCGCTCAGCCGTATGCCGCACACGGAGCTTTATACCCCTGCGCCGGACATGCAGTATTTTGTGCCGGTATTGGGCTTCAACGTGCGCGGGATGGAGAGCGAGGCGGTGGGTGATTATCTGGCAAAGCGGGGAATCGCCGTGCGGTGCGGCTTTCACTGCGCGCCCTTTGCGCATAAAAAGATGGGAACGGACGACGACACACACGGCGGCGCGGTTCGGATATCGCCCTCGGTGTTTACGGATGACCGGCAGACGGCGGCGCTGATTCACGCGATTGCCGAACTCAGAAAATAACGGCAGGCGGCGGATGAAACAGGGAAAGTGTAGCCATACGACAGAAAACGACAGGAAAAATCCTGCGTTTCCCCCTTTTCTTTGCTGTACCTTTGTGTTAAACTATAAATAGATTGTGTGACGGCGGGCCGCCGGTTTCAGGCGTGCCCTGCCGCGAAAAAAGAGGTGAAGGACGTGGAAAAAATCCTCAGCGCGATAGCGTCTTGGTGGGAATGGATGCTGAGCATCGCCAAGAACTTCCAAATCAAGGATGCCGTTGATATTGTTATCGTTGCCGTGCTTATTTACAGCTTGATC
>JAHZCM010000106.1:2008-7086 GCA_019422905.1 Oscillospiraceae bacterium
GCTGGTGCGGGAAACGCGCGCCGGCCAGCTCGTAAAGGGCTTGCTTCTGCTCATCTTTTTGTTTTTGATCTCCTCGTATCTGCAGCTGGTCATGCTCAGCCAGGTGCTGGCTTATTTCTTCAATTTTGCGTTTGTCGCGATTCTGATCGTGTTCCAGCCGGAGATCCGGAAGGCTTTGGAGCAGATGGGCCGCAGCAATATGGGCCAGTCGATTGCCAATGCGGTCGGCGGTCGCGACCGGGACAGGGAGAAGGTCCAGATGCGCAAGGCGATCAATGCGATTGTGGAGGGCGTCGGAATTTTGCAGCAGCTCAAAATGGGCGCGTTGGTCGTCTTTGAACGCCAGACGAAGCTCGGCGAAATTATCGAGACAGGGACGCAGATCAACTGCGAGCCGTCCGGCCAGATTGTCGGGAACATCTTTTTCAACAAAGCGCCGCTGCATGACGGCGCCATGATTATCCGAAACGGTATGATTCACGCGGCGGGCTGCATTCTGCCGCTGACGAAGAACGCTTCCGTTTCCGCGGAGCTGGGAACGCGCCACAGGGCGGCGCTCGGCGTCAGTGAGGAATCCGACGCGGTCGTAGTCGTCGTGTCGGAGGAGACCGGCCAGATTTCCATTGCGGTCAACGGCGTGCTTGCGCGCCGGTTCACAAAGGATACGCTGCGCGATGTGCTGGAAAATTACCTGATCCCGCAGGAGGAAAAGACCTCCACGGTGCGCCGCGGCCTCAGCTTCATCTCGGGCAGAAGGACGGTGAAAAAGTGATGGGGAAAAACGAAAAGGCTCCCGTACAGCAGGGAGAAAAAAAGAAATTCAGTATGCTGCGCGTCTTTGAAAACAACACGCTGATTCTGATGTTTTCCTTCCTGTGCGCGACCGTGATCTGGTTTGCCGTGATGGCGGGCAATACGGAAGGCCGGGCGACGGTTATCCGCAACGTGCCGATTAAGGTCGAGATTTCCGAAGCAGCACAGGAAGCGGGCATTCGGATCTTCAGCATGAATTATATGTCCACGGACGTCTCCGTCACGGGCAATACACTCATCACGGGAAAACTGACGGCGGACGACGTCAGCGTAACCGCCACGCTTGATCCGTCGATGACGATGCTGACGGGAAGCTCGATGCAGCAGTCCACCCTGACGCTGCGCGCGACGAAGAAGGGGAATACGCTTGCGGAGTACGAGGTGGAGAGCATTTCGCCTTCGGAAGTCACCGTAGTGTACGATAAATATAAGGAAACGCAGCTCTCTCTGGAAACCGACATTCAATACACGGTGGCGGAGAGCTATTATGCGTCCGCAACGCCTACGCTTTCCACGGATCTTGTGACGGTGTCCGGCCCGGAAAGCGAGGTCAACAAGGTTTCCCGCGCCGTGCTTGTCTATGCGTTTTCCGATGAGCTGACGCAGTCGAACTCCATATCCTGCAAGATCACGCTGTACGATGTGAACGGCGATGTGATCGACCCGACGGAAAAGTATCTCACCTTAAGCGATAATACGGTGGATGTTTCCATTCCGGTGACAAGCCGCCAGACCGTCCAGCTCGTTGCGGACATCCGCAATAAACCGGAGAGCTTTGCGGATAACCGCATCACGATTGACCCGGAGACGATTGAGATCGCGGGGGACAGCGAGACGATCTCAAAGTATGACAAGCTGACGCTCGCGACGCCGATCAATTTCCTCGATGTTACGCCGGACAACACAACGTTTCAGGTGGCGATTCCGGTGCCGAGCGGTGTGACGAATATCAGCCGCGTGGAAACCGCGACGGTCACGTTTAACATGAACGGCTATTCGGAAACGGAACTGACCACGAGTAATATCAGCGTGATCAATGCTCCGGACGGAAAGACGGCGGAGCTGTCGACGAAGAACCTGACGGTTCGCGTGATCGGCACTGCGGCGCAGATTTCCAAGCTGACGGGTGATTCCGTGTTCTGCACGGTGGATTTATCCACGATTCCCGACCCGAGCGGCAGCATGGAGGTACCGGTCACGGTATCGATCAGCAATGCGGAATCCTGCTGGGTGACTGGTACGTATACGGCGCATGTCACAGTTTCGGATGCGGCCGTTTCGGCAAATGCGGACACCGACTGATTCAAAATTGAAGAAGCCCGCCGGATTCCCAAAAGGGAAGCGGCGGGCTTTTGTATCAGAAGGGAAAGACTTGCGGACGCTATAGAGGAGCGGGAAAGGAAGATATGCTTGCGGTGCCGTCGGCTGCGGCAAATAACCAGTCCCGGATGGCAACCGGAACGCCGCTGGCCTGCAAAATGACGATGACAAGGATGATGGCCGCCAAAATGGCCAGCACCTTCACGGCAAACATGTAATCGCCGTGGGTATGCTCTTCATCATGGCCGGTTTTATGCGGCGTATTTTCTTCCTTATTCTGCGCGGACGGCTTGACAGGCTCAGAGCTGGGCTGCTTCTTCATACCGGCACCTCTTTCCAAAAACGACAGATTTCTTCTTATTATTTTAGCACAGTTTTTTTTCTTTTTCCATACCAAAACGGCCTTTTTCTGCACAATTTAACTTTTCGTCAGGTTGACGGTGCCAAGGCGGCGCTGTTTTGGAAAAATGCCCGGAGTTTTTTAGTAATTTGTGGATTTTGGTTGAATAACCGGTAAAAAAATGTTAAAATATCTTTTTAGAATTGATGAAACTGGGCGAGCGTGCCGGGGATATTCTCCGCAGCGCAGTTCCACAGAGGGATGACCTGATTATGAATATCCGAAACTGGGAGGTTTTGCCTCTCGATAAAGAACGCGCGGCGGCGTTGGCGCAGACTTACAACATTCCTTTTTTTCTCGCAATGCTGATGAATATCCGCGGGCTGGATGACGCGGCGCAGGTGGAAGCCTTCCTCGGTGAGGGCGCGCCGCTTACGGATCCGTTCCTTTTGAAGGACATGGACCGTGCGGCGGAGCGCATTGCGCGGGCGATCGACGGCATGGAAAAAATCGCCGTGTACGGCGACTATGACGCGGACGGCATAACCTCCACCGCAATGGTGTATTCTTACTTAGAGACGCGCGGCGCGGATGTGATGTATTACATACCGCAGCGGGAAGGGGAAGGCTATGGCATGAATGTCGGCGCGGTGGAGTATCTCGCCTCGCTCGGCGTTTCCCTGATTATCACCGTGGATAACGGCATTTCCTCCGTGCAGGAGGTGGCGCGTGCAGGGGAGCTCGGTATGGACGTGGTGATCACCGACCACCACCGCCCGCAGGAAACGCTGCCGTCGGCCACGGCCGTTGTGGATGCCTACCGCGCGGACGACGAAAGCCCCTACAAGCATTTTTCCGGCGCCGGTATAGCCTTTAAGCTCCTGATGGCGCTGGAGGAAGGGACGGGAGACACGGAGGACCTGCTCGAGGCCTACGGCGACTTGGCGGCGATCGGCACGATCGGCGACGTGGTGCCGCTGACCGGCGAAAACCGAACGCTGATCCGCGCGGGTCTGCGCCTGCTTTCAGAGAGCGACCGCCCCGGCGTGCGCGCCCTGCTCAGGGATTCCGGCTTTACAGGCCGTTCTCTGACGGCGACGAACGTGGCGTTTACGTTGGTGCCGCGCATCAATGCTACGGGACGGATGGGCTCCCCGGACCGGGCGGTGCGGCTCCTGATCAGCGGCTACGACGAAGAGACGGCCGCGCTTTCCGCGGATATCTGCGCGGACAATGAGGAGCGCCGCCGCGTAGAGGCGTCGATTTCGGAGGCCGCGTTTGCGGATATCGAAGCGCGGGGGCTTCTGAATGACCGCGTGATCGTTGTGGACGGCGAGGACTGGCATCACGGCGTCATCGGCATCGTCGCATCCCGGATTACGGACCGGTATGGAAAGCCCTGTATCGTGCTTTCGCGCGGCGAGACGGAGGCCAAGGGCAGCGGCCGCAGCGTGGAGGGCTTTTCGCTATTTGAGGCGGTTTGTGCCTGTGGGGATATGCTGATCAAGTACGGCGGCCACCCCATGGCGGCGGGCGTGACGCTGCAAACCGATAAGATTGAGCAATTCCGTGCAGCGATCAATGCGTATGCGGCCAAGCGGTTTCCGCAGATGCCCGCACAGACCGTCACGCTGGACTGCCGGCTGAATCCGGCGGCGCTTTCGGTTTCCATGGTGGAGAGCCTTGCGAGGCTGGAGCCCTTTGGAAACGGGAACCCGCAGCCCGTGTTTGGGCTTTACAATATGACGCTGGACGATATTTCAGCGGTGGGCGGCGGCAACCATCTGCGCCTGACGCTGGAGAAGAACGGCGCGGTCATGACCGCGATGCGCTTTAATACGAAGCCGGAGGCGTTCGTCTATCAGCGGGGGGATCGTTTGGACCTTGCCGTGCAGCTTGAGGCGCGGGAATACCGCGGCCAGCCGTCGCTGACCGTTATTGTACGCGATATCAAGCCGGCGGCGTTTGATACAGGGAAGAATATCGCGGCGCTCGCGAGCTATGCGAGCCGGCAGCGTGGGGAACCGCTGACGCAGGCGGATAAAGCGCGGCTCTGTCCGGACAGGGCATATCTTGCGGCGGCTTACCGGGCGCTGCGGGCGCTGGACGGAAAGCCGATGGATCTCATCCGGCTCACGGCACAGCTTGGCCCGGAAAGCACGCTGGGAAAGCTCAGAACCGCACTGGACGTTTTTGAAGAGCGCGGTCTGGTCCACAGCACCCTGCAGGGCGACCGGGTTACGGCGCAAATTATGGAAACGAGCGGAAAAGTTGATATAACGCAGTCTCCTGTTCTGTCTGCACTGCAATAGCGCGGACAGAACGGGGCAGAAGGAGAGAAGAGTATGGCAGAAGCATCCAAAACCTATGCGGATCTGGTGCGGCTCGCGGAATCGAGCGGCAAGGAATATGACTTGGCCCTGATTGAAAAGGGATATAAGTTTGCGGAAAATGCGCATAAGGATCAGGTTCGGCGTTCCGGTGAACCGTATATCATCCATCCGATTGCCGTGGCGTGCAAGCTGGTGGAGTTCGGTATGGATACGCCGTCGGTGGTTGCCGGCCTGCTCCACGACGTGATCGAGGATACGCCGTGTACCTATGA
>JAHZCM010000107.1 GCA_019422905.1 Oscillospiraceae bacterium
ATATTGCCGAAACACCGAATCCCAAGCCGCCCATATCCCTATCCGCGATCGCCGGCAGGGACGCATCCGGATACCTTTTGTTCAGGAGAAACAGCGGCAGGATAAAGATGAAAAGCCCTGCAAAAAGAAAAAGCGAGGATAAAATGTTGTCGAGAAAATTCTTGTCCCCCACCGTCTGCGAGTTGATTGTGATGCTGACCACAATGCGGGACAAAAACAACATGAGGTAAAACTGAAACGCGCTGATCTTGGTCGGCTGCTTCAAAACCGCTTTTCCTCCTTTCCGGCTCCCGGCATATTTTGAACCGGGTTATTTCTGGACGCGAGCCTTTTCCATCCGGCGCGGATTGCAACGTCGCGCATGGCGTGCAGACGAAACGGCGCAACCGGCGCCATAAAGGGGATTTTAAAGCTGCTTTTTCCGCAGAGATTGAAAATGAGAAAGGTCAGTCCGACCAGAATGCCCCATACGCCCCAGATTCCGCCCACAACAATGAACACGAGCCGCAGCACCGCCATCTGTTCATAGAGCTTCGGAATCACATAGCCGGTAATGACTGTCATGGCAATGACGACCAGCGAGGGCGCGCTGACAAGTCCGGCGGACACCGCCGTTTCGCCGATAACCAGACCGCCGACGATGCTGACGGAACCGCTCAGCGATTTCGGCACGCGCAGCCCAGCCTCGCGCATCAGCTCGTACATAAAATACAGGAGTATCGCTTCCAGCATAACCGGAAACGGCGTCTGGCTTTCCGCCTCCGCCACCTTGAGCAGGAGCGTTTCCGGCAGCAGCTCCGGGTTGTGCGTGGCAACGCCGACGTAAAGCCCGGGCAGGAAAATCGCAAGAAAAAATGCAATGTATTTGAGCCAGCGGATGAACGTGGCGTAAAAAGGCCGGTTTGCATAATCGTCCACCGTTTGAAAGTTTTCCACGAACAGATAAGGCACGTATACCGCCGTCGGCGTACCGTCGATCAGAATGCCGATACGGCCTTCGTGCAGCTTGCCGCAGAGCGTATCGGGGCGCTCCGTCAGCCCGACGCTCTCAAAAATGGACGGGCGTTCCAGGTAGCTCGTCAGATACCCGGCGGCCAGAACGTCCTTCAGATTGCAGGCCGCCAGTCTTTCTTTGACTTCCCGGAGGATCTCCGGATCCACAACGTTTTTCAGATAGCAAAGTGCCGCCGGCGTATGGCTCTCTTCGCCGACCGTGACCTTCTCAAATTTCAGCTCCGGCGTTTTCATGCGCCGCCGGACAAGGGAGATATTCGTCTGATACGTTTCAACAAACCCCTCACGGGAACCGCGCTGCATAACCTCGGTGTCCGGCTCGTCCACACCGCGCTTTTCAAAGCCCTGCGTACCGAAGGCCAGCGCGTAATCACACTCGTCGATCATCAAAACGGCAAAGCCGTTCATCAGGCGGTCCAGTACATCCGGTATCGTATACAGCTCTGCCTGCTCTACGGCGCCGAGCACATTTTCCTGAATGTAGGCCATTTTCTCCCTGCCGCCCGGCTGCAGGACGGCAGCGCGCATAATCGGATTTAAAATGCCCAGCGTCACATGCTGCTTGTTGACAAGGCCGTCCATTGCAAAGAGCGCCGCGGGCATACCGTCAATTTTGAACTCCCGCAGGATAAAATCCATTGCGTTTTCGAAAAGCCCCTGTATATACTCTGTGTTTTCGGAAAGCCTCTCCGAGAT
Source organism: Oscillospiraceae bacterium (assembly GCA_019422905.1). Classification (GTDB taxonomy): domain Bacteria; phylum Bacillota; class Clostridia; order Oscillospirales; family Acutalibacteraceae; genus Hominenteromicrobium. The sequence goes on from JAHZCM010000107.1 coordinate 1,711, forward strand.
ATTGACCATCTTGACGCCTTTCCTTTCTGCCCCGCGAAGATACGCTGGAGACGGTTCTCTTGTGTAGAATTTGCCGTTTGGCCGTATTTTATACATGGTTTCGTCCATAATACGCCTGAAGCCCGGAGAAAGGAATACGGAAAAATGTTTATCTCACTCGTGCGCACAATAATCCTCTACCTGACGATTATCGTTGCGGTCCGGATTATGGGAAAGCGGCAGATCAGCCAGCTTCAAACCAGCGAGCTGGTCGTGACCATGTTGATTTCCGATCTCGCGGTTATCCCCATGCAGGACAGCGGGCAGCCGCTTTTCAGCGGAATTATCCCGATTTTTATTCTGATCGCACTGGAAGTTTTTCTCTCCGTCGTCATGCTGAAAAGCGGAAAACTCCGCCGCATCATCTGCGGAAAGCCGGTTGTCGTCATACAGAAAGGTAAAATCGTGCAGGAAAATCTGCGCGAGCTGCGGATGAGCATTGAGGATCTGTTCGAACAGCTGCGGCAGAAGGATGTTTTCTCTCTCCGTGATATCGCCTATGCAATTGTGGAGACGAACGGCGCGCTCAGCGTCGTCAAGAAAGCGGAGGCGGACTATCTGCGCCCCTCGGACGCCGGCATCGTTCCCAAGGACGGCGGATTGGAGGTCGTCGTCGTCAGCGACGGAAGGATTTCCGGCGGTTCTCTGCAGCTTTGCGGCAAGGATACCGCATGGGTGCAAAAAACGCTGCAAAAGGAAAAGACCCCGCTGAACGAGGTCTTTATTCTCACCGTCAACATATCCGGACAGTATACACTGATCACAAAGCAAAAAAGCAGCCGGAAGGAGGACGCAGGATGAAACGGGTAATTACCGCGGTCGTTTTCGCTGTTTTTGCAGTTGCTGTCTGTTGGCTCGGCCGTGCGCTGACCGAAAAGCATGTGGAGGAGATTTCGGATACTATGGCACAGATCGATTCTCTGCTCGAAGAAGGCGATACGGAACAGGCGCTCGAGCTCAGCCGCAGCTTTCTGAATGAGTGGGAATCGATACACGGCCAGCTATGCCTTTTTTTACAGCACGAGCATCTTGATCCTCTGGAAAGCGTCTTTGCCGTTCTGCCCTATTACATTGAGCAGGGCGAAATTTCGCTGGCCAGGTCGGAATGCAGGCTTGTACAAACCACGACCGATCATATTTTGAAAACCGAGCGAGTCACAATTGAAAACATTCTGTAACGAAAAGCAGCGGCTCCGCCACAAAACCGGCGGAAACCGCTGTTCTTTTTAATTCTTGCTGTTGATAATCTTGTTCAGCTCTTCCATAAAGCTGTTGATATCCTTAAACTGCCGGTAAACCGAGGCAAAGCGAACATACGCTACCTCGTCCACCGCCTTGAGCTTTTCCATCGCGTAAGTACCGATCATATGAGACGGGACCTCGCGGTCCAGTGAATTCTGGAGCAGGGTTTCGATCTCGTCAACAATCTTTTCCAGCGTCTCCAGGGAAACCGGACGTTTCTCACAGGCGCGCAGAAGCCCATTCAACAGCTTATTGCGGTCAAAGGTCTCGCGGGACTTGTCCTTCTTGACCACAACGACCGGAACCGTTTCAATCACTTCATACGTCGTAAAGCGCTTATTACACTTCAGGCACTCGCGGCGGCGGCGGATTCGCTCGCCCTCGTCCGTAGGTCTGGAGTCTATAACCTTGCTTTCACCATAACCGCAATAGGGGCATTTCATGGAAAACCCTCCCAAACAATATATTCCAAGTGAATATCGTTATTATACTACAGAATATTCTCGAAAATCAAGTAAAAATATGTTTTTTAATCCTCAAAAATCCCCTTTGTATAGGAAAGTGCGTCTTTTAAAGCAGCGTCGTCGCGAATCGCCGGGCGATACACCTCCGTGATGATGTCGCCGGTATAGCCCACCCGGAGAAGGGCGTCCCGCAAAATGCGAAAATCATATGTGCCCTCGCCCGGAAGCAGGCAGCTCTCCGTCTCCGTGTGGTCGCTCAAATGCACATGCACAAGCTGCTCTCCCATCGCGCGGCACATTTCATCCGGCTCCACGCCGCTCCGGACCGCCTGTTTCGTATCCAGCACAAACGCGCACTCCCGGCCGAGCTCCCTGCGCATGGTTCGGATGAAATCCGGCGATGCGCTGCGAAACAGCCGCACGTTTTCCTGCGCGACGGTTATTCCCATCGTCTGGCCGATGCAGTACAGCTCGTGATAGCGCGCACAGTATTCAGCGTCGCTCAGAGGACCGGCGCCGGTACGCTGCCCGTGCAGCACCAGAAGCCCGGCCCCGATGCGTTTCGCCGCTTCCATATATTGCTTATAAAACGCCATGCCCTCTTTCGTCCGGCGGTCATACCGTTCAAAGAGCAGCATGGATTCAAGCGCCGACGTAAACGGGTGGACCGAGCAAATACGAAACCCGTGCGCCGCCTGCATTGCGTTCAACCGTGCGCCGAACTCCGGTCCGGTTTCCGAACAGGCGTTGAAAAAAATCTCAAAAAGCGTATAACCAAGCCCGGTTAAATGCAAAAGTGCTTTCTCCGTCTCCATCGGATACAGAGAAGCCGCCGATATCCCGACACGCACGGGCCGACACTCCCTTTCTTCCTGATCATCGCACAAATCTTTTTTCATTATATCGCCGCCGCAGCGGTTTATCAACTAAAAAACCATGAACTTTTCTTGATTTACCGCGCAAAATCAAGTATAATGATGGGGATTATGGATTTAGGGAGATTCACCATGGCAATTTTAACGGTCAATAACATAAAAAAGATGTTTGGCACCGATGTAATCATTCAGAATATTTCCTTTGAAGTTCAAAAGGGAGACCGCATCGGCCTTGTCGGCATCAACGGCTCCGGAAAAACGACGCTGTTCAAGATTCTGAACGGCGAATATGCGGCGGATGACGGGAGCTTCACGCCGTCGAAGGAAACTTCCATCGGTTATATGGAACAGCATGTCTGCCGGGATATGGAGAAGCCCGCGTTCGACGAGGTGATGACGGTTTTTGCACCTTTGCTCCGCATGGAGGCAGAGCTGGAGCGGCTGAACGCCGAGATCGCCGCCGTACCGGAAAATATCGACGCGCTGATTCTGCGGCAGGCAGAGCTGAACGACCGATTCATTGCGGACGGTGGCCTGACCTGCCGGAACCGCGCGAGAAGCACTTTGATCGGCCTTGGCTTTGCGCCGGAGCAGATCTATGCCCCGATCGGCGTTTTGAGCGGCGGACAGAAGGCAAAGATTCAGCTCGCGAAAATGCTGTTGGGCGAATCCAATCTGCTGCTTCTGGACGAGCCGACCAACCATCTGGATATCGCTTCCGTGGAATGGCTGCAGGAATTCCTCCGCAGCTACGCAGGCTCCTATATTGTCATTTCGCACGACCGCTATTTTCTGGATGCGGTGACAAACCGAACGTTTGAAATTGAAAATACGCGCCTGACGGAGTATAAGGGCAATTATACGAAATTCCTTCAGCTCAAGGAAGAGCACCGCCTCGCGATGCAGCGTGTTTACGACAATACCCAGCGGGAAATCAAGCGCATCGAAGGCATCATCGAGCAGCAGAAGCGTTTTAATCAGGAGCGCAACTACGTCACCATCGCGAGCAAGCAGAAGTCGATCGACCGACTGGAAGCAACGCTCCAAAAACCGGAGGACGAGCCGGATACCATTCGCTTTCAGTTCAGGGCCAGCCAGCGCGGCGGCAACGATGTGCTGATGGCGGAGGATCTGGCGCTGCGCTTTGGCGACAACCGGCTGTTTAAACATGTAAATCTCGATATCAAGCGCGGCGAAAAGGTTTTTCTGATCGGCCCAAACGGCTGCGGAAAAACCTCGCTGATCAAAATTCTTTTGGACATCTATCACGCGACTGCCGGCGAACATCGTTTCGGCGCAAATATCGACGTCGGCTATTACGATCAGGCACAGGGAAACCTCGATGACAACAAAACCGTCATCGATGAGATCTGGGATCTGCACCCCTATATGACGCAGACACAGGTCCGCAGCGCGCTGGCCGTTTTTCTGTTCAAGGGCGAGGACGTATACAAGCCGATCAAGGGCCTGAGCGGCGGCGAGCGCGCCCGGGTTCTGCTCTTAAAGCTGATGCTCTCCAAGGCCAACCTGCTGATTCTCGACGAGCCGACCAATCACTTGGATATCGGCTCCTGTGAAGCGCTGGAAAATGCACTGCTGGGCTACGACGGCACGCTTTTTATCGTCTCCCACGACCGTTATCTGATCAACAAGCTGGCAGACAAGATCTACTATCTCGATCCGTCCGGTACGACGCTGTATCTCGGCAACTACGACGCCTATCTGGAAGCACGTGAGCAAAAGAAGGCGGCTTTGGAAACACAGGTCATCGTAAAGCCGAACGCCTACAAGCAGAAAAAGGAGCGCGCAGCGGAAATCCGAAAGAAAAAGGCGGCGCTCGGCCGCTGCGAACGCGAAATTGAGGCCGCAGAGCTTGCAATTGAAGCGCTCAATGAAAAGATGCTTGACCCGGAAATTGCGGGCGATTATGAGCAGGTGCTGGAAATCACGAATCAGATTGCCGACCTCAAGGCGCAGTCCGACGCACTGATGAACGAATGGACGGCGCTGAATATCTGGCTGGAGGAAAACAGCGAAAATGAAAGTTAAGATCATCACTTTGGGCTGTAAGGTCAATCAATATGAGTCCGAGGCCATGCGCGCGAGCCTGCTGCAAAACGGCTTCACGACGGCTGCGGACGGCGAACCTGCGGATGTTGTCGTGCTGAATTCCTGCACGGTGACGGCGGAAAGCGACCGCAAGGTGCGGCAGGTCTTTCGCCGCGCCAAAAAGGACAACCCCGACGCGGTCATGGTGCTGACCGGCTGCATGGCGCAGGCTTTTCCAAAGGACGCCGAGCGTCTGGAGGAAGCGGACATCATCCTCGGCACTTCCAACCGCAGGCGGCTTCTGCCCCACCTGCTTACGTTTTTGTCCACGCGCCAGCGGATCGTGGACATCGAGCCGCATACCGAGACGGAACCCTTCGAGCGGCTCCAGGTGGAGAGCTTTACAGGGCGCACGCGCGCATTCGTAAAAATTGAGGACGGCTGCAATCGTTTTTGTTCCTACTGCATCATCCCCTACGCGCGCGGCCGTGTGCGCTCCAAGCCGCTTGAGGATTTAAAGGAGGAGCTGCTCTGTCTTGCGGAAAACGGCTACCGGGAAATCGTGCTGACGGGCATCAATCTCTCCGCCTACGGGCAGGAATTCGGCCTGCATCTCTGCGACGCCATTGAGGCGGCCTGCGAGACGGACGGAATCGAACGCGTCCGTCTCGGCTCTCTTGAGCCGGAACAGCTTTCGGAAGATGTG
>JAHZCM010000108.1 GCA_019422905.1 Oscillospiraceae bacterium
GCTGCCAAACAATGCCTGCCGCTCCCCGAAGGTCAGCGTGCAGTCCACACATTCCTTCGCACGCTCGCACTTGAACTCCATCTTCTTCGCAGTACACGGCCCGATAAAGATAATTTTCGCGTTCGGAGTCGTCTCCTTGATATAGCGTGCAATCTCCGCCGCCGGTGAAAGGTTATGCGATATCTTATCGACCAGCGTCGGGAAGTTCTTCTTGATGTAGGAAACAAACGCCGGGCAGCAGGAGCTGGTCAAGAAGCCCTTTTCCGCAAGCTCCTGCGCTTCCTGGTAGGCGACCATATCGGCGCCAAGCGCGGCCTCGATGACATGGAAAAAGCCGAGCCGCTGAATGCCGGTGATGACCTGCCCCAGTTTTGCATAGCTAAACTGGCTGGAAATCGACGGCGCAACGACCGCATAAACCTTATATTCGGTGTTATTCTTGCTGTTTTTCAGGATATCCACCGCATCCAAAATAAAGGACTTATCGACGATCGCGCCGAACGGGCACTGATAGACGCAGGCACCGCAGGAAATGCACTTGTCGTTGTCGATATGCGCCGCTCTGTGCTCCTGGCTGCTCATACTGATCGCCTTGATCTTGCAGGCGCGCTCGCAGGGACGCTTCTGGTTCATGATCGCACCGTACGGGCAAACCTTTGCGCACTGGCCGCACTCCACACATTTGGACTTATCGATATGCGCCCTCTGATGTTCATCAAACGTGATGGCGCCGCGGCGGCAGACATCCTCGCAGCGGTGCGCGAGGCAGCCGCGGCAGGCCTCCGTAACTACATGGCCGCTGACCGGGCACTCGTCGCAGGCAATCTCAATAACCTCAATGACATTCGGGTTCTTTTTATCTCCGCCCATCGCGAGCTTAATGCGTTCCTGGCAGATCGCACGCTCTTTATAAATGCAACAGCGCATGGTGGGCTTTTCCTTCACAATCAGCTTGGGGATTTCATCATACGCGGCAAGGAGATTATCCTCAAACGCGTACCGCGCTACCTCTCGCAGCACCTTATATTTCAGGTATTGTACTTTCGTATCAAACTTTCTCATACTGAATCAACCCTTTCTTGCCAGCGGGGAATTTAGAAATACGTGACCTTGACCCGTTTGCCCATCTCCTTCAGGCTCTGACACAGACTCTCAACAAGCTGCATCTTGATGTTGAAGGTAATCGGCAGGTTCGGGTTCTGGTGCGCCGGATTGATCGCACGGCCCACAAAGAAATTGACGTCTGTCGCTTCCTCGAAGAGCATGCGGGAAATCAGCGATGCGCCGTCGCGCTTATACGCCCAATGGCTGTACGCCGTATTCTCATGCAGGTAATCCTTGGCATACTCCACAACCTTGCTCATTGTGATGACGCCTTCCGTAACGAGGTCAAGCCCTTCCACCTTTGCGGTCGGCGGAATCTCTGAATCCAGATAATCGAGCTGCGCGATCACGGGCTTGCCAAGGCGCTTCGCCGCAAGTGTAGACGTTGTGCCGCCGCAGACGATACGCTTGCCCGTTTCACGGAAGAAAGCATCGTGCATGCGGTCGAGATCGTCCGGGTTGGAAGGCGGACCGATCATCAGATTTACCAGGCGGCGCTCACGCACCTTGATGGAAACCGCAGTCGTGTCGTCTCCCGGGCTTCCGCCGTATAGCTTGTTGCATTCATCCAGCAGAAGCGTATTGAGCGTTTTTGCCGTGTAGCTTGTGTCGTACATCATCTCCATATAATCGATGATGTCCTTGCGCTCCCAGCCGAAATTGAGCGACATGCCGATCCCGGCGTGAATTGCGCCGTCGCTGAAGGCGATGAAGGTGTCGTCCTCCTGAATCGGAATGCGCGTTTTATAAATTGTTTTGCCGCCGATCTCACTGGCTTCCCGCGGATACTCCCAGTTTTTGCCGTTGCGCAGCAAAACGACGTGCGGGTTATCATACTGGATGATTTCCGCTTCTTCGTTTTCAATGATGTGAATGATGGTAAAGGTGGAATACGCGACGTTGCGCACCGCGCAGATCGGCAGCGTGGAGGCAATCGTTTCCACACAGTCCTCCACCTGCATTCCCTCTGCCATCATGGTCGAAATAATTTTGGAGGTCAGCGTTGAAAGGATATTCGCCTTTACACCGCTGCCCATGCCGTCCGCAAGAACGACAACGGTGGAATTTTCACCTTGTGGGACAATGTCGACATGATCGCCACAAAGCTGCTCACCATGCTTATTCAGGCTCATGAAGCCTATATCCGTACACAGGTTATTCATCTTTCAGCGATTCCTTTAACTTCGTGAGAGCTATCTTTGTTTCGGCAGTAGTCTCGCCGAGCAAAGACGCAATTTCCTGAACCACACGCATCTGCTTTTCGATCACGCGATCGGTAACCTCGATGGTCTGCTTGCCGATTCTCTCCTTCTTCATGCGCTCGTCCATCTCGGTCGTCACATCGCGCATCGTGCAGATGATAATATGGTAGCTGCGGTCGTACAAAATGGTTTGGTCGACATACCGGTCGTATTCCGCGAGATAGGTGCGCTCGTCGTGGACACCGCGCCCCGTCTGCATCACGTCGAGGAACGGGCGCGGATCCAAAATGCGGATAACCGGCTCTCCCAATACCTCCGAAGCGTTTTTGATATTCATGATCTTGCGCGCGGCGGCGTTGATCTGCTGCAGCTCCAGCGCTTCGTTCAAAACAAAGATACCATTGGGCGAATTGCTGATAATGGTATCGGAGAAGGATTCCGCCTTGTCCAGCAGGAACGGCAGGCACATCGTGATCTCCGCCTTGCCCAGGTAAACGGCAATCGCCTTATCCCGGCACGTATTGTAGCCGCAGGCGCCGCAGTTCAGCTCGTGCTCGGGCCGCGTTTTACCCATCTTCTTAAGAATCGCTTCGATCTCCGCGGTGCCGGGCATCTGGCGGTGCAGGCCGACAAATTCAAAATCATGCCGGATCGCATCGGATTCCGGCTGCTCAACAGCGAAATCCTTTTTACCGGCATATTTGTTGACCGCGATAAAATCCTGTACCGGCAGGCGCTGCTCATGATCCATCGCCGGACCGTTGATGCAACTGCCGACGCACGCGCTCATCTCAATGAAGCAGTGCCCCATTTTGCCGCTTGCAATGTCATGAATCGCCGCAATACAATTCTCCAGGCCGTCAATCGCCATATATGTATAGTCCGGATCGTCACACGCCATGGTGCGCAGGATGCCGCCCGTTGTCGGGAACAGGCGCGCACGGCTCTCCTCCTTGTGGTCCTCACCCGCTTCAACGGTGATCCCGTTCGCCTTGAGCCATTCGGTGAGCTCCTCAAAGGTGAGCACACAATCGACATAATCGCTTTCGTCACATTCGGCCTTCTTCGAAATACAGGGACCAATAAAAACGGTCTTTGCCTCCGGGTCCTGCTCCTTGATGCGCTTGCAGTGCGCCTGCATCGGTGAAAGCACCGGTGCGAGAAGCGGCAGCGCCTCCGGATAATACTTCTGGATCATCGTATTGACGGAATGGCAGCAGGTGGAGATGATGATATCCTGCCTGTGCTCCGCGATCATCTTTTCATATTCTGTTTTGACGATAGACGCGCCGACCGCCGTTTCCTCCACGCCGGCAAAACCGAGCTTCTTCAGTGCCGCCGACATCGTATCAATCGTAGCGCCCGGATAATTTGCGACAAAGGACGGCGCGAGGCTTACCACAACCCGGCTGTTTTCGCGCAGGAGCGCTTCCGCCACGGGAATATCATTGCGGATCTCCTTGGCATTCTGGGGACATACGACGAAGCACTGACCGCAAAGCACACACTCATCCTTGACGATATGCGCCTGGTTAGACTGAAACTTGATGGACTTGACCGGACAGTGCCGAATACATTTATAACAATTTTGACAATTTGACTTTTTGAGCTTCAGGTAATCTGGCATACCCCTTATCCTCTCTTGCTTATGGCTTTCGCCATGAACTTTTCATCTTTAACAATGAACCTTTCATGTGTTCCTATGCCGATCATCCCGGATGCATCAAAAGCCTTTACGGAAAAAACAAGCCGCCTGCCGTCAATTTCAATCAACTCGCACTCCGCCGTAACACGCATACCCGTCGGCGTTGCCGCAACATGTTTGACGTCCATCTGTGTGCCGACGGTACCCATACCCGGCTCCAGCTCTTCCGCAACGCAAGCGTACGCCGCTTTCTCCATCAGCGCGACCATGGCCGGCGTCGCAAAAACCTCAAGCGTTCCGCTTCCCATCGCCTTTGCCGTATTATTCTCCGTGACAACTGTCTCGGCCTTTCCTTGGATTCCTGTGACCAACACAAAACCACCATACCTTAATTTGTCATAGCCGACCGCCCGCGTTTGCGGCCGGCAGGAAACTGCTTCTGGGCAAAAAATCACTGAACCTTCGCGAGAACTTCCTTCTCAAAGAAAGCATCCACCGTCTCCGGAGAAACAGAATGCCGCACATCGTCTACGGTAACGTTCACGCCGTTCACGCAGTCTCCCATGCAGAAAGTGCCGCCAAGCTCAACCTTATCTTCCAGATTATGCTCCTTAACGAGCGCCTGAAGCCTCTCGACGATCTGACGAGAGCCCTTCAAATGACATGAACTACCAATGCAAATAACAACTTTCATTTAGATCTTACTCCGTTTCTAAAAATAATATCCTAAGGCGTAAAGCCGGTCTGCACCCGCTCCGCCAGAGTGGCTGAATTAAAGTGTGTGCTGCACGTCGAGCCGCTCTTTGAGCTGCTTCGAAAGCAGTGCCAGTGAAGCGGCAAGATTTTCATTATGTACAAGGACGCCGTCCGGCACTTCAAGATGCACAGGCGCGAAATTCCAGATCGCCAAAATACCGCTTTCGACCAGAAGATTACAAATCGCCTGTGCGTTTTCGGCGGGAACGGCGATAATGCCGATGCGCACGCCCAGCCGTTCGCAAAGATCCATCAGCTTATCCATCGGCAAGATCCGCTTACCGTCGTAATCTTCTTCATACAGCGTTTCGTCCGTATCAAAAGCAGCCAAAATATTCATGCCGCATGCCTGAAAGCCCTTGTAGGATAAAAGCGCCTTTCCGAGCTTTCCGGCACCCACAATAATCGCATCGTCCACATCGTTGTAGCCGAGAAAATCCTCAAGCTCTGCGATCAGGTCCAACGTTTTATAACCGATTTTCGGCTTTCCGGCAGAGCTGACCGACGCCAGATCCTTGCGGACGACGACATGGTTGAGGCGCAGAGCCTCGGAAATTGTCGTTGCAGATATATGCTCGGGCATATTTTCGCCCAACTGTTTTAAATAGTTCAAGTAAAGCGGCAGTCTCAGCAGCGTCTGCTTCGAAATACTCCGATTCACCATATTCAACGCCACCTCGCTAGCAACTTTGACAATACTTTAACATAAATAATCATAAAGTGAAATAGTTTTTTCAGTATATCGATATTCACTTATCGATATAGGGATTTTCTGGCACTTTTAAACCATAAAGCGCTTCCAGTTTGTCCCGCTCCGCATAGAGCTGCGCAATAAACTGCTTATCCACCGCGGTATACTTATATTCTTTCTTTGAAATCAAAATATCCCGGTAAATACGCTGCCTGCTCCCTTTACACTGTCGGAGAACCAAACCGTAACGCTGCAGCTGATCCTCCGCCATTGGCGACACCCACATATACGTGTTTGGAACAGACGTCAGCAAATCCATCTGGCTGCCCCGGCTGTAAAGGTAAATCCGCTTCGTCACGTCCTCGCTCATCTCCGCTTTTTTAATGTCGGACATTGGCAGCGAAGGCACGAACGGATCGCCGTGGCAAAGCTCGATATGCCCGGACAGATCTTCTATTTCAAGCGGTTCCTTCTTCGCCAAGGGGTCGTTTGCAGATAACAGAAGCCAATAAGCAAATTCCCATACCGTCTCGGCCTTCATGCCCTTGTCGCGCAGCATATTATCGAAAAAGCTCTCAAAGATCGTTTGGTATCGCACGATGGCAAGGCCGTAATTCTCCTGCGCAACATTGCGGATTGCGCGCATGGCGTTCGTTTCTTTGAAAGTAAACTCAATTTCCTTCGTAATATCCGCTTCGCTGACAAATTTTGAAAACGCGTTGACGATATAGCTGGCGCGCGGCACAGAGATGCTGAATTTCAGCTTATTGCTTTTCTCCGGCCGGTAAAGCGCCTCCATCTCCTCAATCTGCGCAAGAATGCTCTTTGCATAAACGAGAAATTCCTCGCCCTGTGGCGTTGGAACAATCCCTTTTGAAGTGCGCTTAAATATTTTTACGCCGAGCGTCTCCTCCAGATCCTTGATCCCACGACTCAAATTCGGCTGACCCATAAACAGATTTTCCGCCGCCTTGGTGATGGATCCGGTTTTCTCCACCTCCACCGCGTATTTCAGGTGTGCAATGTTCATGGCATAACCTCATAAAGCGCATATTCGAATCAGCATATCGATATTCCGAGTCTATTATAACACAACCTGCACGGTTGTCAAATACCTGAATGAAAATTCAGAAGCATATCCCGTAAAATTAGTAATTTTCATCCTGCTTTAAAAGCGGAGCCAGCTTTTTCTCCGCTTCGAGTAACTCCCGCATAATCCGCTCCGTCATTTCGGCGCGGATTTCACAGACGGCTTCCAGCCGCATGACGTGCGGCAAATCTCCGCTTAAATCTTCCAGCGCTTCCACTTTGGCAATCAGCGCATCCATAAATGCGTCCACTTCGGCTGCGTCGTAGGTATTCCCCCTGCGCACCTTAAAACGGACTCCCCGCAGATACTCGGCTGTCAGTTCGATATCCATCCTGTATCTTCTCCCTTCTGCGCTGTACCGTTTTGCGTTTTCGCATCGGCAAAATACCAATTCATGCTTACAGCGGTCCAATAAAAACAGAT
>JAHZCM010000109.1 GCA_019422905.1 Oscillospiraceae bacterium
GTTCCGCTGACGCTGTCCAAACTGCGCAGTCCGGCGAGAATGGCCTGCATATCCGCAGAGGTCAGCAGCGTGCGGTCTATCCGATAGCCCTCCATGATGGAGATACCGCCGTTTGCCCCCTGCTCTGTCACAATCGGAATGCCCGCTCTGCTGAGGCTTTCCAGATCGCGGCTGATGGTGCGGCGCGATACCTCGAACCGCTGCGCAAGATACGGAGCCGTCACCTTTCCTTTTTGCAGCAGAATGGCCAAAATGCCGATCAAGCGGTCAATTTTCACAGCGTTCCCCCCTTTTTGCAAAAGAGCGGGACAGCGGATTGCTCCGCCGTCCCGCCGCACGATCTCAGTACAGATCCATCATATAGCACTTCTTCGCATAGAACACGCCGCTGAGCGGAGCATCCGCACGGTGCACCGTCACCTCGGGCATCCACGCAATCTCCTGCGTGTCGCGCGTGCCGCAGATCAGCGCGGAAAAGGCGTTGATCGTCATGGATACATCCGGCGTCTCCGCCGTTTTTTCCACATGATTCGCGCGCCCCGGCACAAAGCACAGTTTCCACACGCCGTTGTTTTCCGGGATAATTCCGTCCGCAACCTCCACGTTCACGGTTCCCTCGCCGCGGCACCGGCAGTTTTCCAGCACACGCTGGACGTTGACGACGCGCGCCATACCGTTCCAAAACACACGGCATGCCGCGCTGTTGTTCTCGCCGACAAACGAGGTCAGCGAGATATCCCTGTGCGCCGCGAAACGAATCGCATCGTAATCCGAAGAAAAGGCCGATTTCGCAAAGAACAGCAGCGCTTCCAGCGCTTCCGCATCGCAGAACAGGAACCCGTTTTCATTCTGCGCGCCAAACATGTGGTTGCAGTCCAGCACCGTGCCGTCCGGCGTATCAACCTTGTGGGAAATCATCAGGCCGCGCGGCTCACCCGCATCATTGCGCCACAGATAGACGTAGCGCTGCTGCCCCAGCGGATTCCCTTTTTCAAGGCCCGCGTCGTAGCTGTCGCGAACCGCCGAGAGGTTGCAGTCCGCAAAGCAGACGTTGTACACCTCGAGCAGCGGCGTCAGATCGTCGCCCGGAAAGAGCTGTTCCACCCTGCCGCCGACGTCCCGCGGGCGGATATCGCTGAGCTTCAGCGTCCATTCGCGGGCTTCCGCGCCCACCTCATAGCCGAACTTGCGGTAATACTGCGTGCTGAACGGATACAGATGTGAAAACGTGAAGCCCCGCTCATACATGTCGCGCAGCGACGCCGTGATGCTCGCGCGGATCGCGCCCTTGCGGCGATACGGCGGCAGCGTCGAAACGCCGCCCACGCCGCCGAGCTTGTATTCCCCGCCGTCGAATCGGCAGATATATTCCCGGCTGTTCACGCAGCCGTACAGGATTTTCTCATCGTCTGAAAGCGAGCCGAAGCAGCGGTTTCTCGCCTGCTGGATCAGCTCCTCCGGCGTTTTTTCGCGCGCCGCTTCCGCCTTGGCCTTTTCGAGGTCGAAATCCCCCTCGAAGGCAACGGCCATCACTTGGTTCCAGCGCCAGCTTTCCTCCGGCCTTAAAAGCCTTGTGATCATTTTGTCCTCCCAAAATAATTTTTCCGATCCGCCGGGCGCTTCACCCGGCAGGCACCGTTTATATCCCGCAGCGCGGGCCGCCCCGCCGCCGTCAGCCGAGCACGAGCGCATCCAGCTCCCCGCGCAGCCGCAGGGCTGTGCGCTCTGTCTCGTTCAGCATGATACCGAGACGGCTCAGCGCCTGCTGAACCTGCTGCTGCACCTGCCGCACCTGTTCCTTGGAGCGGCCCACGCGGTCGAGCACCACCCATGCCGAAATGAGGTCGTCGAAGAAAAAGTCCGCAAAGCGCAGGAAGCCGTCCACGCGCACCTGCATATCGGCGAACACCTTGACATCCGAAAGCTCAGCGGTAAACCGGCGGAGCTGCACCTGCAGCAGCTCGATTTGCTCCTGCGCATTGTCGATCCGGTCGTGCTTGATCAGGTCGCTCACAAGCCCGCCGCCGACCAAGTCCCACGTGCCCCAGCTTTCCGCGCTGTTCAGGCTGCTGAGAATCGCATCCGCAATACTCTGCGCCCGACGGCCGGCCCGTATGGCTTCTTCCACCTCGCGCTTCATGCGCATGCAGGCGGCAAGCTCATTTTCAAGCCGCTCGATGCGCTCCGCGTCCGCGCCGCCCGCTTCGCGGACCGCCTGCTTTTTCTGCTCGAGCGTTTCCGCGTAGCGGCGCTCACAGCCGGAGACCTCGCACAGCTCCGTCTCCGTGCGGCGCAGGTCCTCCCGGACGCTCTCGAGCTCGCGTACCGCCGTGTCATGCCGCACTGCAGCCTCATACGCCTCGCGCTCCTCGATCGCGAGCTTTCCGGCCTTCTGCCCCGTCACCGCATAAAAGAGCGCGGCAAGGCTCCGGCGGTTCAGCCGGTCAACATCGGCCTGCTCCGCATAGAGGCGGCTGCGCAGGGCGCGCTCCTTTTCCTCGAGTGGTGCAAGCTGCTTCTTCAGACTGCGCCTACGCGCCTCAAGCTGGTTTTTCCGCGCCATCTGATCCTGTAGAAGCCGGAGCTGCCGGTCAAATTCTTCCATCGCGTTCATTTTCGCTCTCCCTTATTCCCTGCACCGCTCCCTCTGCGGTGGTTTTGCTTTCCCGTATCCGGCTCAGCCGACGGAAAGCGCCCGGATGATTTCATCCGTATGCATGCTGCGTGAGCCCTTGCAGAGCACCGCGTCGCCCGGCTGTATCCGTTCCTTCAGGAACGCCGATGCCTCCGCATTGGAAGCGAACCATACGCCGTTGCCGGTATTTCCAAATCCCTCGACAATGTGCTTCGAAAGCGGGCCTACACCAACTACACAGTCCACGCCGCACGCCGCCGCAAGCGCGCCGGTTTCCCTGTGCCCCTGCACGGCGTAGTCACCGAGCTCCAGCATGTCGGCGAGCACCGCGTATTTTTTACCCGCTGTTTTCAGATCGGCAAGGATTTTCAGCGCCGCGCGCATCGAATCCGGACTGGCATTGTAGGTATCGTCGATCAGCGTCACGCCGCGCGCCTCCCGGATCTGCTGGCGCATCGCCGGCGGCTCGTACTGCGCGACGGCGCGCGCAGCCTTTTCGAGCGGCACGCCGACCGCGTCCGCGACCGCAAGCGCCGCCAGCGCGTTGCGCACGTTGTGCTCGCCCGCCGCAGGCACATAGACGCGCGTCTCCCGCCCGCCGTGCAGGCAGGTAAACCGCGTGCCGTACACGTCCGCATTCAGCTCAACTGCCCGCCAGTCGCAGGACTCGCACAAGCCGAAGCGCACGATGCTTCTTTTCGGCGTGCTTTTGAGCGTCGAGAGCAGATCGTCGTCGCCGTTCACGAACACCGTGCCGCCTGCCGGCAGATAATCGGCGATACGGAGCTTTTCCGCCATGATATTTTCACGCGTCTTCATAAATTCGATATGCGACACGCCGATATTCGTCATTACCGCAAGCGTCGGTTTTGCAACCTTCGCAATCTGCGCCATCTCGCCGGGCATGCTCACGCCCATTTCGACAACGGCGGCCTCATCCTCCGGCTCCATGCGCAGGACGGTCAGCGGCAGGCCGATCTGGCTGTTTGCGTTGCCCGCGGTTTTCATCGTCCTTAGGCCCGCCGAAACCGCGAGCGCGACCATTTCCTTCGTCGTCGTCTTGCCGACGCTGCCCGTAATGCCGATCACCGGAATCGAAAACCGCTCCCGGTAGCGTTCCGCAACCGCCTGCAGCGCGGCGCGGGTATTCTCCACATAGACGACCGGCCCTGCCGGGTTTTCGAGCGGCGTTTCGGAAAATGTCGCTGCCGCGCCCGCTGCGAAAACCTGCGGAATAAAACGGTGCGCGTCTGTGTTCTCGCCGCGGATCGGGACAAACATCATCCCCGGCTGCGTTTGGCGGCTGTCGGTATAAAAGGCAGTGACCTGCGCGCTGCCGTCCCCCTCCAGACGGCCGCCGCAGAGCGCAGCGATCTCCCTGACTGTCAGATTCATTTTGTGTGATCCCTTACCTTTCTGCGCGGCGCATGTTTTTCTCCCACATTTTGCAGAACACCGGCCCATATCTGCGGCCGGAAAGCAGCGGCGCAAGATAAAAAAAGTTATCGGAGCTGCGCAAGGGAGCCCATCGGGTCCCACGGCTCCAGCGTAACCGGCGCCTGCTCAAAGGCGGTGCGCTGCGCGTCGGTCAGATACTTTTTGTGGACGACGACCTGATACATATACTCGTCAAACCACGCGTCACTCATGACGTAATAGCCATCGTTTCCGGCGTCCTTGCCCCAGCTGTTTTCAACGCGCCAGCGGTTCGGTCTGCCGTTCTCATCGAGATTTACGCCCTGGAACACCATGGCGTGGGTCATCAGGCTCTGGCCGTATTCCAGACGCTGCGCCTTGTTCATCGTAAATTTCGTGTTGAACAGCGTCTCGATATCCAGCGCCTCCAAATCCAGCACGCCGCCGTCGCGCACGCTGCGCTTACCCACGTCGCAGCCGAACCAAACCGGCTCGCCGTCCCGCATCTGCGCGATCGCCGCAGCCTTCAGCTCGTCGATGGGCAGGTTCAGGTATTTGACCGGGCAGCCCTCCAGGACGTTGCCGAGGAACGCCACCGTATAGGTTTTGCCGTAGGGCTTGTCGGCGGTCGGCGCATTGATCAGGCTTATGTACTGGCTCAGATCCATATCCACATATTTTTTGAAGAACTCCTGCGGGGTAATGCCGAGATCGCGCACAAAGCCGTTCTCCTCTGTCGCGGCCTCAAAATCAAAGGTTCTGGGCGGCTTGCCAAGGCTGATACAGAGCATGTTGTAGATCGTGCGCATCATCTCTTCCTTCTGCGCGCGCAGCGCTTCCACGGACGCGCCGTTTTTATACGCGGTGCGGAGCGTGCAGGCAAATTCGCGGAGCTTCTCGGTCATATAGCCGACGAGCTCGCGTGTCGCAGACGACGCGGCGGTTTCCGGCATGACCTCCTTCGGCACAACGCCGTATTTCTCAATCAGGTTGGCAAACATATCCCACTGGCCGCCGTCGCCCAGCGGGCCGGAGAGCAGATATGCGATCAGACGGCCCTCCGTCGGCTCGTCAAGCGTGTTCAGGATGCTCTCCAGAAAGTAGTTGCTTTTTTCGAGCTTATCGAAAAACAGCGTGTAGTTCTGGGAAAGCTCAAAGGTTTTTAGGCCCAGCTTTTTCATGACGCGGAAGCGCATGGTATTGAGCGCCGCAAACATCCAGCAGCGGCCGCTCTGCTTCTGGTTCGTGATCTCGCCCTGCTCGAGCGAAATGCTGAACGTATGGCGCATATCGCGCGGGTTCTCCACGCGCAGCGCGGCGTTGTTCACGCCGTTCTTCGTGACGGCATTCATGGCGACGCGGTTGGCGCGGTCGCTGTCGAAAGCCTCCTCAAAGGCTTCCAGATTTGCAAACGTGATTTCCTTATTCATTGTAAACCATCCTCCCGTGGCTGCAAACCGCCGGAAAACCGGCGGCGTTCTTATTTTTGAAGGGTATCGAGAATCTCGCGGATGACCACGCGCTCGTCAAACGGATATTTTTTGCCCTCGATTTCCTGATAATCCTCGTGCCCCTTGCCGGCAAGCACGATAATGTCCCCCGGCCGGGCGTTCTCGATGCACCAGCGGATCGCCTCGCGGCGGTCCGGGATCGTGACGTATTTGCCGTCGGTCTTGTGCATGCCGACCTTGATATCCTCGATGATGTCCAGTACATTTTCATAACGGGAATTATCCGCCGTGATGACCGAAAGATCCGCAAGCCGGCCGCTCACCTCGCCCATCTCATAGCGGCGCACCTTCGGACGGTTGCCGCCCGCGCCGAACATGCAGACGAGCCGCTTCGGATGATAGGCGCGCAGCGTCGTCAAAATGCTTTCCATGCTGACAGCGTTGTGCGCGTAGTCAATCAGCAGCGTGAAATCGCCGGGCATTTCAACCGGCTCCACGCGACCCTTGACCTTGACGGACTTCAGCCCCGCCTGCATCGCTTCGGCCGGAATCCCCAGCACACTGCACGCCGTAACCGCGCAGAGCGCGTTATAGACGTTGAACCGGCCGGGAATCGCAACATCCGCCGTAAAATTCATCCTGCCGGACACGGAAAAGCGCACGCCGAGAAAGCCCGGCGTCGTGACCAGCTCGTCGCCATGCGCGACCATATCCGCGCCGGCATCATAGCCGTAGGTGACGAGCGTACACGTGTGATCCTGCACGATGCCCGCCCAGCTCGGGTCATCGATATTGACCACGCCGGTGCGGCACATGCGGAACAGCATGCTCTTGCACGCCATATACTCCGCCATGTCCTTGTGCTCCGCGCCGCCGATATGATCTTCTGAAAAATTCGTGAACAGGCCGAGATCAAACGTAAAACCCGCCACGCGGTGATCCTTAAGTCCGATGGAGGAAACCTCCATCACGCAGTACTCGCAGCCCGCGTCGGCCATCTGGCGCAGGAATTTCTGCACCTGATAGTTTTCCGGCGTCGTGTTGTCGGTCTGGATCAGCGTATCGCCGTACAGCACACCGATCGTGCCGATCACGCCGGTTTTATGGCCTGCGGCCTCCAGAATCGACCGCATCATAAACGCAGTCGTCGTCTTGCCCTTCGTGCCGGTGATGCCGATCACCTTGAGATCGTTTGCTGGATGCCCAAAAAACTCCGCGCTCAGGTAAGCGAGCGCAAGGCGCGTGTTCTCCGTGAGGATCACCGGCGCCGGAACGTCGACCGGCTCCTCCGCAATCACTGCCGCCGCGACCTTTTCCACCGCCATCG
>JAHZCM010000110.1:0-1797 GCA_019422905.1 Oscillospiraceae bacterium
ACCGGCCTTTCGGCGAGGATTAGATTCTGTGCATGGAGTTGAAAACGTCCTCGTGCATGACATGAATCTTCAGGCTGAGCTGCTCGCCGAGCGCTTCAAATTCATTCGTGAGCGTGCTGAACGGTACGGTGCAGCCGCTGATGTCGATCATCATGATCATGACAAACATGTCCTGCATGATCGACTGGGTGACCTCCATGACGTTCGCGCCTTTATCGGCGCAGATCGTGGAGACCTTCGCGAGAATACCGACCATATCTTTTCCTATAACGGTGATAACTGCTTTCATTGCTTTGCATTCCTTTCTGTGCGGCGCGCGCATATTCCACGCGTCAGCTTGTACGTCTTTCACTATGTTAAATTGTATTCCTATTATCCAACAAATGGCGTTGTGTGTCAAGCGTGCCGACAATTTTAATTCGGGACTTCCAAAATGCGAAGCTTTGTGGTACAATACAAAATTATACATAGTTTTTTGTCCGGCCTGCCGTTGCAGAGGTGTGCCGGAACGGGAGATGATACCTTGCCTTATCGTTACATATCCGATTGCCACAGCCATTCCGACTGCTCGTTTGACGGCATGGAGCCGATGGAAAGCATGTGCGCGCGCGCCGCGTCGCTCGGCCTCAGCCATTATACAGCTACGGATCACTGCGAATGCGACCAGTACGACGGTTCCCCGCAGTTTGGCGGCAGAAAATATTATGACGTCGTGCGCCGTGCATGGCGGGAGATGGAGGAAAACGCGGCGCGGTTTCCGGCGCTTTGTTTTCTGAAGGGCATAGAGCTTGGGCAGCCGCTGCAAAACCTGCCGGCCGCGCTCGATGCGCTTTCCGGGCGCGACTATGACTGTGTGATCGGCTCGCTGCACAATATCGCCGGTATGCCGGATTTCTACCATCTGGGAAACGAGAACTTTGATACCGCAGAGCTCGACCGCATTTTCAAAGCGTATTTCAGAGAAATCTATGAAATGCTCGAGTGGGGGCAGTTCGATACGCTGGCGCATATCACCTATCCGCTACGCTACCTCTGTAAGCCCGGCGAAAAGCCGAGCTTTGAGCGGTATGGCGACGCGCTCGACGCGATTTTCAAAAAGCTGATCGCAGACGACAAAGCGCTGGAGTTCAATACGTCGCGCCTTACGCTCCGCGATGCGCCTGTACTGCCGGACCGCGAAATCTTCGCCCGGTACAGGGAGCTTGGCGGAAAGCGGGTCACGCTCGGCGCGGACGCGCATTGTACGAAAAACATTGCGGCCGGTATTCCAGAGGCGCTCGACCTGCTCCGGACGCTCGGCTACACGGAGTATACGGTTCTTATCGGCCGCAAGCCGCAGCAGATTCCGATTGAGTACATACCGGAAGATTGAATACAGACCTGAAAGAAAGGAAGATTGTCAAATGGATAAAAAAATGGAAAAGCTCCTCAAGCTCCTGCAGGACGACGCGAAGCTGACGACACGGCAGCTCGCTGTGATTCTGGATCTCAGCGAGGAAGAGGTGGATGCCGCCATCCGCAAGTTTGAAAAGGCCGGTGTGGTGAAGGGCTACCGCGCGCTTGTCAACTGGGAGCGCACCGATGTGCACCGCGCCAGCGCGCTGATCGAGCTGCGCGTCACGCCGAAGAAGGATTCCGGCTTTGATGAGATCGCCGCGCACGTAAAGGCCTTCCCGGAGGTGGAGAGCGTCTACCTGATGTCCGGCGGCTTTGATCTCGCCGTGACCGTTACGGCGGCTACGATGTCCGAGATTGCCATGTTTGTCGCGAAGCGCCTTGCGCCGATCGACGGCGTGC
>JAHZCM010000110.1:1827-5900 GCA_019422905.1 Oscillospiraceae bacterium
ACCGCCACGCATTTTATCCTGACAAAGTACAAGGACGGCGGCGTGGATTTCGTTACCGATTACGATGAGATTGACGAGAGAGGGAGCAACCTTTGTGATTGATTACAATAAATACCTGAACGACAGGGCGCGCTGTATCAAGCCCTCCGGAATCCGCCGCTTTTTCGATATTGCCAATGAAATGGACGACGTGATCTCGCTTTCCATCGGCGAGCCGGATTTCTTCACGCCGTGGCATATCCGCGAGGCGGGCATTACGGCGCTTGAAAAGGGCAGAACGCGCTATACGCCGAACCGCGGCCTGATGACGCTGCGCGAGGAGATCTGCAAATTCTTTAAGAAGCGGTATAAGCTGGACTATAAGCCGGAGTCCGAGGTGCTGGTCACGGTCGGCGGCAGCGAGGCCATCGATATGGCGCTGCGCTGTTTGGTCGGGCAGGGCGAGGAGGTCATCATCCCGGAGCCGTGCTTTGTGTGCTACGACCCGCTGACCCGCATGGCGGGCGGCGTGCCGGTTTCGATCCAGACCAAGGTGGAAAATGAATTCCGCCTCACCGCAGAGGAACTGGAAAACGCGATCACGGAAAAGACGAAGGCGCTGATTTTTCCGTATCCGAATAATCCGACCGGCGCCGTCATGCGCCGCGAGCATCTGGAGGAGATCGCGGCGGTCGTTAAGAAGCACGACCTGATCGTGCTTTCCGATGAGATTTACAGCGAGCTGACCTACGGCAGCCGTCCGCACGTTTCCATCGCCTCGATTGATGGGATGTGGGAGCGCACGGTTGTCATTAACGGCTTTTCCAAAACATACTCGATGACGGGCTGGCGCATGGGCTATGCGGTCGGCCCGAAGGAGCTGATCGCGCCGATGACGAAGCTGCACCAGTATGCGATCATGAGCGCACCGACGATGTCCCAGTTTGCGGCGATTGAAGCGCTGCGCAACGGTGACGAGGACATCGCCGAAATGCGCGATCAATACGATATGCGCCGCCGCCTAATTGTGGACGGCCTGAACCGTCTCGGCCTGACCTGCTTTGAGCCGGAGGGGGCTTTCTATGTGTTCCCGTCGATTCGCTCCACCGGCATGACTTCGGACGAATTCTGTGAGCGGCTGATTTACGATAAGCACGTGGCGGTCGTGCCCGGCACGGCGTTCGGCGCGTGCGGCGAGGGGTATATCCGCATCTCCTATGCGTATTCGCTCAAGCATCTCTCCGAGGCGCTTGACCGCATCGCGGCGTTTCTTGAGGAGCTGAAATGAACCGTGCCTATTTGATCCGGCAAAAGGATTATGCGGTGGACGCGCTGACGGAAGCGGTGGACCGCATGTTCACGGCATTCGGCTTTTACGATAAGGTCACGCAGGGGACGCAGGTGGTTTTAAAGCCGAATCTCGTCATGAAATCCGCGCCGGAGGAAGCGATTATCACGCATCCGAATCTCGTGGCGGCAGTGGCGGTCTGTCTGCAAAAGCACGGCACCCGCGTACTTGTCGCCGAATCGGGTGGCGGCTTGTATAATCCGGCGGTGATGCGGAATGTTTTCCGCGGCTGCGGCTATACGGCCGCAGCGGAGCAGTACGGCTTTTCTTTATATACGGACTGTCAGTCGAAGGAGGTTGAACTGCCGCACGGCGTGCGCTGCGGGCGGCTCTCGGTGATCGAGCCGTATATGCAGCCGCGAAAGGCGCTTGTGGTCGATCTGGCCAAACTCAAAACCCACGGTATGATGGGGTATTCCGGCGCAGTCAAAAACCTGTTCGGCGTGGTGCCGGGGCTGATGAAGCCGGAGCTTCACTGCCGCTTTCCGGAAAAGGAACCGTTTGCCGAAATGCTCGTCGATCTGTGCGAGTATGTCCGGCCGGACTTTTCGATCATCGACGGCGTTGAGGCGATGGAGGGCAATGGCCCGACCGGCGGGAAAAAGCGGTTTGTCGGCGCGCTGATCGGATCGGACAGCCCATATGATGCGGATCTTGTCGGCGCGGCGGTGATCAATATGGCGCCGATGGACATTCTGATGCTGAAAAATGCGTGGAAGCGTGGTCTTTGCGCGCAGAGCGCGGCGGAAATAGAGGTTCTGGGCGATGCGGTTCAAGATGTGCTTGTGCCGGATTTTAAGCGCGCGCGTTCCAGCGATGTCGATTTTATCAAGCGCGTGCCGAAGTTTTTACAGCCGCTCGCGAAGAAAATCACGACGCCGTATCCAAAAGTGCAGCGTAAAAACTGCATCGGCTGCGGCAAATGCGCGGAAAGCTGCCCGCAGCATACGATCACGATTTCCGGGCATAAGGCGCAGATTCAGTATGCAAACTGCATCCGTTGCTTCTGCTGCCACGAAATGTGCCCGAAGCGTGTGATCGATATCCGCCGATTTTCAATTTTTAACCTGTAAAGGAGGAGAACTTGTCATTGCAGTCTGCAGAAGTCCATGCATATGCAAAATTAAATCTTTCTCTGGATGTTGTCGGCAAACGGGAGGACGGCTACCATACCGTCGATATGGTCATGCAGTCGATCTCTCTCTGCGACACCGTGCGCGTTGCGCTGAATAACTCCGGAGAAATCCGGCTCGGATGCTCCAAGCCGCATATTCCGCTGGACGGAAGCAATACGGCGTTCAAGGCTGCGCAGTTCTTTTTGGACGTAACCGGGCTTCCGTTTGGAGCAGACATCTATATTGAAAAGCATATACCGGATCAGGCGGGCATGGGCGGCGGCAGTGCGGACGCCGCCGCCGTGCTGCGGGCGATGAACTGCCTTTGCGCCGGAATCCTTGGCGAAGAGCCGCTGAATACGGCGGAGCTTTTATATCTCGGCGTGCGCATTGGTGCAGATGTTCCGTTCTGCATACAAAACGGAACGCGCCGCTGCGAGGGAATCGGGGAGCGGATGACGCAGCTTGCGCCGCTGGAGCCGTGCTTTCTCCTGATTGTCAAGCCAAACGTGCAGGTCAGCACGTCGGAGGCATACCGTCTTTTGGACCGTATGCCGGATATGGGCGTGCGCTATACGGAAAATATGGTGCGTGCGGTTGAGCGCCGCGATATTCCGGAAGTTGCGCTTTGCCTCGGCAATCATTTTGACGATGCGATGCAGCTACCGCAGGTGCAGACGGTCAAAATCGGTATGCGGCAAAACGGCGCGCTGAATGCAATCATGACGGGGAGCGGTTCCGCCGTGTTTGGCGTTTTTACCGATGAAAAAGCGGCATGCGCGGCACAGGAGGGCTTCGCCGGCACATTTGAAGAGACTTTCCTTGCCAGGCCGGTTTCAGCCGGAGAAGCTGCACATGGAATCCAAGTGTCCGTGTGATAGGAGACGAGTCTGCGCGGAGCAGGAATGCAAGCGGTTTTTAATTTTTTAAAGTTTTTTTGTAAAAGGGATTGACTTTTGGAAAAAATCTGCTATAATAGTCTATGTTGTCCGGAAGAAGCGAAGACAACATGATGTATAGCGGTATTGTGTAATGGTAGCACAGCAGACTCTGACTCTGTTTGTCTGGGTTCAAATCCTGGTACCGCTGCCAAATGGCCTCGAGTATTCGGGGCCATAATATCGAGGTGTGGCTCAGTTTGGTAGAGCGCTACGTTCGGGACGTAGAGGCCGGAGGTTCAAATCCTCTCACCTCGACCAAGAGCATGATAGCTTGGATTAGATTGGTTTCCAGACTATCATGCTTTTTTATTGTAAGCTGTAAACTTTTATTGTATAATTATCTCGATAAAACGGCATTTGCGGAGGTGCTGCTCTGTGAAGAAGATTATGTTTTGGATATCTGCTGTTGCAATTGTTGTAGTTGCCATAGATTGGGGCATTGTAGGATTGAAGCTTTTAGACGGTGACTATGATATTATAGCAGAAGCTTACATAGGTCTTGCCTGCATATGGATAATAATTATATGTGCCGTCTATAAAATTTTCGGAGACAAATGCCCTCATTGCAGAAAACCATTGCGGTCAAATGGGAAATACTGTCCTCAATGCGGCAAGAAAATTTCGAAATAGAATTTCTCAGGTTATCAACCTCTTTTGCATGGCTTCTTTTTCGGACCGAAGGCATCAAAT
>JAHZCM010000110.1:5910-6605 GCA_019422905.1 Oscillospiraceae bacterium
CTTTACTCAGTGAAATCTTTCTGAATCGCATCCTTATGATCAAGCGTTGCCATAGCCGGACACCAGTTTGGATACAAAATGTATCTGGATTGGTGCCCGGTTTCTTTTTGCTGCTGTTTATAAGAACTCTCTCATACTATTCAATATAGGCTCTACAGCGATTTCAAAAAACGATCGCTGTGGAGCTTTTTTTGTTTTATCTCTCTGCCTTCTACTAATCAAGGGCTCGTGAAAGGACGTTTTGAAAGCGGGGGAGGTGTGCGTTTCCTCAACAGTCTGCTGTAAAAGGAAAATCCTGAACAGCTATATATTTGTAGGATTGTCAAACATAATTGACCCCAGATAAGGAGAAAACTCAAAATTGTGTTTAAGACAGCAGATACAATAAAGTGGAGTGAATAACCTTATTTGGAGGAATTACAAAATGGTAAAATCATTATTCGAGGAAATGGGCGGCAGATACGAAAGGCAGGGCGATTATCTAATCCCATGCCTTACCGTACCTGCCGAGGAAGAACAACCGATAGGCGTATGGGGACAACGTCACTTGCGCTATCTGAAAGAATACCGCAGAGGTACATATATCAATCTGCTTACAAGCGGCAGGCTGAACGCTTACCTTGCGGAGATTGATAAACAGGCGCAGGAACGCTTTAACAGGCTCGTAGAGGGCATGAAACAGGCACAGAGTATCA
>JAHZCM010000011.1:0-4443 GCA_019422905.1 Oscillospiraceae bacterium
GGAGTCCCATTTCAGCTCCTGGTCGTCAAACTTTGACTTCGTGAACCAGAGAACGAAATCGCTCTTCGAGCGCTTGTTTTCGTCCTCCTCCACGCTGTCGCGCACGCCGACGGCTAGGCTCTCCTCCTCCATGTTGCCGAACACGTAGTACGTTTCGAGCTTTGCGGTATCAAAGTAGACATTGCCGCCCACAACGTACGCGTAGCCCTTTTCAATCAGCCTTTCGACCATCTCGATGAACGTGTCGATGCAGCTTGTGGCGGGCACCACGATCTCCGGCTTTTTGATGCCGAGCTTCTCGCAGTCCGCAAAAACCGCATCGGTGTAGAATTTCGCGATTTCCATGACGGTCTTGTGCTCGCGGCGGGCGCCCTTGAGCATCTTGTCCTCGCCGGTATCCGCGTCGCTCGAAAGATGGCCCACATCCGTGATGTTCATCGCGCGGGTCACGTCATAGCCGAGGTAGCGCAGGGACTTTTCCAGCACATCCTCCATGATATACGTGCGCAGGTTGCCGATATGGGCGAAGTGATAGACGGTGGGGCCGCAGGTGTACATCTTCACCCTGCCCGCCTCGTGAGGGATGAACTCCTCTTTCTTCTGGGTGCGTGTGTTATAAAGCTGCATAGCGAATAACCGTATCCTTTCCTTATGATTTTATTTCTTCGTGCTTTTCCGCTTTTTCCTGCCGGATATCCTCGCGCAGATGCCCGATCTCCACGCGGAGCCTGCACAGCTCCTGCGCGACCGGGTCCACCACGTGGATATGGTCGAGCGCGCTGACGACACGCTGGCCGCCCACGCGCACGACGCGCGCCGGGACGCCAACCGCCGTGGCGTCGTCCGGCACCTCGTTGAGCACGACCGCGCCGGCCGCCACGCGGGCATTATCGCCGACGCGGAACGGCCCGAGCACCTTTGCGCCCGCGCCAATGAGCACGTTGTTGCCGAGCGTGGGGTGGCGCTTGCCGTGGTCCTTGCCGGTGCCGCCGAGCGTCACGCCCTGATACAGCGTGCAGTCGTCGCCGATTACGGCCGTCTCGCCGATCACGACGCCCATGCCGTGGTCGATGAACAGATTCTTCCCGATCTTCGCGCCGGGATGGATTTCGATGCCCGTCCTTCTCCGCGCGCGCTGGGAGATAAAGCGGGCGATAAATTTCATATCATGGCGGAAAAACCAGTTCGCCCTGCGGTACGCGCGCACCGCCTTGAAGCCGGAATACAGAAAATACACCTCCGCCCGGCTGCGGGCGGCCGGGTCGCGCGCCATCACGGCGTCCAGCTCCGCCTTGAGCTTTGAAAACATGCGTATGACCTCCCTTCCATGCGGCACACGGGCCGCATCCGTACCGGCAGGCGCTCCGGGCCGCAAAAGGGCCCCGGCCATCCGCCGGTCAAAAACAAAAAGCCCCGAACGCCAAAAAGGCGCTCGGGGGCGAAAATGCGCTTGCACGCATAAAATCCGCGGTTCCACTCCGGTTTATCACTCAGTCGGCTTAACGTGCCGCCGCCGTACACCACTGACCCTGCCGCGCAGGCTCACGGTATCCGCTCGCGAATGCACTTCGCCCGGCGCCCTCCTGCGGCGGCTTTCAGCCGGTGACCACCGCTCTCTTTCGGCTGCACTCCGGGGTACTCGTTCGGTCTCAGCGTTTCTGTATACCGTTATTCTAGCACAACTCCTTTTAAAACGCAAGCAATCCCCCGCAATATTTTATGCGGGGCGGCTTTTAATGTGCACGGCAAACCGTTTCCATTTATTGACATATCAGGTTAATTCCTGTAAAATATTGGCGTAAGGTCTGCTATAAACGGTAGGCGGTGCCCTCTTTTTACTAAAGGGAGGGTTTCACTTCTTTTGAGCCCTCACACCGAAAGGGAAGGGGGCGATATCGATGTACTTATCCGTAAACGACTTTTGCCAGCTTATGCTGGTCATTATCGGCGCAATCGGTCTGGTCATCGCCGTCACAAAAAAGAAGTAACCGCCCTGTCTCACAAACGTGCGGTTACTTCTTTACCGTAATTTGAGGGCTAACCGTCTGTCGGCAGTCCTTACACTATTATTATAGCTGATTTCCCAAATTTGTCAACCAAAACTCTGTTCACTCAGTCAAATTAAATTTCATGCTATCTGATGCATTCGTCTATTTTTCGACTCTATAACTCTGGCATTATCTAATTAAAAAATTAGATAATGGAGAGGTTAATATGGTACGTTTACGAGTTTTAGAATTGCTAGAGCGTGAGGGAAAGACAAGATATTGGCTTTATATGCAGTTGGGTATGAGCTATAAGAACTTCAAGAAAATGGTGGAGAATGAGACAAAGTCTATTCGCTATGAACGTATTGACACCCTTTGCCACATTTTCAATTGCACACCTAATAACCTCCTAGAGCTTACTGATGACTAAAAAATACTCCGCAAATTTCTCCTCGGATTATCCAATGCGTTCGTCTATTTCATAACCATATAATTCTGGCATTATCTAACTATAATATTAGATAATGGAGATGTTCTCATGATTCGTTTGCGAGTGCTGGACTTATTGGAGCGTGAGGGAAAGACAAAATACTGGCTATATATACAACTTGGTATGAGTTACCAAAACTTTAATAACATGGTCAACAACAAGACAAAATCAATTCGTTATGAGCGAATAGAAACACTTTGTCAAATTTTTAATTGTACACCAAATGATCTCTTTGAAATTACAGACGAGGAATGAGTATCTCATTCCTCGTCCTTTTTCTTTGTACACCGCATAAGCCTTTTATAATAATCAAGATGTTTTTGCATATAACGCACGTTCTCGGAATTTTTGTGTCCGTGGTTCTTGGCTCCGGTTCTATAGAATTCATCTGCACCGTCCAACTCCCAATTGTCGTCAACAAAGAACTCCATAGGAAGGTCATAAATTCTTGCAATTGCGTAAAGCATATAGATATTGGGAGTAGTTTTTCCACTCTCATAATATGAATATGTGCTTCTCTCAATTCTAAGAATACTTGCAATCATATGCTGCGGAAGGTTTTCCAAACTTCTAAGGTATTTTAATTTTTCATTCAGTGTCATTTTGTCATTTATCCGTTCACAAGAATGTTTATCAAATACAGAACAACTTCTTGCGGAGTAGGCTTCTCTCCTATATGCGGAATCCTGCTCCAAAACTCAGCATCTCCTTTTTCCATTGCTAGACAAATGGCTTTTTGTATTTCTGCATATACACCCTGATAATACTCTCCTTTCTCTATTGCCATTTTCCGAAAAATTTCCTCCATCTCTTACACCATCCCTTATGTAAAAATATCTTACGTACTCATAATATATTTTTTCAGACGCATATTTTGTCGAAATAACAGAGATTATCTAATTTTTTCGTTATATAATGTTTTTATGCATATTCGCATTCTTTTATACACAAAAAGCCGCACAAAAGATTTCTCCCCTGTGCGGCTTTGTTCTGCTTTGGTTTACAGCGAAAGCTCCGAATTTCCTGCGCTCAACCCATCAGCGTCATTTGCACAGGACGCTGATAATTCAAAGCTACGACATAAATTTTATTGTCAAAGGTCGTAAGCGTTATTTCAAGAACGCAGTCGTCAGAAACCGCATACGCATCCGCAATGTTATGCGGTTCATCCGGACTTTTCGCCCACCGCCGGTATAAATCATCAGCTTCATAATCCGAAAGCAGCGGCTCCTCCTCGGAAACAGCATAGCGTTCCCTCAAAACCGATGCGCCATGCCTTCTCGCCGCATCCGCAACTGCCTTTTTCGCAAATGCCAACGCCTGAGACAGCGCTTCTTCTCCTTCCGAAAAGGCAAATTGATATTCGAATTGAAGCAGCTCGTTTTCCACAAAATACAGGTCTGTGCGGTCCGCCATGCGGCCGTAAAGCTCGACGACGTCCAAGAGACGGTAGTTATCCGGCTGCGCCAGAATCAATTCGGCTTCCCTTTGAAAATCCACATGGAACACTTCGGAAAACGTCTCCTTATCCTTCAAAAAGGCCTTTTCCAAAATATTTTCAGGCGTCAGTGCATTGCTTTTTGTAGAGCACCCGGTCAGTATACATATCAAAAGTAAAATTATGCCGCCTGCCGCAGATACTTGCTTTTTCATATCGACAACGCCCCCGCCTTTCATTTCTTATATTTTAATTATATTACACTCTTACAGTTTGTCAACCGGCTATTCCGCAGCATATCCAAGTCTTACAGCTTTATATTCCGTCTCTCCGGCTGCACACAAAACCAGCCGCAAGAGTCTATAGCAGAAATTTGCGGCATAATTTCTGTTTTTACACCCATCGTACCGCAGCGGAATAAAAAGCCGCACAAGGGATTTCTCCCCTGTGCGGCTTTTTTGCCTTGGCTTACAGCGAAAGCTGCTCGTCGATATACTTTGCACGGTCGAGCGCGCGCTTTTGCAGCA
>JAHZCM010000011.1:4453-13599 GCA_019422905.1 Oscillospiraceae bacterium
TCTTGCTGTGCGGGTCCAGAAGCGAGCTGATGGACACATCGTGGTTCAAGGCGGAAATAAAGTATGCGATGTACTTCGAGACGTCCACCTCATGGAACCACGGGCGGTTGCGCAGCTCCGGATTCAGATACGTGAGGTTACTGCCGAAAATGCCGTCGATCAGGCCCTGCTCGTACGCCTTATCGAACTTCTCAAGGCCGTTCGTGAATATGGCGTATGTGGCATAGGCGAAGAAGCGGTTCGCGCGGCGCGCCTTGACGTTTTCCGCGATATCCAGCACGGAATCGCCGGAGGAAATGATGTCGTCCGCGACGAAAACATCCTTGCCCTCCACGGAGGCGCCGAGATACTCATGCGCGACGATGGGGTTGCGGCCGTCCACAATGCGGGAATAGTCGCGGCGCTTGTAGAACATGCCCATTTCCACACCGAGCACGGAGGCATAATACATGTTGCGGTTCAGCGCGCCTTCGTCCGGGCTGACAATCATGAAGTCGTTCTTGTCGGTCGAGAGGTCCGGGAAATCCTTGAAGAGCTTCTTCAAGACCTGATACGTCGGCATCAGGTTGTCAAAGCCCATGACCGGCACCGCGTTCTGTACGCGGGGATCGTGCGCGTCGAAGGTCAGCAGGTTTGAAACGCCCATGTGCTGCAGCTCCTGCAGCATGTACGCGCAGTCCAGCGATTCGCGGTAGCTGCGGCGGTGCTGCCGTCCGCCGTACAGCAGAGGCATAACGACATTCACGCGGTGCGCCTTGCCGCTCGCCGCCTGAATCAGGCGCTTCAAATCCTGATAGTGGTCGTCCGGAGACATGCGGTTTTCCTGCCCGAAATAATTGTACGTCAGGCTGTAATTGCCTACGTCCACCATGAAGAACAGGTCATAGCCACGGATTGTGGACTTGATCATGCCCTTGCCGTCACCGGAGGAAAAGCGGGGGCAGCTATTCTCAATGAGGAAGGTGTCGTAGTCAAGGCCGGTACGCTTCGCCCAGCGAACCAGATGCGCCTCAACCTTTTCGGAAAGCTCCCGTGCGCCGGCAAGCGCCACAATACCGAGCGGGGCAACCCGATTTTCCGCGCTGAAAAACGTCTGTGATTCCATTACCATGTGATAACTCCTTCAAACTGCATTTTTCCGTTGTAGCCGTCCGCCGCAGGCGAATATTTTCGGCTCTTATCAGTTAAAATATAACACAAAAAGCCCGACATTTCTACAGAAAACCTCATACTTATTAAATTTTTGTTAATTTGGATAACACCGCCGCGCCGAACGGAGCGAGTTTGATGGAATTTACCGTTTGATCTGTACCGTACAACTTGCATCCGGCGGGCAGCTCCACCGTTTTTTCCGCCTGCGTGTAGTTGCCGACAAAAACGACGTCCCCCGCCTCGCCGCGCCGCACATGCGCCGTCACGCCGTGCGGCAGCGCGGTATCGAGCGCGCGGTCAATGGAAAGCGCACCGATCAGCTCCCCGTACAGGTCGGAGAGAAAATCCGCGCCGGTGCGCGCCGCGATGTAATAGGCTTCGCCGCGGCCGAATTTGTTCCGCGTCACGGCCGCCTCGCCCGCATAGAAATCCCGCTCATAGGTGCCAAGCACCTCCGCGGTGATCGGATGGATGCGCGCGCAAAGCTCCATCGCGTCATAGCGCCTGCCGTTCACGGCGATGCTGTTCTTCATGCCGTCCGGCAAGCCGTCGATTTCCTCGTTCCACACGCCAAACACGTCCATCATGCCGCCGGGCGCGCCGCCCAGCAGACAGAGGTCGGTTTCATCCACGATGCCGCTCCAATAAGTCGTCACCAGCGTGCCGCCGTTTTCCACAAACGCGCGCATCTTCTGTTCAAAACCGGCGCGGTACATGTAAAGCATCGGCGCGACGACGAGCTTGTACCCGGAAATATCACCGTCCATATCGACGATATCCACCTGCACGCCCTTCTCCCAGAACGGGCGGTAGTGGTTCAGGAGCGTCTCCACATATTTCTTGCCGATATTGCGCGGGCCTGCCGCCGCGTCGATCGCCCAGCGGTTTTCCACGTCGTAAACGAGTGCGACCTCCGGCCTGACCTGTGTGCCGTACACGTCGCCGCAGTCGTTCATCACCCTGAGCTGCGCGCCGACGGCCTGCACGTCCTGATAAACTCGGGTGTTTTCCGTCTTAACAAAGTCATACGGCCCGCTGTTTCCCACGTGGTCGACAACCGCGCCATGGAATTTTTCGCAGGAGCCGCGGCTCTTGCGGAACTGGAAATACTGCACGGAATTCGAGCCGTGCGCCACTGCCTGCAAGGAGGAGAGCAGATGCATGCCGGGACGCTTGAGCATGCTCACGGGCGTCCAGTTCGTCATGCTCGGCGTGCTCTCCATCAGGAGGAAGTTTTGGTGCTTCACGGAGCGCATCACGTCGTGCGTCAGCGCGGAATATACGGCGATATCGACATTATCCGCCGTGTGCCACTGCGGGTAGTTATCCCAGGAGACGACGTCCAGCGCCGGACCGAACTTGAAATAATCGAGGCCGTCGTAAAAGCCCATCAAGTTCGCCGTGACCGGGATATCCGGGTTTACGGCCTTCACGGTATCGCGCTCCAGCTTCATGAAATCGACTGTCTGGTGCGTGACAAAGCGCTTCCAGTCGAGCGTAAGGCCGTGGACGTTCATCTCACCGTTCGGTACAGGCGCGTGAATCTGCGCCCAGTCCGTGTAGGTATGGCTCCAGAAATCCGTCCACCACGCGTGGTTGAGGTTGTCCAGCGTCTTGTACTTCGCCTTGAGCCAGCCGCGGAAAGCCTCCTGGCACAGCGGACAGTAGCACTCGCCGCCATATTCGTTCGAGAGGTGCCACAGGATGACGCCCGGATGATCCGCAAAGCGCTCGGCAAGGCGGCGGTCCATTTCGCGCGTTTTTTCCCGGTACACAGGCGAGGTGTAGCAGTGGTTGTGCCGCGCGCCGGAAAGATCGCGCACGCCGTCCCGCTGCACGCGGCGGATCTCCGCATACTTTTCGCTCATCCAGAGTGGTTTCGCGCCGGACGACGTGGCAAGCACCGTATAAATGCCGTTTTGGTAGAGAGTGTCGATGATCTCCGCGAGCCAGTCGAAATCATAGACGCCCTCCTCCGGCTCGAGATGCGCCCACGAAAAGATACCGACGGAAACGCAGTTGATGTCCGCCTTTTTCATCAGCTCCACGTCCTGCTTCAGAACCTCCGGGTAGCGGAGCCACTGCTCCGGATTGTAATCGCCGCCGTGCAGCAGCTTCGGGAATTTCGGTGTCAAGGGTTTCATAAAAGTCCTCCCAACAGTTTTCTGCTCTCAGTATAGCGGGCAAACGAGGAGAAAGCAAGCGAAAATTCAGAATATATCTTACTATTGACTTAAAATATCATTTTTATTTTTATAATCTGAATTTTTATTTCAATAAAATATTGCATTTTACATTGACTTTTCAACTCTCATATACTATAATTGAATTAACAAAAAATATTCCAATCCATTTAGTTAATTTATGATATTTGTGAGTTTTTGCTTTGATTGGAGTGATTTCCATGCAGTATTTCTATTTTCCATTAAGTTCAATTGTTTGTATTAAATCTCACCTTTGAAAAGAGCCATTTTCATGAAACGAACACTTTCTTTAGTCCTTGTATTCGCGTTACTCTTGGTTGCCGTTTGCGGCAATGTCAGTGCACAAATTATTGCCAACACAGAGGATAGTCTCATATTATATGATGCAGAGGAAATCTTTGAAGTTGATGCGCTTATACAGCGTTCACGAGCTGGCATAGATGACCTCAAAGCGAATACAGAGTATCAGATTGTTGTAACATCTGAATCCTCCACTTTTTCTACGCGCTCTGTTTATGAACAGCCCTCTGAAATATTTATTTCTACACAATTACTCCGCTCCGAGCTTATCAGCGGAGAACAGGTGGATACATATGTGGCCGCTGTAGTCAGAGATATTTCCTATAATGATTATCAGGCAAAAACCGATGGTTATTTAGTGTCTAGGCTTTACTTTAATTATAACAACGATAATGGTTCCGTTCAGCTTTCATACAGTAATGCAACCGTGAGTACCGGAAGTGCGTCCAGCTTAATCATGGTGAACGGAATTCAACCCGATTTTTTCACAAACCGTATATCGACAAGTACGCAATACGGTTATCCTACGAACGGAACCTACACTTTAAATCGCGCCAGCTCCTTATGGCTGAGTGATTCCAGCGGTTATCTATATCTAAACAATCGTCTCACAATGAACAACGGCACTGTCTATACAACTGAGTTCTTTCTGGATCGATACGGCCATTTTGCGTAAAATTTTGTCGCTATAGAATAATCCATCATTTTTGATATCTTTTCGGAGGTGGTTCTGTTGAAGGTTCGTCGACTTGTCGCCTGCATTGTTCTTTTAGCCGTTCTTCTTTGCGCCTGCGCGTCGGACAGCAAAAGCGTCGCCGAATCGGTAGACCGTGCGCTCGCGCAGCTCGAAAAGCCTTTAGGTGAAGCCTATACCGATATGGGTTTTGCCGGAGACCCAGAGGATGCAAGGCTGGCACATTATCTGTACGCGGAGGACAGCGCCGAAATTCTCGGAAAGTCCTTTGTGACCTGCCTCGTTTATTTTGGGGACTGCATGGAGGATGAATCTCTGACGGAAAAGCCCACCAGCAGCGTTTATTACACCGCGCTTCTGAACGATGACTATGCCTACGCGCTTCGCCTGTATAATGCCTTATGCGAGACGTACGGCGCCGCCGGCAGCGTGGCGGACAGTCATTTGCTCCAAGGTGAAACCGCAGATTCTCTGAAACAGTTGGACGGCATATCCTGCAGCGCATCCTGGGAGACCGAGGGGAAAGAAATCGTCCTTTCCGTATATTGCGGAGAAAACTCCCGTATCGGGCTTGAAATCCAAACGCCTTACACCCGCGATCTTTCCCGCAATGACATACTCGCAGAATAATAACCAAGCAGCGCCGCTCCGCAGATTTCTCTGCAAAGCGGCGCTTTGGTTTATCCCATAACGACATCGTACAGCGCCGAGCCGGTCAGGTCAAAAGAGGAAATGCGTCCGTTTTCATCCACCTGCACCTTGCCTTCCTGCAAAACGGAGATCATTTCTCCGTCCTTTTCCACCGCAAGCTCCGCCGTGTAGGCGTATGCGCGTCCCGCTTCCGACTCCGGCTCCACGGAAATCCTTTCC
The DNA here is from genome assembly GCA_019422905.1 of Oscillospiraceae bacterium. Taxonomy (GTDB): domain Bacteria; phylum Bacillota; class Clostridia; order Oscillospirales; family Acutalibacteraceae; genus Hominenteromicrobium. The sequence continues at coordinate 9,674 of JAHZCM010000011.1, forward strand.
GGCTTAACCGTAATGTCGCTCATCGCGCAGACCGTTGGAAAAACAAGGTTTGTATAAAGGTGCGTGTACAGATTTTCGTAAAGGCTGTCTGTAAAATCCTCCGCATCGTATTTTTCCCGGACATACTTGCCGAGCGTTTCCTCGGCCCGCAGCAGCTTCCCCTGCGTTTCCGCTTGATCCATGGAAGAAAGGCTCTCCCGCACGACGTCCACATAGGCCTGCGTGCCCTCGTCCGGGCAGGTAAATACCTGCGTCAGAACGCGTTCAACGCGCTGCTCCGGGGTTTCCGCGGGTGAGCAGGCTGCAAATGAAACCACACAAAACAGGACAAGCCACAGGCTGAATATCTTTTTCATAAAAGCACATTCCTTTCCGTAAAGTCACATTTCTCTCCATATGATCTTCCCTTTTCAATCTCTTTATCTAAAATCACAATATCACAGAAATATATTTCTGTCAATATTAAATACTTATTTTTTTAAATAATTCTTGAAATCCCCATTTATATATGGTATGCTGTAAGCAGGAAGAAGAGGTGACGGCATGGCGGGTGAATCGACAAGGCGGGTTCCGGTGGAAATGCTGTGCCTTTCCCTCCTCTGCGAGCGCGACATGTACTGCTACGAAATGGTGCAGGCGATTTCGGAGCGCAGCGGCGGGCGGATTCAGCTCGCGGAAGCCGCGCTGTACATGTCCATGTACAAGCTGGCGCAGAAGGGCTATGTGACGGACCGCAAAGAGCCGGAAAGCGGCCTGCGCGCACGGACGCGCATCTATTACCACCTAGAGCCAAGCGGGAAAGCATATCTCAAGGCGCTGGTCGAGGATTACAACAACACAGCCGAAGGCATCCGGCGCTTTATGGAGCAAACGGAGGGGAGGAACGCACCTTGAAGCGATACGAATACTTCCAAAACCTGCAAAAAGAGGCCGAAAAGGCGCGCGCACGCACGGTGCGCCGGTATCTGCGCGATATTGCCGCCGTTCTGCCCTGTAAGCGCCGGCAGAAAAAGGAAATCCTGCACAGCCTGCAAACGATCATCGACAGCCGCAGTTCCGGCGCGCTGGAAAGCCGCGCGCAGCTTGAGGCGGAAATCGGCACGCCGGAAAGCATCGTGCAAACCTATATCGGCGACGACGCCGTTCCGCTTCTGCGCCGCTCGATGCGAATCCGGCGCTTGGCGGTGATTGCCGCTGTCGCTCTGTTTCTGACGCAGGCCGCCGTGCTTTGCTTCGCACTCACCGCGCCGCAGGGGCATTATGAGGAGACTGTCCGCATTCTGGATAACGGCTTTGAGACGACGACGCTCCCGCAGCTCGGCAGCGATCACATCGCGCTTTTACGCACCGGCGCGAAAACCGTCACATATTACGACAACCACAACGCAAAGGTGTGGTCCATCACGGTAACCGGCTCGTTTGGCTATATCTACGGCAACACAAGCCAGGCGCTGGAATCGGATTACGAGATCATCCTGTATCGGCCGGGCGCCGCGCTTTCCGACGAGAGGAACTATATGGCCGGAAACATGGCTTTTGCAAGCGGCACCGTCACGTACGACGAGCTGACCCTGCTCAAAAACGTCTCCCTCACCTGCGACGCCTATGGAGAGCTCCATTGAGGAGGCGCAGCCCGCCGCCGTAAAGAGATTTCCCGCACCGGAAATGGAATACGCCCGGTACAGCTTATCGGGCTCGTTCCAAACCAAGTTGATTTATGAAAAGGAGGTACCCTCATGCTGTGCCCGAAATGCAACGCCATCCTCCCGGACGGCTCCACCACCTGCCCGGACTGCGGCGCAAAATTCGAAGTCCACATCGGTTCGCTTGCCGGCTCCGTCCACTGGGAGGATGAGGTCAAGCCCCCGAAAAGCGAACGCGCCAGAAAACGGTCGATCCTGATCGGCTGCGCCGTCCTTGCGCTCGTCCTCTTGTTCGACCATCTGTGCCGTACCGGCACGCTGATGGAAATCATCTGGTTTTTCCGCCGGCTGATGCGCTCGTAAAGCCCCATACACAAAAATACCCTGCCGGATTTAAAAGCCCGGCAGGGCGATTTTTTGCATCCAAAAACGTCTCCAGGCGGAGACGCCCCTGAGAAAACCGGTTTTATTGCAGCTTCCGCGTCAGCCCTCGCATGCGCACGAAATAGGTGACGACAAGCAGGACCGCCGCGCCAAACCACGCCGCAACCTCGGCGTAGAAAATACCCTCCTGCCCCATAATATTCGGCAGGATCAGCGCCACGCCGATGCGCATCAAAAATTCTATAATGCCCGAGACCATCGGCATCACCGTATCGCCGAGGCCCATCAGCGCGGAACGGTAAATATGCAGCATATAAAGCACGGAAAGGCAAATGCTCATAATGTTGAGGTAATGCACCGCCACCTGTGTGGAAATCTCCACCTCCTCCGGTGTGCCGGAGATAAAAAGCCCTATGCCGTACCGGCCGAAGATCAGCACGCACACCGTGATGACGACCGAAGTGAGCAGCGCAATCCACGTGGCGGAATGCATGCCTTTTTTGATGCGGTCCAAAAGCCCGCCGCCGAGATTCTGGCCCACGTATGTCGTGACGGCATAGCCGAACGACGTGGCTGCGATTTCCAGAATGCCATACAGCTTATTCGTCGCCGTGAAGCCCGCAACAACCAGCACACCGTAGCGGTTGACGACCGACTGCACCACCATGCCGCCGACGGCAATAATCATATTCTGCGCCGCGACCGGCAGGCCCAGCCCCAAAAGCCGCTTTGCCATTGCAGTCCCCGGCAGGAAATACTCTTTTTTCAAGCGGATAATCCGGATGCGCAGCACCGCCCTGAGGCAGTGCAATCCCGCGAAAAGCTGCGCGATCACCGTCGCCACAACCGCGCCCGCAATGCCCCAGCGAAAAAGCATGACAAAAACGAGATCCAGCGCAATGTTGAGCACGGACGCGATGATCATCGCGTACAGCGGCGTTTTGCTGTCGCCCAGCGCGCGCAGAATGCTCGCGAGCACGTTGTAGGCCATGATGATCGGGATACCGGCGAACATGATGCGCAGATAGATCAGCGCGCCGCCCATAACCTCTTCCGGCGTATTCATCGCGCGCAGAGCGGGCTTCACCGTGACTTGGCTCAGAATGAGCAGCGCGACGGAAATCGCAGCCGCGATTGTGACCGTGGCGCCAATGGAGCGGTTCAGGCCCTCGTGATCGTTTGCGCCGAAGCGCTGGGCCATGTAAATGGAAAAGCCCTGCGCAAAGCCCTGAATCACGCCGAGCACAAGCCAGTTCAGCCAGTCCGCCGCGCCGAGCGCCGCCAGCGCGTTGACGCCCAGCGCCTGCCCGACGATCGCCGTATCCACCACGGTGTACATCTGCTGAAATACGTTGCCGAGCATCAGCGGGATCGCAAAAGCAAAAATGAGCCGCGCCGGGCTGCCCTGCGTCATATTCTGAATACGTTCTGTCTTTGCCATAAAATGAAATTCATCCTTTCCATACACTCTCTTTTTTAGCCTGCACACACGAGCACAGTACATTGTGCGGAGCACCGCCGCGGCAGCCGCCGAAAGCAGCCGGGCCGGACGCTCCCCGAATCCCCGACTGCAAGTATCTCCTTCAAAGCGCTATATACGGTAGCATAACGCATCCCCACAATAAAATCCACCCGCATCCCGCATAAAATTCGGAAATCCCTGTGCGGAAAAAGCGCCGCACTCCCCAAAAGGGCGCCCGGCGCACAGTATCCGTCAAGGGGCTTATACGATGTAATCCACCGCGACAGCCGCTTCCCGCACCTTTGCCACGTACGTTTTCACCACATCGCAGTGGTACGGGTCCTTCTGGTAAGCGTCCAGCGCCTCCGGGCTTTCGAGCGTGACGCAGAGGCATACGTCATACGAGCGCTCCGAATGCAGGAAATCCGCGCCGGCCT
>JAHZCM010000011.1:13609-19444 GCA_019422905.1 Oscillospiraceae bacterium
GTCGAGCACCTGCGGCACGCGGCCCTTCATCGTGAGAAACAGATCCCGCAGCTTTTCGCATTCCGCCTGTGCATTGTCCTTGAGCTTGATCATCAAAACATGTTTGACCATTTCTATTTTCCTTTCCAAAGCAAGTTTTATAAAATCCCGGACACCGCCCGGTCCAGGCCTGCCAAGTCCCTGTGAATCCGGATATCCTTTGCCCCGGCCCTGCGGAACAGCGCCGCGACGGCCCCGCCCTGCGTCTCTCCGATTTCCACCGCGAGCACGCCGCCCGGCCGGAGCTTTTTCGCCCAGAAGCCGCAGATGGCCCGGTAAAAAACAAGGCCGTCCGCACCGCCGTCCAGCGCCGTTTTTGGCTCGCGCCGCACCTCCCGCTGCAAAGTGAGCAGCTCCGCCGTTTCGATATACGGCGGATTCGAAACGATAAAATCCAGATCATCGGGCAGCGTATCCGCAAATTCAGGGTCCAGCACGTCGCCCCGCACCGCCCGCACCGGCAGCGCAGGATACCGGGCAAGGTTTTTGTGCAAATAGGAAAGCGCGCGGTCAAAACGCTCCACAGCCGCAGCCTGCGCACCGGCCTCTTTGGCAAGAGAAAGCGCCACCGCGCCGGTTCCCGCGCAGAGATCCAGCCCGCGCGGCGCTCTTACACCGCGCAGCCTTTGTACCGCAGCCTCCACAAGCACCGCCGTATCGTCACGGGGAATCAAAACGCCTTCGCCGCAGCACAGCGTCAGCGCCATAAAATCCCATTCGCCCAAAATATATTGCAGCGGCTCGCCCTCCACGCGCCGCCGGACCGCCTGAAGGAACGCCTCCGCTGCTTCAGCTTCCGGCTCTTTTTCGCCGTGCGTCAAAAGCGCCGAGCGGCTCAGGCCGAAGAAGTGCTCCGCAAGGCACATGGCCTCAAAAGCCGGGTCCTCCGTGACCGCTTCCAGTGTTGCCCTGGCCCTGTTATACAGCGCCCGGACGTTCATCGCACAAGATCCTCCCCGTTTTCGGGGATAACCGCCTCCATCGCCGCGATGGCCGCCTCGATCATCTTGTCGTCCGGCTCCTTCACGGTCAGCCTTTGCAGCCACAGCCCCGGCGCGGCGATGATCCGTGTGGCGAGGTTGTCCCGCCGGCCGCAGAGCTTGATCAGCTCGTAACCGATGCTGACCACAACCGGCAGGCACAGGATCTTGCAGGCGGTGCGCAGAAGCGGATTTTCAAACGGGATAAAGAAACCGATGATGATGCCCAAAAGCAGCATGATCACCATGAAGCTCGAGCCGCAGCGCGGATGAAAGCGCTTCTGCCCGCGCACATTTTCCACCGTGAGCGGCAGCTCGTTTTCATAGCAGAAGATCGTCTTGTGCTCCGCGCCGTGGTAGCGGAAGGTGCGGTCGATCTCCGGCATGCGGGACACCGCCAGAATGTAGCAGACAAAAATCAGGATGCGCAGCAGCCCCTCAAAAACAGAGCGCCACCCGCTGAACCAATCGCCGGCAAAGCCGCTGAGCCAGTTGAGCAGCACGGTCGGCAGCAGAAAAAACAGCACGACCGCCAGCGCCACGCCCAGCACGCCGCCGACAGCGACAACCACATTTGTAATCTTATCGCCGAAGGTCTTTTCCAGCCATTTTTCAAACCTGGATTCGCTCTCCGTTTCCTCCTCCAGGCCCGCCTTATCCGCCGAAAGCGTGAGCGCCTTCATGCCCAGACGCATCGTGTCGATCAGCGAGAAAACGCCGCGCAAAAACGGCTTTTTCAGAATCGGGTATTTTTCCCGCAAAGAAGGCGCCGCAATATCCTCGGTCGTGATATTTCCGGCCTCGTCGCAGAAGGCCGCCGTGTTCTTCTTCGGCCCCACCATCATAATGCCCTCCAGCAGCGCCTGCCCGCCGATGGAGGTTACGCGTTTTGTCATGTGCATGTCCTTTCCAAAATCAATCGCTTTGCTTGCGCTCGACCACCTGTATCCGATTGGTAACCGTCGGGATTTTCGTGGTGTTCGAGAGCTCCGGGTTTGTTTCCAGCTTCTTCATGGTCGGAATCGTGATGATCACCGTGGTGCCCATGCCCTCCTGGCTGTCGATATCGAGCGAGCCGGAGTGCAGCTCCATGATTTCATTCGCGACGGCAAGGCCGATGCCGTTGCCGCGCACGTTCTGATTCGCCTTGTAAAACTTCCGCTTGACGTTCGGCAGATGCTCCGCCGGGATGCCGCAGCCGTTGTCCTTGATGACGACGCGGATAAAACCGTCGTCCTCATACGCCGAAACGCGCACCGTGCCGCCCGGATTCGTGTATTTCAGAGCGTTGTCGATAATATTGATGAAAACCTGCCGCAGGCGGTTCACGTCGCCGAGGATCGGAGACAGCATCGTATCCTCCTCGTCGTAAATCAGCGTTTTATGCTCCGTGCGGGCGCGGTCGGTGAACATATACACCGCCTCGTCCAGCTCCGCCAGCAGGTCGATTTTATTCAGAATCAGGCGCATGCGGCCGCTCTGCATCCGCGAGAAATCCAAAAGCTCCTCCACCATACCGGAAAGCCGCTCCGATTCACGGATGATAACGCTCATGCCCTTTTCATACGTCTCCCGGCCGACGCTGCCGCTCTGGATCGTTTCCGCCCAGCCCTTGATCGCCGTCAGCGGCGTGCGCAGCTCATGCGACACCGAGGAGATAAAGTCGTTCTTCATTTTTTCCGAAGCGCCGAGCTCCGCGGCCATATCGTTGATGGACTCGCACAGCGCGCCGATTTCGTCGTCCTTGCCTTTCTTGACGCGGACGTCGAAATTGCCCTGCGAAATTTTTTCCGCCGTCGCATTCAGCTCCCGGATCGGCCCCACAATCGAGCGCACAAAATACATGCCCGAAAAGGTGACGAGCGCAATAATCAGCAGACCGATACCGATGAGCGACAGCACCACAAAGGTGATCTGCCGGTCCGCCCGCTCCATGGACACGACGTAGCGCACCGCGCCGAGCACCGCGCCGTTTGTGCTGCGCACCACGCGGGAAATCGCCATCACCTTTTCCCCGGTCGTGAGCTTGCCGATCCAGTAGCCGTAGCCGGACTCCGCGTGCAGCGCGCTTTCAAAATCCGGCATCGCCTGCGACTGGTCCGGCGCAAAGCCGGTGGAGGTGGAGAGGATTTTCCCGCTGCGGCTCACCGCCATAACCTCCATCAGATTCTTATCCGGAAAGTTTTCCGTATAGCTGCGGGCGGCTGCGTTGAATTCGTTCACCGTTTTCATCCCGTAGGAAAGCACGGTGGGCAGCTCGTCGCTGCGGCCCACCAGCGTCATCTGGATACCGTTGTACGCATAGCTCTGCACGACGAACGAAAGCGCCGTGATACACGCAGCAAGCAGCAAAATCATAACGCCGAGGCTGTTCACGAGCCACCGGCGGGCAATTCCCTTTCGAAACACGGCGCCTCTCCTTTCTCCTGTTCTCCGCTCTCTTGTTTTCCGCAGATTTTACTGATTTTATTGATCCCAGCGATAGCCGATGCCCCAAACCGTGACAATATGGCGGGGATTGGAAGGCTCATCCTCAACCTTCATGCGCAGGCGCCGGATATTGACGTCTACGATCTTTTCCTCGCCGACATATCCGCTGCCCCACACGTGCTTTAAAATATCGACGCGCCGCAGCGCCTTACCGACGTTCGAGAAGAAGTATTCCATAATTTGGAACTCCACCTGCGTCAGCTCCACCGGCTTGCCGCTTTTCGTAAAGGAGCGGTTCCTCAGGTTCAGCACAAACACGCCGGAGCGCAGCTCCTCGGAAAAATTTGGCTCCGCCGCCTGCGAAAACTGCGCCACACGGCGATATACCGCGTCCACGCGCGCCACAAGCTCCGAGGGGCTGAAGGGCTTCGTCACGTAATCGTCCGCGCCCATCATCAGGCCGGTCACCTTGTCCATCTCCTGCGTTTTCGCCGTCAGCATGATGATGCCGATCGTCCCGTTCTTCTTTCGCAGCTCCTTGCACACGGCGAGGCCGTCCAGCGCGCCGGGCATCATAATATCCAGGACCGCGACGTCGAAATCGCCGCCCGCCTGCTCGTACAAGCGCAGCGCCTCTTCGCCGTTTGCCGCTTCCACCGCCTCATATCCGGCGCGCTTGAGGTTGATGACCACAAATTCCCGGATGTTCTGTTCGTCCTCGGCAACCAAAATCTTTCTCATAACAAATCCCGCCTCATTCATTCAAAATCTTAAAATCCTCGCAGACCGCGCGGATCATTGCACTGTCCGCTGAAAGCGCCGGGTCCAGCACCGTCAGCACATAAATGCGTCCGCCCATGGCGGTGAGATAAATGTCTTCCGCCTCGGATCCTTCGGCTTTATATTCGTCCCACGCCTCTTCCGAATAAACCTTAACCGCGAAAAGGTCCTCCCGGCCGAACGGCGTGCCGTCGCTTCCCATCCACTTATAGCGGAAGAAGGTCGCCGTCCGCGTGACCGAATCGTTGCTGCAGGCAATGGAACCCGCACCGTCCGGCAGCACGACGATATAGTTTTCCGAAGCGTTGATAATGCCGTCGCACACCGGCGTAAACGTGTTGTCCGACAGGCTGTAGGTATTCCATGTCACCGTATAGCCCGTGGAATCCGACGCGCCGTCCCCCGAGCCCGCCGTCAAAAGCGCCGTGGGAATCTCCACCACGCCGTCGCCGTTGATGTCCCGGGCCGTCACCGCCACCGCCGTATCCCGGTCAGTGGGATTGGGGTTTTCCGCCCCCGCGTTGGACAGCGGCGAGGAGAGCCGCTCGGTCATGGCGTCGTAGCCGATGACCTGCGTAATCATGCGCCCATCCGCCTTTACGCCGTCGAGGACAACGGTCTTGCGCCACGAATTGACCTGCGCGAACACCGCCGCAGAATAGCGCGTCACCGCGGAATCCAGCGGAACAGTCTGCGACACATAGGGTTGCTCGCCGTCAAAGCGGTACAGGCTGCCCAGCGGCACGGTCACGGCGTTTTCCTCGCCGGAGCCGGCACGCGCAATGTCCATGATAAACAGCTCCTGCACGTCGTCGCCGTCAAAATCGGTTAAAAGCATTTCGCTGTACGTCACCGTGCTCATCGAAAACTCCTGCACGGCGTCCTCCGTCATGCGATATACGGAGACGCTCGCCGTAGCCGTCTGCGGGTCGCCCCAGCCGACCACAATCTCCTCCCGGCCGTCACCGGTCAAATCCCCGAAAAAGACCCTGTCCACCTGGTTCGCCGCTGCGGAAAACTGCGCAAGGAGCCGCCAAGCGCCGCTTTCATCCTGCGTCATAAATTGCAGCCGCACGCCGCCGGACTCGCCGTTCATGCAGAAGCCGACGACCTCCGTCGTGCCGTCCGCATTCAGATCGCGGGAAATAATCGCCGAGCGGTATTCTCCGCTCTTTGGATAAACCAGCGTCACGTCGGTTTCCTCGCCCCGCATCAGCTCGTAAATCGCCTGCCGGTCCGCAGTCGTCTTCGGCGGAGACATCATCGCCTGCGCGTCCAGGCCGGTAAACTCGTCGCACGCCGCCAGCGAAGCCGCAAGGCAAAAAATCAGCAGCAAGGCCGCTATTCTTTTCAGCATCTGCCGCACCGCCGTCACCTCCCGCGCAGATTATTTCATCATAAAGGCCAGCCGCTTCCTCCGCCGCATTTGCGCATTCCGGCAGAACGCCGGTCCCCCATAAGGCCCGTCCGCAGACGCTCCGCTCTTTGCCCGCAAACCTTTTTTCCGCGCATGTCCTCCGTTTGCCGCAAAGGCCACCGCGCAACCAGCCCGTGTCAAAAATCCATATGACCGGTTTTAGTATACCATATCGCGCGCGCCGCCGCA
>JAHZCM010000011.1:19454-20596 GCA_019422905.1 Oscillospiraceae bacterium
GGTTTGCTCCGCCCCGAAAATTATTAAATTTCTGTGGCGGCATTGTGAAACGCCCTTTTGCGTGGTAAAATCTTTGTATCGTTATATATCGGTGAAAAAGGGGGAAAGGGCATGCCGCGGGATAAAAGGATCCGGCACAACCGCCGTATCGCTCTGATTTTCGGCTCCGTCCTCTTGCTGACGCTCTGCTTCATCTGGGGCAATTCCCTGCAAAGCAGCGAAGCCTCCGGGCAGCTCAGCGGCTCCGTCCGGCTGTTTTTGGAGCGCATGCTCACCCACCCGGTCAATGAGTTTTTTCTGCGCAAGGCCGCCCATTTCTCCGAATACGCGCTGCTCGGCGCCGAGCTTTCCGCACTTCTATGTCTGCTGCGGGACAAAAACGGCAATCCGCTTGCCCGCGGGCGCAACCTAGCGGACTTCCCCGCATTCGGCTTTTTGGCCGCGGCATTGGACGAGACCATCCAGATCTTTACCGGGCGCGGCTCGTCGCTGCTCGACGTCTGGCTCGATACCGCCGGCTTTCTCACCGGCTTTTTCCTGACCGTTCTGCTTTTTTATCTTTTCCGGCAATTTACCGGAGCTTCAAGGAGGAACCGAAATGAAAAATTATAAGCGCCTTTTCCTTCTCTGCGTGCCGCTTCTGCTCGTTTTCTGCATCGCACTCACCGGCTGCTCCGGCCGCCGCAGCGTAACCGCCGAGGAATTCAGCGCCGCCTGTGCGGACGCCGGCTACACGGTTGTGGACGACACGAGCAGCTTCGACGCCTCCTTTCTTCTGACCGCCCTGACGGTTGAGGACGAGGAAACGAATATCGGCTTCTTTGTCTTTGTCGCCGCGGACTCTGCAAAAACCAACTACGCCCAAATGCTCAGCAGCCTCAAAACCGGCGCAAGCGGCGAAAAATTTGTGGATTCCAGCGAATACAACCGCTTCTATTACGCGAACGACGAGGGCGTGACCCTCCTTTACCGCAACGGCACGACGCTGCTCTGCGCTTCAAGCACGGATAAAGAAAAACTGAACAAGCTGATCGACGCGCTCGGCATCTGATCATACACAAAAATGACCGCACGGTTTTCCATGCGGTCATCTCTGCAAATATCTGCCCATCCGCGCCACGGCATCCGGGATAAACACATCG
>JAHZCM010000011.1:20606-28762 GCA_019422905.1 Oscillospiraceae bacterium
TCGCCGATATAGGCCGCAACCAGGCGTCCCGCGCCCACAAACGCGCCGTACTCCGAGAAGAGGCTGCGCGCCGCAATCCGCTCTGAAAAGCGCACCGTAACGCAGAGGAAGAAGCGGCTGCCAATCCGCCCCAGAGCGGAGGACAGCACGTGTAGTGTATGGATTGCCCGCCCGACTGCGTCCATCAGATGTCCGACAGATTCAAAGCAGAACGCGAGCGGAACGGGCGGTGAGAGAATCCGGATGATACCACCCCACTTCCCCGCGTTGTAACCTCGCATATCCCTGCACTATGCTATTTTACGCATGCCGCCTTCGCGGCGTGCATGGCCCTCTCTGAAACTTTATCTGCATTTCAGTACGCACCCCGTCATTTTAGGAGGAAGCACACCATGAAAATCGGCGAAGTTTGCCTTGTTACGCAGGACGTTCTCCGTCTTGCGGGTTTTTACAGATTCCTGCTCGGCATAGAGGAGCAGGACAGCAATCTCGTTCACCAGACGATTCTGGCGGAGGAAGCCCAGCTCACGATCTGGAACGACGGCATGGAGCACGGCGAAAACGGCCGCAATATCCAGCTCGCCTTCACGGTCCGCGATGTGGACTGCGAGTTTGAGCGCCTCAGCGCCGCGGGCGTGGAAATGATTGAACCGCCTCAAACCCGGCCGTGGGGTGCAAAGAACATGCATTTTCGCGACCCGGACGGCAACGACGTCTATTTCCGCTCGTTTCCGAAGGAAGCCGGGATCATCTGAACGCTTGATAAGAACAAAGGAGGGACGGAGCAGATACGGCTGGAGCGCCTGACAACCTGCAAAAGCGGCCTGTTTGCAAAGGCAACGGCACTGTACGCAAACAGCTTTCCGCTGCACGAGCAGAGAAAACCCGATGCGCAGATAAAAATTATGGAGCATCCGGAATATTGGTATAATCTGATTTATGATGCGGACAAATTTGTCGGCATTCTTTTATGCTGGGAGACGGAAGGCTTCATCTACATGGAGCATTTCTGTATCTTCCCGGAGATGCGTGGCAAAAAATACGGGCAAAAAACGTTGGAGCTCCTGAGCCGGAGAGGAAAAACCGTCATTTTGGAAATTGACCTGCCTGTTGATGAAATTTCCTTTCGCCGCAGGGCTTTTTATGAGAGAGCCGGCTATAAGGCAAACCCTTATGAGCATACGCATCCGCCCTACCGCGAAAATTTCAGCGGCCATCGTCTGGTTGTCATGTCTTTCCCGAAGCAGCTATCCGAACCGGAATACGAGGAATTCAACCGGTATCTAAAAACATGGGTCATGCGTTCCTGAGCACAGCTTTCTTCCGACCGCAAGTGCGGCTGCCCGGCCAAATTGTATTGGATCCTGTCTTTTCTGCTGAAAAGCCAAATGTCCCGCCCTGCAAAACCGCAGAGCGGGACATTTTTTCTGTTACACGGAGACAAGCGCAGGCGGCCAATCTTGGCCGCCTGATTTTGCTTTCTTCTCCGATACTATTTTACTTTATTCCGGAACTTTGGCAGGAGAATTGCCGCCGCAACCCAGAACAGCTCATATATGCACAGCGCAAAGGCCGAAATCTGGCCGACGCCCGCGACAAAGGTCAAAAACGCGACAAGCACAAAGCCGATCACGACCGCCGCGTTTTGCATCGCGACGATAAAGCTGATATTCTGCTTCTCATCGATGCACGCGGAAACGATGCACATCATGGATTCCGCGCGGCCCTTCGTCGCCGCGTAGGCATCCGCGCGGCCCGTCGTGCCGGTCACGAGGCGGTCGCAGTCGCTGCCGGCCTCCGCGCCGATCACATTGACCGCCGAAGCGTCGATGCCGAACAGGCGGCTGATAAACTGCGGCGTCAGGTTCGCGTCCGTAGAACGGACAAGCAGGGAAACGCCGTTCATCTCCAGCTCCTGAATCTCCGCCTTTTTCTTGCGGTCCGCATTATACGTCACAATAAACATCGCGCAGAGCACGCCGTCCGCCGCGAGATAGAATACCTGCCGGTTGCCGGTGGTATAGCGGTTTTCGAGCGCCTGCTCCGGCGCCTCAACGCCGTGGGCGGTCAGCAGCGCGCGGGAACCGATGAGAATCTCGCTGCCCTCCACCTTGCCGACAACACCGTTTCCGGCCTCAAAACGGGCTTGCTCCACCTCGGGGATCTCTCCCTCATACTCGCTGAGCACCTGCTCAAACACGCCGGAAAGCGGGCTGCCAAGCGCCTGCGTCAACGCACCTGCGTTCAGGACCGCCTCTTCAAGGCCGTCCTGTGTAAACGGCTTCACACCGTTGAGCACAACCGTTCCGCGCGGGAACAGCTCCGTCGAATCGACCAGCACGGCGTTGACGGCGCTCATGCGCTTGATGGCCTCATATCCGGAAACCATCGCGCCATTACGGCGCAGGCGGCGGCTCAGCCGGCTGACCGGCAGGTTCACCGCCAGCATATTCGTCACGGCGACGCAGACGCAGCAGGAGGCCGCCAGCGCCGTAATGGCCAGCGGCGCGTCCTTCGTAATGACCAGCGCCACAACACAGAGCAGGAGCGAGGAGACAAGGCCCACCGGCGCGAGCGCCTGCGAGGACGTCTCCGCCGGGTCCGGCTCGTAGGAAATCTGCAAAAAGCGCTTCAAAAATCCCGTTTTCTGCTGATAGGCAATCGTCGGCTCAGAGACGACCGAGGAGCCTGCGAGCTTCAGCGAGGTATTGTAATCGTCAAAAATGCGCACCGCATATTTCTGCTCGCGGGAAGCCACAAAGCGGAAATTCGAGTGGATGCGGCGAACCATCGTGAGCTTGCCGAGCGTGTTCAGGAACAGAGTTCCCACGGCGATGCAGGCATACAGGTGAATCCTGCCGGCCGCAAGCGCCTCCGAGAAGAACAGCGCGCAGACGGTCTGGATCAGCACGGCGGCGGAAGCCACCGCGGCGGCACTGTCGGAATTCGCGCGGAATTCCAGCAGCGAGCGCAGGCCGTTCAAAATCGTCTTGGCGCAAAAGCCTATGGCGATCAGCAGGAAAATCAAAGAGACGATCGTATAGCCCACGGCGCCGCCCGTCTCGGTGTTGTTCGGGCCAAAGCCGGCCTCGCCGATCAGGGATGCAATGAGCAAAACCGCCGTGCTCACGCCGGTTGCCAGCGTGCGGATCGTCAACTCCCGCATCGTCGCGCGCAGGTCGTGCGAAACGCTCTTCGCGTCCGCCGGGCCGGTAAAGTCGTCGAGCAGCTCGTCGCTCTCCCCCTGCACCTCGGCCGCATCCTGCGCTTCATCCTGCTCGTCCCCAATCCGGATTTTCAGGCGGCGCACACCGGCCGCGGCGCTCGTGTTGCCGTCCGAATAGACGCGCGCTTCGCTCAGCAGCGCGCTCTGAAGCACATCCGCATTGATAATATGCACGGGAATATCGCGTTTTCTGTATTCGGTCACATCGCTGACCGGCGCGGAAACGCGCACCGGCTCCTGCGGCGCCTGCTCCTGCTCCGGCGCTTCAAAGGGAACCACTTTCCCCTGTTCCTGCGCGTCCGCCTCCGCCGCATTCTCCTCGGCTTCCGCCCCCGAGAAGCTGGAAACGTCGGTAAACGTCTGCCCGGGCGTCTCCGTTGCTTCCTCCTGTGCGACGCGTACCGAGCTGATCTCCTCCATTTCCTGCGCTTCGGGCGCTTCCGGCGACTCCTGCACCGATTCGAGGATGCGCCGTACCGAGTCCTCGCTGACCTCCGGCACAACCTTCGCCTGCTGCACGGCGAGCATATCGCTCTCGAGATCCAGCTTGATCTCCATCGTGCGCGTCTGCGCGTCCTGCATCATCGCCTTCTGAAAGTCGGGCAGCTCCGCTTCGCTCTTCGCGCCGGTCTCCACGCCGATGCCGTGCTGCTTCGCATAAGGGTCGCCCGCAAAGGCGGATACCGGAACCGGCGCGACAATGCCCAGCTCGTTTTCCACCTCGTCGAGATCTACGCCTGCATTTTCTACAGCCTCCGCCACGCGGCGGCGGCGCTCACGCTGCAGGCGGTCAAAGTTCTTCGCGACCTCGTCGTCCAGCTCCGCCGTATTTTCGTCAAACAGCTTTTTGAACCCCTCCTGCTCCAGCGAGATTTCGCCGGTTGCGTCGAAGTTCCTCGTATATTCGTCGATGGGCTTGAGCTGGATGCCGTAATACATGTCCTCCGCCGCATCGAATTCCTCTTTCTTCTTTTTTTCCTTCCGACGCGCAAAAAAGCCGCCTTTCTTCTTTTTTCCTTTTTTATCCGCGTATTCCTCTTCCGTATAGCGCGTCTCCACCGTCTGCACCGGTTGGGGCTCCGCCTCCGGCTGCGCGGCGCTTGCAGGCGCCTCCTCCTGCGGGGCGGGCTGTTCCTCCGGCTGCGCAGGCTCCGGCGCTTCTCCGCCGCCCTGCCGCGTGCGCCGCTCCTCTTCCAAAATGTCCTCGATTGAAAACCGGTTTTCTCCGCTCATATCGATAGTCCTCCTTTGGCCCTGATACCCGCCCGCTGCCGCGCGATCTCATAGCAGAGGATCCCGCAGGCCACCGAGGCGTTCAGGGAATTGATCCTGCCCTTCATCGGCAGGGAGACAATGAAGTCTGATTTTTCCTTTACAAGGCGCGAGACGCCGAAGCCCTCCGAGCCGACGACGAGCGCCGCCGCACCGGTGAAATCGGTCTGGCACCAGCTTGTGCCGTCCATGTCCGCCGTGTAGACCCAGACGCCGCGCGCCTTGATCTCATCGAGAAACACGGCGATATTCGGCACGCGCGCCACCGGCAGGTACTCCACCGCGCCGGCAGACGCCTTGCCCACCGCGGCGGTCAGCCCGACGCTGCGGCGCTTCGGAATCACCACGCCGTGCGCGCCCGCGCACTCCGCCGTGCGGATAATCGCGCCGAGGTTATGGGGATCGGCAATCTCGTCGCAGACGATCAGGAACGGCGGTTCACCGCGGCTTTCCGCGAGGGCGAAAATATCCTCCACCCCGGAGAACGCATGCACCGCCGCCACCGCCGCGACGCCCTGATGGTTCGCGCCGCCGCACATGGCGTCCAGCTTTTTCGGATCGGCTTCCTTCACCGTGACGCCCGCCTGCTTTGCCATGCGAAGGATCACGCTGATCGAGCCGGTTTTGTCCCCGCGCCGCACGTAAATGCTGTCGATCGGCCTGCCCGCACGAAGCGCCTCCGTGACGGCGTTGCGGCCTGCGATGACGTCCTTTTCTCTTTCGTTTTCCATAGAAGCTGAATTTTTCCTTTCCGTACCGCGCCTTTTGCGCATATTATCGCAATATACTGGGATTATACCATATTTGAACCGGATATTGCAACTCATACGCACAAAATACCGCATTTTCTGTTTTTTATTTTTGCGTGCGCCGCCATCGCGCGCCCGAAGCCCATTCGTTTTACTCCCGCAGCTTCGCCCCATCCCAAGGAGCAGACCTTCCCGCTCCATGCCCGCATTTTCCAAAAGCGCTCACACCGTGCTTTCTCCCAAAAGGTCCCCCGCGCATTTTCCCGTTATTTCAGCGCGTGCCGCCCTTCTTCCGCCGGTATCCGCAAAAAAGCGCCAAGTCCGTGCAATTTGGAATAATTATTCCATTTTTATGCATGATTTTTCTCCCTGCGGTGACAAAAAGCGCCTATACCCTCCGTATTATCTCCCGAAAAAATCCGGTTTACATAACGACGCTTCCAGGTTTTCCCCCTGCGTTGTGGAAAACTCTGTGGAAAGTGTTAAAAACCCGCTTTCCACATGGATTCCGATTTCCACAGGTTTTCACAGCTCCCACTTTTATGTAAACGGGCAGCCAAAATGCGCCGCCTTTCACACCGTTGTCCCCCGTGGACAGCCCATAAACCATTTGTAAACTTTTTTGCAAAATTCTAGTGTCTGCCTATTTTCTCTCCGCAATATCTGGTGTTTTTTAAAGAAAACCGCTTTTAATTCCCGTAGAGAACCAATTTTATTTTTCGCCGATTTTAATCAAAAATACCGGTGGACTAAAAATCCCGGCTCCAATTCAGGAAAAGCGGTTGTATTTTTCCCCGGAATCGTGTAGAATGGAAAAAAGCGTGCGAAAAAGCTCTGCAAACCCGCCTATTTCGGCTGTATTTTCCAAATTTCCCCAGAAACGGACAAGGCACTTTCGTTCGGCTTTGCACGCTTTTACATTCGGATAAAAATTCATTATATACATCCGTGAAAGGAAGGACAATCATGCGCGAGGATATTTGCTCGATCCCGATCAGTGAAATTTTTGAGCCGAAGGACGGCTGCCCCTTCTGCCGTATGCGCGATATGCTGGAGGACCGCATGGCGACCTACATCACCGGCGCGGCCATGATGGAACCGGACGTGCGCGTGGAAACGAACCGGCTGGGCTTCTGCAAGGATCATTTTGAAATGATTTTACAGCGCGGCAGCCGCCTTTCCGTGGCGCTGATTCTGGAAAGCCTGCTCGACGAAATCGGGAACGACATCTTCCCGGACGAGCCGAAAACGCCGCTTAAGAAGGTGCTCGCCGCTGCAGACCGCCGCCGGCATTCCTGCTTTGTCTGTGAAAACGTCGATAAAAATATGGAGCATCTGAGCGCGACGGTCATCAAGCTCTGGCAGAACGAGCCGGAATTCCGCGCGCTGTACGCGGCGCAGACCCATATCTGCCTTTCGCATTACAGCTTCATCCTTGCCGCCGCGCAGAAGATGCCGAAGAAAAATTTCGTCCCGTTTGCCGCGGAGACGAAACGCCTTGCCAAAGCGTACCTCGATACCGTAAAGGCCGACACGACGCATTTCTGCCGCATGTTTGATTACCGCAACAAGGACGGCGACTGGGGCAATTCCCGCGACGCGATCGAGCGCTCGATTACATACATCACGGGCCGTGTGCCCAGCGTGACGACGAAAACAGAGGGCAAAAACCGATGATTCGCTTTTCTCCGAAGGACGGCTGTCTCGATCTTGCCCAGACGCTGGACTGCGGGCAGGCCTTCCGCTGGAAAACCGTGCCGCGCAAAGAGGGCGGTACGGCGTGGCGCGGTATCAGCCGCGGGCATGTGCTCACCGTATGGGAATCGGACGGCGGCTTCTGCTTTGACTGCGCGCAGGAGGAATTCGACGCGGTGTGGTTTTCCTATTTTGATTTTGAAACCGATTACGCCGCCGCGCGCCATGCGCTTTCGGCGCTCGACCCGATTCTCCGGGAGGCCGCGGCCTACGCGGCGGGCATCCGCATCCTGCGGCAGGATCCGTGGGAAGCGCTCTGCTCGTTCATCGTCTCGCAAAACAACAATATCCCCCGCATCAAGGGGATTCTGGACCGGCTCTGCACGCTGCTTGGCGAGCCGGTTTCCCACGCGGAGGAGATTTACTATACCTTTCCCACCGCCGCGCGTCTCGCCGCCTGCACGCCCGAAATGCTCCAGCCGCTGCGCGCGGGCTTCCGCGCAAAATATCTGATCGACGCCGCAAGGCGCGTCGCTTCCGGCGAGCTGGACCTCGAAGCGGTGCGCCGTATGCCGCTGGACGAAGCGCGCGCGGCCTTGCAGACGATCTTCGGCGTGGGGCCGAAGGTCGCGGACTGCGCATTGCTCTACGGCCTGCACCGCACGGAGAGCTTTCCGATGGACGTCTGGATGAAGCGCGCAATAGAACGGCTGCCCGGCCTCGACCCCGCGTCGCTCGGCGAAAGCGCCGGCATCGCCCAGCAGTATATCTTCCATTACGCCCGGATGCACCCGGAGCTGTTCGGGCCCGAGACCGCCGCTTCCTGACGGCCTTTTCCGGAGCGGCCCACCCTCCGCTGCTGCGCAATACATCCACGCGGAGACAAAAATCCGCGGACCGGCGTTATGCCGTCGTCCCGTATACGGAAAACAGAGGAAGGACAGGGATTTTCTCCCGTCCCTTCCTCTGTTTTTTGCATCTGCTCATTCCGCTTCGCGCAGAAGCCGGTTTGACGGTCAAGGGATGAGACATATGTCTCCTCCCCCTTTTCATTTGTTTTTCACCGGCACCCAGATTTCTCCGAAGGCGTTTCCGTGGTTTGCCAGTCCATAATACATCTCAAACTGCGCGCCGTCGCACATCTCGTATGCAGATGTCGGGAACCACTCGCCCCAGATTCGCCGCCACAGGTCCTGCATCGCACAGTCAGGTAC
>JAHZCM010000011.1:28772-29401 GCA_019422905.1 Oscillospiraceae bacterium
AGGTACATCGAACACCGCCCATGTACCCGGCGGCACGCGCACAAAACTGTCACCCCACGCGGTTTTCCTTTATAAGACAGTATACACCGGAAAACGGCGCAAGCTCAAGCGCAAATTCACCATTTCGGGGCGCCAGGAGCGTCGCGCCGCACGGTTTTCCGCCGCCGTAAACGTCCCAGTCGCTGTCGATCAGCATCTCGAGCGTTTTTACACCGGGCAGCTCCATCTGATACGTCTGCATAGCGTCCGAAAAATTGAACACCGCGGCGATCCGCTCGCCGCCGCCCGCGCGCTCCATGGCGTAAACGCACTTTTCCTCCTGATGGCAGTCGATCCACCGGAAGCCCGCCGGGTCATAGTCCTTTCCCCACAACGCCGGATGCGTGCGGTAGAGCCGGTTCAGCGTCTGCATCATGCGGTGGAACGCGTCGTGGTTCGGATATTTCAGCACACCCCAGTCCTGTTCGCGCTTCTCGTCCCACTCCCGCAGCTGGCCGAACTCGTTGCCCATAAAATTCAGCTTTTTGCCCGGATGCGCGTACATATACAGGTACAGCACGCGTGCCTGCGGGAATTTATCGGCGTATTCGCCGCTCATTTTCTGCAAAATTGTCGCTTTGCCGTGCACG
>JAHZCM010000111.1:0-3600 GCA_019422905.1 Oscillospiraceae bacterium
AGCGTAATCTGCCCGGCTGATCTTTTCCACGCCGATGCCGCAGGAAGCGTCGCAGGGTTTGCAGATCACCGCGTCCTTATCCGCCATAAAGGTACGGAACGCATCTAAAGAACTGCTTTTGAAATCGAGCCATTCCCTGTGCAGGTATTCGGCAAAGGTTGTGTAGAATTCGTTTTTATTATCAAAGATATGGTAGTACGCCGGATCGTTCAGCATCTTCGTAATGGTGTTGTTGATGCCCCGCGTGACGAACGTGGAGCGCTGCGCGTCATTCATGTTAAAGAACTCGCAGAGCAGGTAGTCCTTATAGCCCGCACCGAATTTAAAACCGCATTTCACAATGTCAAACAGCAGCCAAACGCGATTCTTCCCGCAGAGCTTATGCACGGTTCCAACCGTCTCGAACAGCGCTTTATAACCCATATGTGCGATACAGCGAAAAATATAGTCCAAACGTCCCATATGCAGAGTACCCTTTCTGAAAAATGAATTAAAGGCCGAGCAGCTTCGCCTGCTTTTCCTGTATGCGGCGGCGGCGGCGCTCCGTCTCCTCCGCATCGATCTGCAGGGTTCCCTCGTCCGTAATCAGGAGCACATCGCCCGCCTTTGCGCCCTTGGGCAGCTCGCCGAGTTCAATGGCGAAAAAAGCCTTGTCCTTATCCTCGCAGATCGCATAGATGCCGTCAAAACGGTCGATAGTCATTCTCTTCATAGCTGTTTCCTTTCCGCGGACGCAGCACCTTACGGCGCGGTGCGCCCATTTTCTGTTATAATCCGGATGTGCCCGTCCTCCGCCATGATCACAACGGAGCCGTCCGTATCGGTTCTGAAAAATGTCACGCCCTCCGCGTCCAGCCGCTTCAGCACGAGATTGCGCGGAAGATTGTTCCGGTCCTCCCCGGTGGAAATCACCGCATATTCCGGCTGAACCGCCTGGAGGAATGCCTCGGAGGTCGAGGTCGCACTGCCGTGATGCGCCACCTTCAGCACATCCGCCCGGAGGGACGCGCCGCTTTCGAGCAGGCCCTGCTCCGCTTTTTCCTCTATATCGCCGCAGAAGAGCATGGAAAACTCCCCGTATACGAGGCGGAACACCACGGAGCCGTTATTTGTCTCCGAATAATCGGCAAGCGGCCCGATTACCTCAAAGGCCATATCGCCGTAACGGTAGTTTTCTCCCACCTTTGCCCGCTCAATCCTCTGATTTTGCGAAAGCGGAACCGTCTCGGCCACGCTCGCCGCCACAGGCGGCTCCACGATTTCCGCGACAGGAAAGGCTTCCAAAAGCGTCGCCAGCCCGCCGCAGTGATCACTGTCCGGGTGGGAAATCCACACGGCATCGAGTGCCTCAATATTCCGCGCAGCCAGATAGCGCAGGACGGTTTTCGCCTCCGCTTCCGTGCCGCAATCCACGAGGACCGTGGCCTCGGGGCTTTCCAGAAGAATCGCATCCGCCTTACCGACGTCGATCACGTGGACGAGGAGCGCATCCTCCGGAAGTGCATTCGTAAAATGCACAAGGCCTGCGGCTTCGGAAAGCGCTGACCACATCCTGGCGCCGGGCGGCGTATAGCTGAATATCAGTACCGCCAGAAGCAGAACCGGAAGCGCAATGCGCAGGCATTTTTTCTTGTCAAAGCGCCGCCCATTTTTACTTTTCGGGCTTTTTCCCGAAGCGATCTTCTTCATCAGGCTTCCGAATCCGGCTTCTGCATATTCCGCTCAAGCCACTGGGCATAGGTGATCAGCACCTGACGCGGCTTTGAACCTTCATGCGGGCCGACAACGCCCATCTGCTCCATTTCGTCGATCAGGCGCCCCGCGCGCGCATAGCCGAGGCGCAGCCTGCGCTGCAGCAGAGAAGTGGAGGCCTGTCCGGCCTCGACGACGCACTTGATCGCCTCGTTCATCATCGGGTCCATGCTGTCGTCCTCCTGCGCGCTGTCGGCACCGCCGGATTTGCCGCCCTCCGACACAGCATTGCGCTCGATCTCCTGCGCAACCGTATCGTCGTATACGACGGCCTTCGAGTTCCGGACAAAATCCACGACCGATTCAATCTCGCTGTCGCTGACAAAGCAGCCCTGAATGCGCAGCGGCTTCTGCGCGCCCACGGGAGAAAACAGCATGTCGCCCTGTCCGAGCAGCTTTTCCGCGCCGCCGCCGTCCAGAATCGTGCGGGAATCGATCGCGGAGGACACCGCGAACGCGATGCGGCTCGGGATATTCGCTTTAATCAGGCCGGTCACAACGTCCACGGAGGGACGCTGCGTTGCGACGACGAGATGCATGCCCGCAGCGCGCGCCATCTGCGCCAGCCGGCAGATGGCATCCTCGACTTCGTTCGGCGCCGCCATCATCAGATCGGAAAGCTCGTCGATGATAATCACAATCTGCGGCATTTTGTGCATGGGCTGTCCGTTTTCGTCCTGATAGCCGTTCGATTCCGCCAGTGCGTTGTAGCCCTTCAGGTCGCGCACATTGTTTTCCGCAAAAATCTTATAGCGCTTGAGCATCTCCGTAACCGCCCAGTTCAGCGCGCCGGCAGCCTTTCGCGGATCGGTGACGACCGGAACGAGCAGGTGCGGGATCCCGTTGTAGATGCCGAGCTCCACGACCTTCGGGTCGATCATCAGGAAGCGCACGTCGTCCGGACCGGATTTGTAGAGCAGGCTGACGATCAGCGAATTGATGCAGACCGATTTGCCGGAGCCGGTCGTGCCGGCAATCAGCACGTGCGGCATCTTTGCGAGATCCGCCACGGTCACCTGCCCGGCGATATCCCGGCCGAGCGCCACGGTGAGGTGGCTCTTGGAGGTGACAAAGCTGTTGGATTCCATCAGCTCGCGCATACGGACGATGCTCTTCGTTTTATTCGGCACCTCGATGCCGACCGCCGCCTTACCGGGGATCGGCGCTTCAATACGCACGCCGGTCGCCGCCAGATTCATCGCGAGGTCGTCGGCAAGATTCGTGATCTTGCTGATTTTCACGCCGGCCGCCGGCTGCAGCTCATAGCGGGTAACCGCCGGGCCGCGGCAGATATCGAGGATCTTGGTCTGCACGCCGAAGCTCTTGAGCGTCTCCACAAGCATCTTGCCGTTCGTCTGCAATTCCTCGGTCTCGACGCTTTGATCCACCTTTTTACTGGAGGCCAGCATCGTGACCGGCGGGAAGCAGTAGGCGCTTTCTTCGGCGGCCTGCGCGCCGCGCAGCGGCTGCGTCTCCAGCTTCTCCGCCTCTTCCTTTTTGCGCATGGATTCCGCAACGGCCTTTTCCGCCTCTGCTGCGGTTTCCAGGTTCCTTGCGGCGTTATCCGCCACCGTTGCCATCGGGGACGAAGGCACGGCGGGCACCGGCTGCGCGGTTTGCGCCGCCTGCGGCATCACCGGCTCGGCCTCCACGATTTCATGCTCAACCGGCACATGCGCCGGCTCCTCGGCCGGCCGCTCCGGCTCCTTCTCCGGCTGTGCTGCGCTTCCCACCACCGGCACGCCGAAATCCGGGATGCTCTGGTTCGCATCCAGCAGCTTGTCCACCGGACGAACCGCCGGCGGCGCATCCGTATATTCCTGAATCACGACCGGCTCCTGATCCGGC
>JAHZCM010000111.1:3610-6533 GCA_019422905.1 Oscillospiraceae bacterium
GGCTCTGACGCCTTCAGGCCAAAGACATGCTCCAGCTTTTCAAGCTGCGGGCTTTTACTTTTCTCTTTCCTTTTCTTCTTATCGCTTTCCGCTTCCTCCGGTATGGAGCGCACCGGATGCTGCGGCAGCGCGGCCTCCAGCGGTACGTCGATGCTGCTGCGGCTTTCTTCCAGAATGCGGCGCTCCTCCCGGCGGCGCTGCGCCGCATCGTGCAGCTTGACCGCCGGCTTCGATACCGCATGGAAAACGCCGGTAAGCGAGACGCCCGTCAACGCTACGACGGCAGCCAGAAGCAGAATGACGATCAGCACGCGCGCGGCTTCAAGACCGGCCCATGTCTCCAGCGGTACGCCGAGCAGCGCGCCGCACAGGCCTGAGCCTCCGAATTCTATGCCGCGCGTATAGAGGTAGCCGATCGTCTCAAAAAAGCCCATCCCCTCCGGCAGCGCAACGTTGCCGAAAAGGTGAACCGCCGTGCACCAGAAGACGAGCGTCGCGCAGACAAGCGCCATTTTCGCGCCGTGGTGCATGGCCACCCGCTCATAAGCCTTGGTCACCGCAACGTACAAAAGCAGCGCCGGAAGCAAAATGGCCCAGTTGCCGAATAAGCCGCGCAGAACATTATGGATGAAAAGCCATACGTTCTCACCCGGAATCAGCACGAAGCAGGCGACAAACACAGCGCCGAAAAGCCAGCACCACGCTTCTCTCTGATTGCGTTGGCGCAGTTGCTCGACGTTCGGCTCCTGCCGCTTTGCCTTGGATGTATTCGATTTTGTGCGCGGCGCTTTGCTCTGCTTCGTCCGGCCGGCTGCCGACCGGCCCGCCGTTGCGCCGCTCTTTTTTGAATTTGTCGTTTGCTTTTTACCCGCCAAAATTTGCCTCCAAACGCCTGTGCTCTTCTAAAATCAGAGCGGCATACCCGTGAAAAGATTTTTTCCGCTTACCGCTTCGATAACGGACACTATTAGCGTGACCACGCCGAGAACCAGCGTGTAATACGCGAAAATCTGTAATTTATTTGTCGTTACAATCCATTTGAGCAGCTTGATCGCCAGAAATCCGACAACCGCCGCCGTGATCACGCCCGCAACCATAACGCCGACACCGATATCGACCGGCTCGCCGACGGCGTCTTTAATGGTCAGCACCGCAGCCGCAAGGATCGAGGGAATTCCCAGCACAAAAGAATAATCGAGCGCCGTTTGCTGGTTGATGCCGCGCATCAGCCCCGTTGCCAGCGTGGAACCGGAGCGGGAAAGCCCCGGAAACACCGCCGCAGCGCACTGCGTAACGCCGATGCAGGCTGCATCCACGGTATGCAGCTTCCGGCGGCCCTTGAGCTCCGTCGTCTTACCGTCGCGGCCCACGTGCTTATGCATTTTCATCCGCTTCGTCGCATGGATGCCGAGGAACAGCATGGCGCTCGTTAGCAGGAATGAAAAGCCCTCTATCCAAACGGTGGAATCCGACGCCCAAAGCTCTGAAATATCCTTTAGCTTCATGCCGGTGCCCGGTACCGGAAGGAACAGAAGGAACAGCGGAACCAAACCGATGATCAGCATCATCAGAAGCCGGCGGTCGTGATCCATCTCTTTCCATTTGAATTTTCCGCGGAAGATATCGGCAACGAGAGAGACGAACGCCCGAATCAGCCGCAGAACCAGCTTATAGTAGACTGCGAGGACGGCGATCAGGGTGCCGAGGTGCAGCAGAATATCGAATAAAAGGCTGTCGATCTGAATGCCGAGGATGTGCTGGGACAGTGAAAGATGCCCGCTACTCGAAACCGGCAGAAATTCCGTGGCGCCCTGCACAATTCCCTGAATAATTGCTTCCCAAATAGACATTATGTACAATCTCCTTTACAGTGTTTTCCAAAACTGCTTTTATGTAAAACGGTCGCCAGACCGTTTTTCGAACCCGTCATTTCTTTTTGCCGCGGCTCTCTGCGGCGCGGCGCTTCTTTTTCTCCTTGGAGATCATCGCGTCCAGGCACTCCATCGCCTCGTGCAGATTGCCGAGCGTATCGATCAGCCCCTCGGTGACCGCCTCGTCGCCGTCCAGCACGGTTCCCACATCCATGACGAGCTCCTGCGTATTCATCGCAAGCTGCATAAAGCGCTCGTGAGAAATATGCGAATTGGACGTGACAAAGTTCGTGATGCGGTCCTGCATGCGCTGGAAATACTCGAGCGTCTGCGGCACGCCGAGCAGCAGGCCGTTCATGCGAACCGGATGGATCGTCATGGATGCGGACGGCGCAATAAACGAATGCTTCGCCGCAACGGCAAGCGGCACGCCGATGGAGTGGCCGCCGCCGAGGACAAGCGACACCGTCGGCTTTTTCATACCGGCCACGAGCTCCGCGATGGCAAGCCCGGCTTCCACGTCGCCGCCCACCGTATTCAGAATCATCAGAAGGCCATCGATTTCCGGATCTTCCTCCACGGCGACGATCTGCGGGATCACATGCTCATACTTCGTCGTTTTATTCTGCGAGGGCGCAACGTAATGCCCTTCAATCTGCCCGATGACCGTCAGGCATTGAATCGTATGCTTTCTGTTTTTTGTAAGGACAGATCCACTTTCACGAATCTGCTTCTGGCGTTCGTTCTGCTCCTCCTCGGCGAACTCGTCTGTTTCGGTGTCTGCCACGGAGTACAGCACCTGCTTCTTTGTGTTTTTCATGCGGCACAGCTCCTTCATTTTGATAAGCCTAGTTTCCGCAGAAAACGCCGGAACATGCATTTGAAATTCATCTCTCCGGCAAAGCACAAATTTCTACGTATAACAGTATAGCACTTCTTGCACCGGACTGCAAGAATAATGTGGAAGATTTTGCAGGAATGCTGTTTACAGTTTCATGTTTTTTTGCTATGATGTATACAATTTGATATGCCGATCTCTCAGAATTCGGCCG
>JAHZCM010000112.1:0-5509 GCA_019422905.1 Oscillospiraceae bacterium
GGCAGCATGATCCGCCAGTATGTGGTGAACGGGTTGCAGCCGTCGATCTCCGCGGCCTCCTCCAGCTCCTTCGGCAGGGACATGAAAAACTGCCGGAGCAGGAACACGCCGAATGCCGAGAAAAACGCGGGCAGGATCAGCGCGAGATGGTTATCCGTCAGCCCGGCCTTCGCAAACATCAGGTAGGTCGGGATCATCGTGACCTGTCCCGGGACCATCAGCGTGCCGATGTAAAAGAAGAACACGACATTTCTGCCCTTAAACGGGATGCGCGCAAAGGAATACGCCGCGAGGCTGCTGAAAAACAACTGCCCGAGAACGACAAAGAAAACGATTTTGATGGTGTTGAGCATGAACTGCAGCATGGGCTGCTCCGTGAACAGCTTCACATAATTCTGCCATTGCGGCTCCGGCGGGATCCATACCGGCGGAATCTTAACCGCGTCATACTGTTCCTTGAGCGAGGTGGAAATCATCCAGAGGAACGGGATCACCATGATGACGCCGATCACAATCAGCACGACATACAGCAAAATGCGCCGCACGATAAAGCTGGTGGACTTCTTTTTGACGATCGCTGTGCTTGTCATATGCTCCCCTCCTTACACCGAGGCTTCGGCCCAGTTCTTCGAGCTGCGGTTCTGGATCAGCGAGACGATGAAAACCAGAATGAACAGGACGTAGGCCGCCGCGCACGCGTAGCCCATCTTATAGAACTGGAAGCCGTACTGATACAGGTACATGGCGACGGTCTTGGTTGCATTGACCGGGCCGCCGTTTGTCATAATGTAGACCTGATCGAACACCTGCAGAGAGCTGATCAGGGACATCAGCGTGACGAAATACGTCGTCGGGCCGATCATCGGAACTGTGATCTTAAAGAACTTCTGGACCGAGTTCGCGCCGTCAATGGTCGCCGCCTCATAGAGGTCGTGCGGAACACCCTGCAAGCCGGCAAGGAAAATCGTCATGTTGTAGCCGAGGCCCTTCCAGACGCTCATGATCGCAATGGAAATCATCGCCATGTTCGTATCCGTCAGCCAATGCACCGGCGGCAGGTTGAGATAGCCGAGCAGCGTGTTGAGCAGGCCGCCGTTATCCTCATACAGCATACTCCACACGAGCGAAACCGCAACCATGGAGGTGATGACCGGAATGAACGTGAGCGTGCGGAAAATGCCGATGCCCGGTACCTGCCGGTTGAACAGAACCGCCAGCAGCAGCGACAGGATTACGCCCGCGGGCACGGTGAGAACACAGTACCACAGAGTGTTCAGCAGCGCCGTAATGAACTGGTCGTCCTGAAACAGCTTTATGTAGTTATCAAAGCCGACAAAGTTGGCGGATGTGATAACGTCGTAGTCCGTGAGGCTGTAGTACAGCGACATGAGAATCGGAACCAGCATGAAAACCATGAAGCCGATGAAATTTGGGGCGATAAACAGATAACCCCAAAAATTCTTCCTCCGCTGTATCTTGCCAGATTTCATTTTTGCCATAAGAAACCCCCTGTTTTACAGAAAGGGCAGCGGCGCCCAAATGGATTGCCGCTGCCCGCGTGATAGATTCTTTATTCAGCGTCTTCGGCAAGGATTTTGTCGACATCCTCGGCGGCCTTATCCAGCGCCGCCTGCGCGTCGTCCTCCTTGTCAAACATATACGCCTGCAGGTCGATGCCGAGCGTATTTTCAATCTGCGGCCAGGACGGCGTAAACTGGCGGGTCTGCGAATATTCCATCTGATCCGAGAACACCTGAATGTATTCGCCGTACAGCTCGTCGTCCGCATAGAAGTCCTTGAACTCCGGCTGCGGCGGAATCGTAATCCAGTTTGCCCAGAAGGTCTGCACAAATTCGGAGCAGGTCAGATGAACAAGATAGTCGTACGCTTCCTGCGGGTATTTCGTGTTGCTGAACACAACGACGCCCTCGCCACCGACGACGGTTGCCTGCTGCTTTTTCTGCGGCAGCGGCGCCACGCCGAACTTATCCTTGAAATTCGGGTCGCTGAGGAAGGTGCTCAGATTCCACGGGCCGTCGATGGTCATCGCCGTGATGCCGGAGGTAAAGCGGTTGACGCCGGTCGGCGCGGCCTGCAGCGGAACGCTCTTGTCCTCCTGCACCATGGTTTTCCAGAATTCCAGCGCCTCAACGCCTTCGGCAGAATTGAAGATCGCCTCCGTGCGGTCCTCATTCAGGAACTTGCCGCCGTTCTGCCAAAGGAACGGGAGCCAGTTCCATGTGTAGCCGCCGTTCTTATCATAGACCGGCAGATCAAGGCCATAAACGTTGTTTTCCGTATCCGTGAGCGCCTTTGCCGCACTGCGGAGATCGTCCCACGTCCAATCGGCCGTCGGCTCTTCCAAGCCGGCCTGCTCAAAGAGCTCCTTGTTGTAGAACAGCGCCAGGTTGTTTGAAGTAATGCGCAGGCCGTAAACATCATCCTTATAGACCAGCGTATCCCAAACGGAATCGTAGAACTTATCCTTGTAATCCTCAACGCCGTATTCCTTCAGGCCGAGCAGTTTGCCCTTCGCCGCGAGCTGCGTGCTTTGCACGCCCGCGTCAACAAACGCGAGATCCGGGTTGTTGCCGCCGGCAAGCGTTGCCTGAATCTTTGTGCTGTACGAGTCGCTGGCAATCGGGACGACCGTGACCTCCACGCCCGTGGCCTCCTTGTATGCGGCGGTATCCTCCTGGATCTTATCCGCACTGGCCTTTTCCCAGCCATACACCCAGATGGTCAGCTTTGCATCCGACTTCGCGGTCTCCGTGCCTCCGGCCGAGGAGCTTTCCTGCTTGCTCTCACCCGCCGTTGACGCTGTGCTCGATTCTCCGGAGCCTCCGCAGCCCGCGAGTGCGCCGAGAAGCAGAGCACCGGCCATGACCAGAGCCAGAATCTTCTTTGCCTTCATTCCTTACGCTTCCTTTCTTGATCTGACATCCACATATCTGTCAGATTTACTAACCTAATTTTATCCCGATTTATGCAAAGTCACAATTTCACAAATTTTGCTTTTCTGTACACCATTTTTGACTTTCGGTGAAAAAGCCAGGGGTCATTTATTGACATTTATCGGAATTTCAGCTACTCTTTTCATGAGAAACTTGTACAATACGTAAAACACACTTCCAAATTTATATAATTTTTGTGGGAAAAGAAGGGATATGGATATGAAAACAGACGGTTTCTTCGACCGCTTTCTGCGTTCGCTGCGCATCAAAAAGAAGCTCACCTTTACGCTGATCCCCGTCATTCTGCTGACCTACCAGATTTCGCTCGGTGCAGTCTATCTGATTTCCTTTCAGGAAACGAAAAACATTGTGGACCGGCAGGCCGGCATTGTGGCGAACCAGAAAATCCAGCTTGTGGACAGCTATCTGAGCCAACTGCGCACGGAGTCGGAGGTCTTTATGTTTAATACGGACTTTCAGAAAAAACTCCGCATCGACCGCAATGCCCTTTCCGCCGCGCAGCAGGAGGAGCTGAACACCACGATATTGCAGTACATGCACAGCATGATCACCAGCTACGACGTTTATGTGGAAAGCATCATGCTCCTCAACAATTACGGGGATATGTACCTTTGGAGAATGGATGACCGCCAGAACTTCACGGATTTCACCAACCGCCTGCACCTGCTCGCCGAGCAGACGCGCGCTTTGGACGGCGGCATCCTGTACAGCTACGACAAGCTGGACCAAGGTGTTATCACCATTTCGCGCCTGATCAAAGACCCGATCTACGATTCGGAGATCGGCATGATGATGATCGATTTCAATCTGGGCTTTCTCAGCAGCATGACCAGTATGCAAACCAGTAATCTGGGCAACGCGGACATGCTGCTCGCCATCACAAACGAAAACGGGGACCCCGTTTACAATTCCTCCAAGATTCCACAGGACAAGCTCGATGCGCTGAGCGGCGACAGCGGCATCGTCCTTCTGAACGGCATGCAGTACAAGGTCAACCGCACGTATTCGGACCACAACAACTGGACGCTCTTTACCATCGTCAATGAAACCGAGCTGTACCGGAATATGAATAACATCTTCCTGCTCCAGCTCTCTCTGATCTTCGTCTCCCTGCTTGTGGTTTTCGCCGTGATCATGACGGTTTCCCGCATGATTTCCCGGCAGTTCCAGCATTTTATCGAAACCGTCAGCCACACCACGGCGCCGGACAAGCAGGCACTGATTTGCGTAGACAGTCACGATGAATTCCGCGATCTTGCGCAGGTCTATAACGACATGATTTTGCGCATCAACCGGCTGATCGACACGGTATACAACAAAGAGCTTCTGCTCAAGAGCGCAGAGCTCAAGGCTTTTCAGGCGCAGATCAATCCGCATTTTCTCTACAACACGCTGGACTGCATCAACGGCCTTGTCGAGCTGAACCGGCCGGACGACATCAAAAAGACAGTCACCGCCCTTGCCAGCATCATGCGCATGAGCGTCAAGGGTAAGGAAATTCTGACCGTCCGCGAAAATATACGCTACGTCGAGCAATACATGTATATTGAGCGGCTGCGCTACGCGGACAAGCTGGTCTTTTTGATGGAAATCCCGAACAGCATGATGGATTACTATATTCCGAAGCTGATTTTGCAGCCGATTCTCGAAAATTCCATTATTCACGGCATTTCGGAAATTCTGGGCAAGGGCATGGTCGGCCTCTTCGGCAGGGAAGAAGCCGATTCCCTTGTTTTCACCGTCAAAGACAACGGCGCCGGATTCCCGGCAGAGGTCATCGAAATGCTCTGCCGCAGCATGGAGGACGATTCCCTGGCAACCGCGCACATGCGCGAGAGCATCGGTCTGCTCAACATCCAGAAGCGCATCCACCTGATGTATGGCGCGGCCTACGGGTTGGAAATTCAAAACATCTCCGGCGGCTCATGCGTCACGGTGCGGCTCCCGAAAATCACAAGCCCGGATTCCCCCGTCTCCGGAGCGGAAGAAAGGAAGGACGCAAATTGAAACTTTTGATCGTAGACGACGAAGCCATTCTCCGCAACCGAATTCTAAGCGTCTTAAAGGAGTCCGGTCTGCTCATCCACACGTATTTTACCGCCGAAAACGCCTTTGATGCGATTGAAATTGTGGACCGTGAACATCCGGAAATCGTCATCACCGATATTCGCATGCCCAGCAAATCCGGTCTGGAGCTTGCCGCGCACATCCACACGCATTACCCGCAGATCATGGTAATCCTCGTCACCGGCTATTCCGAATTTGAATACGCGCGCACGGCAATCCAGAACAATGTATTCGAATACCTGCTCAAGCCCATAGAATCCGAAAAGCTGGTTTCCGCCGTGCTCCGGGCGCAGAAGAAAATTGAAATGAACGAAAAGCACGACCGCCTTTTCCGCGTATTCAAGGAGCACTTTGCCAACAACCTGCAGAGCATCCGCCGGCAGTATATTGAAAACCTGCTTTTCAGCAACGGGAAAGCGCAGAACGCCGACCTACACCGCGACGTTTACGATCTGGAGTTTAAAAAA
>JAHZCM010000112.1:5529-6477 GCA_019422905.1 Oscillospiraceae bacterium
CCCGGCTTGTAGCCATCCATTGCAGCACCGCCATGGACAACGCAAAGCTGGAAAGCGAATACTACTGCACACATCTTGTCGAAAAATACATTGAGGACGCCATTCCGAAAACCGTCACCTACGTATTCGGCAATCTGGTTTTTATGATCTGGGAGGTCTCCAAGCCCGATCCCTTTGACGACAACGAGGCGCTGCTCGGCTTTCTGCGCGACCTGCACGCCTACGTGCGGCGGAATTTTCTCGGCATGCTGTCCGCCGGCATCAGCCAGGTCTCCGATACGCTGACCAATATCCAATTACTGCGCCACCAAACTTCGGAGTGTCTCGAATACATGCAGGAAAACGGGAAGCGAGAATTCCTTCTGTACGAGGATATCCTGAATACCGGCACCGCGCGCTGGGAAATCGAATCGCAGGTGGAGACGCTCGCCACGGAAATCCATACCGGCAATACGGCGCTCGCCCTGCATACCTTTGACTGCATTCTCGAAAGCGTGCGCGTCAACCAGCCGGATTACCTGTACTCCGCCTGCCTGCTGATTGTCTCCAGCATCTGCTTCACGATGCGCGAATACAAGTCCGATACCGCCGATCTGCCGCAGATGGTCAGCCCTATTTTGGCCGAGCTGGACAGGCAGACCGAAAAGGGCGTCACGGCGCTGCGGGAGTGGGTAGAGCACGCCTGCACGCTCGTTTCCGACGCGCACCGCGACCGCACGAATACGCTGGTCAATACGATCCGCGAATACATCAACGCAAACTACAACAAGCCGGTCGGGCTGGCGGAGGCCTCCCGGTTCGTCGGCCGCAATCCCTCCTACATCAGCCGCCTTGTGCGCGAGCACACGGGCAAGAGCTTCACACAGCTACTGACGGACAAGCGCATGCATGAGGCCAAGCGCCTGCTTAAGGAGACAAACCTGAAGGTGACAGAAATCGCCGAACGTA
>JAHZCM010000113.1:0-1363 GCA_019422905.1 Oscillospiraceae bacterium
TGCGTCGGCGGGCAGGTTGTCGATCAGGCCATTGTTGAGTACGTTGCCGCCGATTTTGTAGGGCACGCCGGTGAGAATCGCTTCCATGATATAGGAGGCGTACTCGGTGGTGCGGGTGTGCTCCACCTTTCCGTTTTGCAGAATACCGGCTTTTTCTTCCTTCCAGCCCTTGATCTGGTTGACGCAGCGGCGCGGATACTCGTCCAGCGGAATATTGAACGCATCGATCAGCTCCGGATACTTGGATTTGATAAACAGCGGATTGTATTCGGCGTTGTGTTCGCTGGATTCGGTGCAGTAATAGCCCAAACGGCGGATATACTCGTAACGCACCATGTCTTTATGCTTTTCGGCAGCGTTTTTCTCGGCGGCACGGCGCTTGATCTCCGGATAGAGGTCGTTGCCGTTCTTGTCCGTAATCTTCAGAAGCCATGCCATGTGGTTGATGCCGGCAATCAATTCGCGGCGGCCCTCGATTTTATCCTCCATATCAAGCGCTTTCAGAAGCTCTTTGGAGCATGCCTGCACGCTGTGGCAGAGGCCGACGGTTTTGACGTTTGTATAGCGCTGCATATAGCCGGAGAGCATCGCCATGGGGTTTGTGTAGTTGAGGAACCATGCGTCCGGACAGACCTCCTCAATATCGCGGGCGAAATCCTCCAGGACCGGGATCGTGCGCAGCGCGCGCATGATGCCGCCGATGCCAAGCGTGTCCGCAATGGTCTGGCGCAGGCCGTATTTTTTCGGAATCTCGAAATCGATGACCGTACAGGGCTCGTAGAAGCCGACTTGAATGGCGTTGACCACAAAGTCCGCGCCGCGCAGCGCTTCCTTGCGGTTTTCAACGCCGCAGTAGGTTTTCAGTACCGCCCGGCCTTCGTTGGTGTTTTTATTGATGGCGCTGAGGATAATGTAGGATTCCTCCAGACGTTCCGCGTCGATGTCGTAGAGCGCGATCTCGCTCTTGCAGAGTGCGGGCGTACACATGCAATCGCCGAGCACATTGCGTGCAAAGACGGTGCTGCCGGCGCCCATAAAAGTGATTTTCGGCATAACTCAGCATTCCTTTCTCCGAAAAGTCTGCGGCTGTATTCCCCAAACTTTTCTTTGTTCCATAGAATATTTTGTGCTTTTATTATAAGGTTGGCTGCGGAGACATTGCTATAGATTTTGTTTCCTGAAATTGTAATTTTGTTGTTTTTTTGCATGCGGTGTGCTATACTGAAAAAGAAAGGAGGCGGTGCAGTTATGCATACCGTGAAGCACAGAGCAGAAAATCTGAACAATGGCGGCTCCGTCACCGTCTATTACTGCGGCTATGAGAAATGTGAGAGCGGGCATTTTTGGGGGCCTGCCGTCCGCA
>JAHZCM010000113.1:1373-5797 GCA_019422905.1 Oscillospiraceae bacterium
GCATTATGTGATTTCCGGCAGCGGCACCTATACGGTCGGCGGCGAGACCTATGCGCTGCAGCCAAGCGAGTGCTTTTTGATCCGCCCCGGAGAGCGCACGCTCTATACTGCGGACAGGGAAGACCCGTGGGAATACATGTGGGTGGCCTTCGACGGCTTTGACGTGCTCGAAATTCTGCGCCGCACCGGATTGGTCAACCGCTATGTCTCTGCGGTGGAAAACGGAGAGGAATTCGCTTCCTATCTGCAGGAGATGATCGCAGAATTCAATCAAGGCAGCCTCTTTAAGGTGATGAGCTGCTTTTACGGTGCGATGTCGGTGCTGGAAAAATCCGCACACGGCGGGGCGTATACGCGCGAGCACGAATATGTCAACAAGGCGATCGGCTATATTAAGAGCAACTACGGCTATCCGATTCAGATCAGCGACCTCGCCCGGCATATCGGCATTGACCGCACCTACCTGTACCGGATTTTCTCAGCGTCCGAAAACATGTCCCCGAAGCAATACCTGATGCAGGTACGCATCAACGCCGCGAAAAAAATGCTGCTCGCGGGTTCCTATACGGTGGGGGAAACGGCGATTTCCTGCGGATTTTCCGACGCCGCATCATTTTGCGGGCGCTTTAAGCGCTGCACAGGCATGACGCCGAAGGCGTTCATTGCAAACAGTAAAAAAGCTGAATAAAGGTATACGTTGGCAAGTGCTGAGTACAAAACGCCTCGAATATTGTGAAACAAAACTGCCGTTCGTAAGAGCTTTCTCGCCGAACGGCAGTTTTTATTCTGAAAATATATTATTGTAATGGATAAAGCTGGTTGCACCCCACGACGGCTCCTGAGTGAATCATCGGCTGAATTCGGAAAGCTCCAGACCCTCGTTGTGCTCGAGCGCCCAGCGGATGCTCCACTCGTTCGAGAACAGCAGCAGGTAGCGCCCGCGGATGTCCTGCACCTTTTTTGTGTCGGAGGTCAGATTCAGCTTCTTGAGGTCGACGTCCGGCGTATCGATCCAGCGGATCAGCGAGTACGGCAGGTTTTCCATGCGGATCTCGACGTTGTACTCGTTCTCCATGCGGTACTTGAATACGTCGAACTGCAGCGTGCCGACGACGCCGACGATGACCTCCTCCATGCCGGAGGCGATCTCCTGAAAGATCTGGATGGCGCCCTCCTGCGCGATCTGCGTCGTACCCTTGACGAACTGCTTGCGCTTCATGGTGTCTTTTTGCTGTACGCGGCAGAAAAATTCCGGCGCAAAGGTCGGGATGCCTTCAAACTGCACCTTTTTGCCGGTGCAGATCGTGTCGCCGATCGAGAAAACGCCGGGGTCGAACACGCCGATGATGTCGCCCGCATATGCCTCTTCGATGATTTCGCGGCTCTGCGCCATCATCTGCTGCGGCTGGGAGAGCTTCAGCTTGCGGCCGCCCTGCACGTGCGTGACCTCCATACCCTTTTCGAAACGTCCGCTGCAAATGCGCATGAACGCGATGCGGTCGCGGTGCGCCTTATTCATGTTTGCCTGAATCTTAAAGACAAACGCCGAAAAGTCCTTGCTGAATGGATCGACGATGCCGTCTGCGGTCTGGCGCGGCAGCGGCGGCGTTGTCATGCGCAGAAAGCTCTCAAGAAACGGTTCTACGCCGAAATTTGTGAGCGCCGAACCGAAAAACACCGGAGAGAGCTTGCCGTGGCGCACTTTCTCCAGGTCAAATTCATAGCCCGCGCCGTCCAGAAGCTCCACGTCGTCGCGCAGCGTGCTGTACAAGTTCTCGCCGAGAAGCTGTTCAAGTGAGGCGTCGTTCAGGTCGATCTCATGCGCCTTGACCTCATGCTGTCCGCGCAGCTCTTTATCGCCTTCGAAAGCGATAATCTCAGATTTTTCGCGGTCGTAAACGCCCTTAAAGTCGATACCGGAGCCGATCGGCCAGTTCATCGGGTAGGTGCCGATGCCGAGCTCCTTCTCGATCTCGTCCAGCAGATCGTAGGGGCTTTGCGCGTCGCGGTCCATCTTGTTGATAAAAGTAAAAATCGGGATATCGCGCATCATACAGACCTTGAACAGCTTGCGGGTCTGCGGCTCGACGCCCTTGGCGGCGTCGATGACCATGACGGCGGAATCCGCCGCCATCAGCGTTCTGTAGGTGTCCTCGGAGAAGTCCTGATGGCCCGGGGTGTCCAGAATATTGATGCAGTAGCCGTCATATTGAAACTGCATGACGGAGGAGGTGACGGAGATACCGCGCTGTTTTTCGATTTCCATCCAGTCGGAAACGGCGTGGCGCGCGTTCTTTTTGCCCTTGACTGCGCCGGCCAGCTGAATCGCGCCGCCGTACAGCAGGAACTTTTCCGTCAATGTCGTTTTACCGGCGTCCGGGTGCGAAATGATCGCAAAGGTGCGCCGTTTTTCGATTTCGTTTCTCAAATCAGGCAAAATGAAAACCTCTGTTTCTACATGAATTCAATGACCGGCTTATTCTACCATAAACACGGGAAAAGTTCAAGATTTCCGGGCCATGGAGCGACAAAATATTTGCGGGGTGTGTGATACTGTAAAAGAAAAAAGCGAGGAAGGATGCAAATGCTCAAGAAAATTTCAACCGTTCTTCTGAGCCTGCTGATCGCGGCGGTTGCGGCCATACAGGTACAGGGGGCGCAGGTAGAGCAGACAAAGTATGCAGTGCGGGTGCTGCCGCGGGACGAGACGCTGGTCGATTCCGGCAAAAAAATAAACGGCGAGATCAGCATTACCGCCGCGCTGCAGGATATGGAAGTACGGGAGGAGGTCACTGTAAAGTTTATGCTGACGGGCGACCGATATACATACCGCGCTACGGTCGTCGTGACGCCGGACAGCGAGGATGAGGAGGGCCTGCTCTCCGCTACGGCGAGCTTTGAAAACCTGCTCAGCGGCAGCTACCGGCTCAGCATTGAAAGCGTGCAGGGGGCTGCGCTCGACTATATTCTTGCCGAAAAGGGCAGCGAGTCCAGATATACGATGCAGGAGGATTCGATCACCTTTTACCTGTCCGGAGAGGCGAGCAGCGGCAGCGCGTGGTTTATGCTGCAGGAAGAGGTGCCGGCTTCCGGAGACGGCGCGGAGGTATCCGAATGAGACCGCTGCGCATTCATAGGGGAAAGCATTACCGCAGGCGAACGCCCGTTTTTTCCCTGCGCCGCTTTCTTCTGCATCTTCTGGACTGGACAGCCTCCTGCTGCGGGCGGCACGGCAGGCTGATGATGCGGCTGCGCGTGCGGTTGAACCGAAACCGAATATAAGCGCATATACTGTAAGAGAATTGATTCCGTGAGGGGGAATTCTCGGTATGCGCAGATGGTTATCTCTGCTGTTGGCGTTTTTTTGTCTGATTCTGCCGGTTTCGGCACAGACCGTGTATAACGGCGGCGAAGAGCTTGGAAGTGTTGTCTGGGCGGAAGGGGAAAAAAGCGCACGGCTGGAAATTCAAAACGACACGGCGAATTCGATATATGTTTTCGCCAGCATACCGGGAGCCCAAGCCTGTCCGATCACGCTGGCCGTTCGGCAGAGCGGAAAAACGCTGCCGGTGTTTGAAGGGGGCGCCGCGGCCTTAAAAGACGGAAAGCTGCTGCTCTGCACGCTGGAGCCGCAAGGCAGCGCGGAGATTACGGCAAAACGCGGCAATGAGACGGCCTTTGAGGTGCTTCTCACCGTGCAGCGCGCAGAGGAGACGCTTGCGCCGGATTACGCCAGGTTGATTTTCTATATCTGCCTTTGGATGCTGCTTGTCGTACTCGGCTCCTATATCACGATTGTACTTTCCAACCGGTTTAGCCGCAAAAAATAAAGCGGGCGTATTGCCGAACAGGCAATACGTCCTTTTCCTTGCTAGAAACAATCGTGCGCGATCAGCGCGATGGCAAAACCGAGTATGGCGCCGCACACGACCTCGATCATCCGGTGGCCCAGGGATTCGTTCAGTTTGGGGATCATCTCATTGAGCTGTGTTTCGTCCTTCACATTTTCGTCGCCCAGATACTCCACAATGTAGTTGATCGCTTTCGCGTGCAGCCCGGCATGCCAGCGGACGCCGGTCGCATCATACATCACGATGAGCGCCAGAATAAAGGCCATCGCGAAAATCGGTGAATTGAAGCCGTACAGGAAATACGAGAGCAGAAGCACCGAGCAGGTAACGGCGGAATGGGAACTCGGCATACCGCCTGCACCAGACAGACGTTCTTTCTTGAATTCACCGTGGAAAAACAGATGAATCATGGTTTTCAGAAGCTGCGCAACCGCCCACGACACAACACCGACGTTAATCAACGGATTTGAAATTAAAATGGAAAGATCAAAATTCATGGTCAATACCCCTTCTCATTAAATCTATTTTAGCGTTTAACAGCCGCCTTGTCAATTCCGGCAAGGAATTTGTAAG
>JAHZCM010000113.1:5807-6401 GCA_019422905.1 Oscillospiraceae bacterium
TTGTGCTAAAATAAATAACATGGAAAACCGAAGGAATTACGCAAAAGAACTGGATAAAATTATGGAGGAGCTGCGCGGGGAGGGAAAGCGCCCGGCGCTGCTTCTGCATGCCTGCTGCGCGCCGTGTTCCAGCGCGGTGCTGGAACGGCTGACGGAACGGTTTCTCGTCTCCGTGCTGTTTTATAATCCCAATATCTCGCCGGAAGCGGAGTATCGGAAGCGGGAAGCCGAGATTGAGCGGCTGATTCGTGAAATGCCCGCCGCGCGGGATGTGACGCTCATTCATGCGCCGTACGAGCCGGAAGCTTTTTATGAAGCCGTCCGCGGTCTGGAGAAAATTCCGGAGGGCGGAGAGCGCTGCTTCCGCTGCTACCGGCTGCGCATGGAGGCCGCTGCGGCATATGCCAAAGAGCATGGCTTTGACTATTTCACAACGACGCTTTCCATCAGCCCGCTTAAAAATGCGGCAAAGCTCAATGAGATCGGTGAAGAGTTGGCAGCACAGTACGGCGTTTTGCACCTGCCGTCGGATTTTAAGAAGAAAGAGGGCTATAAGCGTTCAATTGCTTTATCAAAGGAATATGGGCTTTACAG
>JAHZCM010000114.1 GCA_019422905.1 Oscillospiraceae bacterium
TATAATATCCGTAAAGCCTGTTCCGGGTTATGTGGAATTCCTTACAGAAAGGTAAGTCAAACTGTTATGAAGAATTTTTCTCAACCGCCTAAAAATGATACGCGTGCTTTTGCTGCAAAGCGAGCCGCTTTTCTTGGAATTGTTGCCGTTTTGCTGGTCGCTGTTGTGGTTCTCTGCGTTTATTCCGCAATCAGCGGCGCTTTGGGGGGCAACACAAGCGCGCCGAATACCGTATCCAGCACGGACAACGGAAAGCTGGTTATTCAGGATCTCTATGAAGGCGAAATTACGATACCGAAATTCAACGTTCCGGTCAACACATATGATACCGAAAAGTTCAGCAACGACAACGGCCTCGTCACCTATAATGATCCGGATGCGGCGCTTGGCATTGACGTTTCGGATTATCAGGGGGACATCGATTGGGAGACCGTTAAAGAAAGCGGCATCGAGTTTGCCATGATCCGCGCCGGTTATCGCGGCGCGACCCGCGGCGGACTGAACGAGGACAGCAAGTTCCAGCAGAATTACGAGGCCGCCACGGCAGCCGGCATCAATGTGGGCGTATATTTCTTTTCGCAGGCCACGTCTGTTGCGGAGGCCGAAGAAGAGGCCGGCTATGTACTCACTTTGCTTCAGGGCAAAACGCTGACCTATCCGGTTGTGTTTGACTGGGAGGTTGCGGAGGTTGACGGTTCCCGCACGGCCTCAGCCACCGGCGAACAGATTACCAGTTATGCTTCCGCTTTCTGCAAGAAGATCAGCAAGGCCGGTTATACGGCCGGCGTCTATTTCAACCGCAGCCTCGGCTACAACTACTATGATTTGGAGGCTGTCAAGGATTTTGACTTCTGGCTTGCGGAATACCGAACGGTTCCGGCGTTTTATTATGATTTCAAGATCTGGCAGTATTCCGATAATGCACAGGTAAAGGGAATTGAAACACCTGTGGATATCAACATCAGCTTTAAAAAATACACGTAATGCGAGGCCTGCGCTTTCTCCGCTTCAAACGGAAGCCGCAGGCTTTTTTTATTCCTCTGGACCAAACCAGCCGCAGGCTTCCATATCCACGCGGCCGTCCGGCAAGAAAGAAACGCCTTCCTCCAGCAGCATCTGCCGCTGAACCTCCGGCCCGCCAAAGACATAGCCGGCGCAGAGGGAGCCGTCCTTAAACACAACGCGGTGGCAGGGGATGTGCGCCGGATCCGGGTTGCGATGCAGGACGAAGCCCACGCCCCGTGCGGCGCGCGGCTTTCCGGCCATGAAGGCAATGCAGCCGTAATTTGTGACCTTGCCCCGCGGAATTTTCTGTACGGCAAGATAGACATTTTTTGAAAAATCATTCATAAAGGATTTACCTGACCCTTTCCGGATTCGGATACAAAAAAGTTTGGATCTGTCTTTAATTGACTCCATAAAATCTTATCATGTGCGGAGCATAATTACAATAGCCTTTTAATGAATTGAACAAGGCGTATTGAGCAAAGGAGATGAAGCAAAATGCTGTTCAGATCGGGATAACCGGCATTGTCTTTACAAAGCTGCAAAATTAAATTATAATGAAACAAAGACATTTCGGGAGTTGATGATATGGCCATTATCGAAGTCAATTTTATTTCAAAGTGCCTGATGCGCACCGTTACGTTCAACGCGATTATTCCCGCCGACAAGTTCGGGGCTCAGGCGGACGAAGCCGGGCAGAAGCCTTTTAAAACGCTGTATTTGCTTCACGGTATATTCGGCAATTATACGGACTGGGTCAACGGCACGCGCATTCAGGCGTGGGCGGAGGCAAACGATCTTGCGGTTATTATGCCTTCCGGCGAAAACCGCTTTTATCTCGACGATGAGAAAAGCGGCGAGCTGTACGGCGAATTTATTGGCCGGGAGCTTGTGGAATTTACAAGGAAGCTGTTTCCGCTTTCCCGGAAGCGCGAGGACACCTTTATCGCCGGGCTTTCGATGGGCGGCTACGGCGCACTGCGCAACGGCTTAAAATATGCCGAGACATTCGGCTGCGTTGCGGGACTTTCCTCTGCGCTGATTTACGGCGGCCTCAACGGTTCAGACAACAGTGCGCCGATTTTTACTTTCCGGCGCAATTATTACGAAGCGATCTTTGGTGATTTGGAGCATGTCGTCGGCAGCGATAAAGACCCGAAGGCGCTGATCCAGACGCTGAAGGCCGAGAATCGTCCGATTCCCAAAATGTATATGTGCTGCGGCACGGAGGATTCACTGATCGAGCCCAATCGCGACCTGCGGGATTACCTCTTGGAAAACGGTGTGGATCTTACCTACGAGGAGGGGCCGGGCAAGCACGACTGGGTCTTTTGGGACACATACATCAAGAGAATTCTCGAATGGCTGCCGCTTGGCGAAGCGGCGTCGGGTATCAACAGCGGCAATGTTCTTTAACCGTTGAAAAATTCCGGCAGCAAGAGATAAAATCGGCACCCTGTTTGTCAAACTGTAAATCCGCCTGACGATAAACAGGGTGCTGTTTTCGTTTGTAAGCCTGGCAAACTTTACGGCTTTATCAGCCCGGAGGGCTTGGGAAGCCTTGAAAGATTTTTCACGGCGTAGCCCGCCAGATGCCGGATCGTCAGAAGGAGAAAATCTCTTGTTTCCGGGTCGAGCTTTGCGGCAGCGTCCCGCATGGCAACGAGCCTTTTTTGAATATCGGAGCCAAGGTCAAAAACATTGTTGATTTCTCCGGCGGACAGAATGCCATAGAGGGCGTCCACAAAGCGCTCGCGTTCTGCAATGCTCATGCCTGCAATCCACGCATCCAGCGTATCGTTCATATACGCCGCACCGGATGTGATTTTTTCCAGTGTGTGGAAAGCGCCGTCCTCGATCACCCAGGAAAAAGGATCATGCTGCATGATGCCGACCTGTCGGCTTTCCACGACCGTGTACGCGTCGTGACTTTCGAGAAGCATTCCGATCACAGAGGATTGCGGAATCGTCTTTTGAATGCGGGACTGTATCTGCCTGTATCCGGGGGATTCCAGCACATTGCGGCTGAACCCAGGGCCATCATGCGAATAAACGGCGGTTATGCGCTTCTGTACGGCCGGCTCGCACATGGCGGCCGCATAGATCGCGAGATTTCCGCCTTTGGAGTGGCCACAGACCATCAATTTCCCGGGAAATGCATTGCCAATCCGGTTCAAATAGGCGACGGCGTCCGCCTGTGCGGGAACAAAGGGAAGATAGGCCATATTAAAATCTTCCTTCCAGCCGATCAGCGTGGCGTCCGTACCCCGAAAAACAACGCAGGCGTGGCGCTCATCCGGATAGAAGGTAAAAGCGGCAAACTGCTCCTCCTGCTGGTCGCTCGATTTCTCCGAAAAGTCCCCTGCGTAAGCGCTCCGAAAACGCGGGCTGGCTGCCAGCGCGACGAGAAGCCGCTTGTTGCTCGGGGTATCCCGCACATCTCGAAATAAGTCTTCAAAAGCCTCCGCGTGCAGAAAATCGCGGATCTGAATTTTTTCCTCAGGTGCAAGGACAGCGTTCAGGTGGACATAAGACAGCTCTGAAAGAACCAGACTGTCCACCTCGCTGAAAGGCTTTTCACGAAAGGTGCGCATGGTCTGCTCTGTATATTCAATAATATTCGCCATCATAATTCTCCTTTCAATGACATTTTGGCATGGGGCTGAGCCTGCGCGCTCCACAGGGGACCGACAGACGCGAACCCGCGGCAAGAGTATTCACGCGCAAGCGGGCGAGCCAAGCGCGCCCATTTGCGGAATCCGGGAGAAGTGCATCGGCATGTGCGCGCCGTGATTTCAGAAAAAAGTCGGAGCAAGCGATACAAAGCTTGCTCCGACTTGGTGCGGGCAACAGGACTTGAACCTGCACACCGAAGTACCAGAACCTAAATCTGGCGCGTCTGCCAATTCCGCCATGCCCGCAAAATACCGACTGGAATATTATATCGCATTCTGCAAAAAAATCAAGTCCCAAATGAAGAAACAGGGCTGCAGCCGGCAATTGCCGCCAACAGCCCCGCAATTCCATACAGGGCCTTATACCACGGCGTTTTCAATGGCCTCCAGCACCGTATCGTAATCCGCTTCCGTAACAAGAAACGAGATTTCCACCTCAGAAGTTGTAATCAAGCGGATATCCGCATCGCTTGAAGCAATCGCGCTGAATACGCGTGCCGCCATACCGGGCGTATTTTTCATCTGCGGATCGTAAACCGAGATTTTGTGGTTTACGCTGCTCACGATTACCTTGATGCCGGTTTCCGTTTTCAACGTATTGGTCAGGGCTAAAACATCGATGAGATCGCGGTCGGAAATCGTAAAGGAGAGACCTGCGTTTGCGCCGTGGTTCGGCGGCATGGAAATCATATCGATATTGATATTCAGCTTTGAAATGCGCTCAAAGACATCCGCCATAAAGGCTGTGGTCGCGGGGCTGCCCTGCAGGGTAACCAGTGTGATGTCGCTGACCGTACTGATTTGCGTTGTACCCATTTATATCATCCTTCTCTTAAATCATATCCGACATATCGTAAAGGCCGGGCGCTTTACCGCACATGTAAACGGCTGCATTGACTGCGCCG
This sequence comes from Oscillospiraceae bacterium, assembly GCA_019422905.1. Classification (GTDB taxonomy): domain Bacteria; phylum Bacillota; class Clostridia; order Oscillospirales; family Acutalibacteraceae; genus Hominenteromicrobium. The sequence continues at coordinate 4,586 of JAHZCM010000114.1, forward strand.
GCCGCAAACAGCTCCTTGGACTGCGCGGAATGAGACAACGTGATGACCTCGTGGTTGCCCGCAAAAATCACCTCATGCTCGCCGACGATTGTGCCGCCGCGAACGGCATGCAGGCCGATCTCGTTTTTCTCGCGCTTTTTCCGCTGCGCGTGCCGGTCATATGTGTACTGCGTTTCGCCTTCGATTACGCCGGAGATCGCATCGGCAAGCATAAGCGCGGTGCCGCTCGGTGCGTCGATCTTCTGGTTGTGGTGCTTTTCAATGATTTCAATATCAAATTGGCGGCCGCGCACCTTGGCCGCCTTCTTGGAAAGCTCGACCAGCAGGTTAATGCCGAGCGACATGTTTCGCGAGTAAAATACCGGCTGCGTCTGCGCCGCCGTTTTCAGAGCCTCAACCTGCTCCGCACTGTAGCCGGTCGTACAGAGTACGACCGGAATACCGCCGCGGCATGCCGCATAGCTGAGGATCGGTGTGAGCAGGGAGGGGTGGGAAAAATCGACAATCACATCGATTTCTTCCTGGACCTCATCGATATTCGTATATGTGGGGAATGCCATGGAACGGTTGCTCATCAAATCCACGCCGGCCGCAATCACACAGTCCGGGCGGGCTTCCACCAGCTGCCCGACTACACGCCCCATTTTGCCAAAGCACCCACACAGTAAAATCTTAATCATTTTTAACGTCTGTTCCTTTCAAAACATGCCTTACGCGAGCTTCACATGTGCGGAAAGCGCTGCGCGCAGCTTTTCAAGCATCGGCTCCGTCATATCGGTAAGCGGAAGCCTGCAGCGCCCGCAGTCGAAGCCGAGCATATTCATGGCCGCTTTCACGGGAATCGGGTTGACGTCCATAAACAGCGCGTTCATCAAATCAACATATTTGAAAGTCATCGCGCGCGCTTCCTCCATCCGATTTTCGAGTGCTGCCACAGCCAAATCGTGCATTTGCTGCGGAAGCGCATTGGCGAATACAGAGATCACGCCTTTACCGCCCATTGCAATGATCGGCAGGGTCTGCACGTCCTCGCCGGAATACACCGCAAGGTCATCGCCGCAGAGCTGCATGGTTTTTGTGAGCGCTGAAATGTCGTGGTTTGCTTCCTTTGTCGCAACGATGTTCGGGTTTTTAGAAAGCTCATAATAGGTTTCCGGCAGAATGTTGAGCCCTGTGCGGCCCGGAACATTGTAGAGAATGCATGGAACCTTGACACTGCTTGCAATATGGTTAAAACTCTCAATCAGACCGCGCTGCGATGTTTTATTGTAGTACGGCGTGACCAGAAGAAGACCGTCTACGCCGAGCGCTTCAGCCTCTTTGGAAAGCTCCACGGCAAAAGCGGTATCGTTGCTGCCGGTCCCGGCGATGACCGGAATGCGTTCGCGCACTTTTTTGACCGTAAAATCGATCACCTTTGTGTGCTCTTCACCGGAAAGCGTAGCCGCCTCGCCGGTCGTACCGCAGGTAATAATCGCATCGGTACCGTTTGCAATCTGAAACTCGATCAGCTTCTCCAGTTCATCGTAGTTGACCGTCATATCCGGATTAAACGGCGTAATCAGCGCTACGCCTGAACCCGTAAAGATAACCTTTTTCATACAGAAAAAACCTCCTGAAACTGAAAATCAGTCGAAATAGCCTTTCTTTGCAAGAAGCTCCGCCATGAGCACGCCACCGCCGGCAGCGCCGCGCAGCGTATTGTGCGACAAGCAGACAAATTTGTAATCGTACTGCGTGTCGGGGCGTAGACGGCCGATCGACACA
>JAHZCM010000115.1 GCA_019422905.1 Oscillospiraceae bacterium
TGTGTTCTTCGACTTGGAGGAGGCGGGCATGTTTGGATCTTCGCTGTTCCGCAAGATGCACAAAGCGGAGATGAAAGAAAAGCTGCTCGTCAATTTTGACTGCGTTTCAGACGGCGATAACCTCATGATTATCCGCAGCAAAGAGGCAAGGAAGCGGTACGACGCGGCAATCCGGACGGCCTTTGCGCCGGCAGTCGATAAACGAATCCTTCTGGAGAAGGCCGCGACGACGCTTTACCCTTCGGACCAAATGCAGTTCCCCTGCCATGTGGGCGTCGCGGCGCTGAAGCGGGGAAGATTTCTTGGCCTCTATATGGACAGGATACACACGAAGCGCGATACGGCGTTTGATCCGCGGAATATCGAATATCTGACGGAAAGCGCCCGCCGTCTGCTGCATGCTTTGGATGCGGGGGATCGGACGGCGTGAGACTGGATACAGCGCCGCAAATTTTGCGTTTGCGCTTCGGATAATACTTTTAAAAACACAAACCGGCGGCCTTCAGGAAAACCGAAGGCCGCCGGTTGATTTTATGCATTTATTCCGCGGCGTTCAAATCGGACGCCGTGCCGGAAAAGTCGATGTCCTTGAGCGGGTCGCCCTTTGTGCCGTCCGGATTCACCTTCTGCATGTTCGGATAGACAAGAGCGAGATAATTGTCGTCGAGATGCCTATCCAGAAAATACTGAAAGGAGGAGGTTGCCGGAACGCCGCGGGTACGCTCGTCGGCGCGGATCAGGGCGGCGCAGGAGATAAAGGCGTCAAAAATCAGGAATGCCGCGAGAATGACGGTTAAAATGCCGCCGATGCGCTTTGGGATTTTTTCAATCCACCGGGAGAGGGCGGGATAGATGCTCTTGATCCAGATCAGCCCCAGCGTGCCCCAGATAATGCCGAACATGAGGTTTGTGCGGCCGTCGATGTTGAACGGCGTGCCGCTGTAATCCCAGGAGACGGTACCGAAAGCCATTTCCTGCCCCCAACTGCACAGGTACTCAAAGGCCGCGCCGATTATGCCGCTCGCAATGAAGATCACAGCGTTGTTCTGCTTGTAGAGCTTATAGAGACAGAGCGTGATAATCGCCGCGCCGCCCCCGTAAATCGGCTGGAACGGGCCGTAAACAAGGCCGACGCGCAGCTCGATCGTGTGCATGATGAAAAAGGCCCAGCATTCCTCCAGAACAAAGCCCACCACGCAGCCGATCAGGAAAACCCAAAACAGTTTTGTCAGGTTCATGCCGAAAGCGAAAGGGCGGTCCTCCGGGTTCTCAAAGGTCGCCTCATATTCGTACCGGTTGCGCGCGTCGCGTTCAGCCTGCCTCTTTTTGCGCTCCGCGGTCGTGATGCGGTAGGCGTCCAGCTCCTTTTCATATTCCTCAGAGGTCATTTCCGGTGAAGCGCTGAGGAAACGGCGTTTAAAGAAGTTGGATTTATTGAGAAGCGCCGTGTAGTTTTCCTCGGCGGTGGTCTGCGCCTTAAGCAGCTTGTCGTCCAGCTCAAGGCTGTCGATCGCCTCAGCCGCGCCGATTGCGCTTTCGGAAACCGCGCTGCCCAGTGCGTCCCGGGCTTCCCGGACCAGCTCTCCCAGCTCGGCCAGCCGCTTGAACTGATGGCTCAGCTTTGCAACGGTGATGATGGTGATAATAATATCGAGCAGCAGGATGCCGAGAAAGGCTGAGAGAATGATCCAGCCGATGGAGCGCGGGATATAGTGGAGCAGCGACGTGAGCACCGGGATGACAAACAGCAGGATCGGCGTGAAGATTACGCCGCGCAGCAGGGCAAGCGGGACACAGATATAGCCCTTGAAATTCCATTTGAACGAGGAATAGTCCCGCAGGCGGATCTTTACGGTTCGGTGCAGAAGCCATGCGAAAAGCAGCTCCACGAGGAAGCTGGACAGGATGCAGAGCACGAGCGTCAGCAGGACGACCCGATTCGCATGTATCGCCGAAAGAATGGCGCAGGGAATCGCAATCATCAGCCCATACTGCGGGCAGTACGGGCCGTTGAGCATGCCGGGATTTTTAAATTTCTTGTATACGATTGCGGAATAGACGACCTCTGCGAGCCAGCCGCAGAAGGAGGCGAGCGCAAAGTACCACAAGATGTTCCAAATGTCGAATGCCATGCATTCATCTCCTTTTTCATTCGGTATAAACCAGTATAGCATATTCCGGCAGCTTCAACAATACCTCAAAGCGGAAATTCGGTCGCAATACGATGAAATTTGCCGAAAACGGCCGTTTTGTGGCACAAAGCCGAAAAAGCGGAAACGGCCGCTTTTCCATAACTATGCGCGCGCGGAGCCTGAAAGTCGATATTTCACGGGACGGTATACGCAATCTTGAATTTCAGCGGTATTTATGGTAAGATCATCTTAAATGGATAATGCGCCCCAACCGGGCGCGGGGAAAGGTGAGGAATCAAAATGAAAAAGCTCTGGAAAGAATTTAGGGAATTTATTTCCCGCGGCAATGTATTGGACATGGCGGTCGGCGTTGTGATCGCTTCGGCGTTTACGTCGGTGGTCAATTCGGCGGTGACCGATCTGGTGACCCCCATCATCGGCCTGTGCATTCCGAACTCGACGTTTGCGGACTGGGCGCCGGGCGGCTTTGCGGTCGGTTCGTTCATCAATGCGGTCATTACGTTTTTCATCACCGCCGCGGTGATTTTCCTGGTCATGAAAGCGGTGAACACGGCCCGCAGAATGGCCAAAAAGCCGGAAGAGCCGGCGGCACCGACCACGAAAACGTGCCCGTACTGCCTCTCGGACGATGTAAAGATCGGCGCGGTAAAGTGCCCGCACTGTGCATCCGAGCTGCCGGAGGAGAAATAAGCTCTGTAGTTTTGGCGCGCCGCAGGAGAGATTCTGCCGCGCGCCTTTTTAAACCGGACATACCGCTGTCCGGTTTTGAGAGGTATACTGTATCTAGAACCGCGGGCGGAGCGGTGTGAAACGGGAGGCGATTCAATGGACAGGGAAAAAATTATCGCGCTGCGCATGGAGCGGCAGTTTCTCACCCGGTATGCGGACGAGCGGGAATATCTCGCGCTTTACCGGGATACGCAGCCGGGGCAGAATGTGTACTGGAACGGCTTTGGGCAGCCGCCGACGCTCACGTTCCGCACGGAATTCGATGATAAGGAGCTGAACCGGGAGAGGCAGCTTTCCCGGGCGCTCGTCAAGGGGCGGTTTCAGGGCGGCAACCTCGGCTGGATCTGCCGGGAGGACATGGAGCTTTTTGCCTGCCTGAGCTGCAGGCCGCTCACATCGTCCACAGTGGAGCAGCGGGGGATTTTGGAGCTGATCGAGCGGGAGGGCCCGCTGACCATCCAGCAGATCAAGGAGGCGACTGGCCTGCTGGTGAAAGGAATTACGCCGGCGCTGCACCGTTTGCAGGAGGCGTTTCTCGTCTATGAGGACCAGTATGACGGCTCATGGGAACGGGGCTGGTATTCGTTTTCGGAGATTTTTCCGGAGGTCGATCTACGGCGCTATACGCGGCAGGAGGCGCTGCAGCAGGTGCTCCGGCGGTTCGCCCACCGGCAGGTGGCGTTTGACGGCAAAATGGCGAAGGATTTCTACCGTCTGCCGGAAAAGGAAATCCGGGCGGCGATTTCCGCGCTCTGTGTGGCGGGAGAGCTTGTCGGGCAGGACGGCGCGTATATGCTGAAGGAGGATGCTGCCCTGCTGGCTTCCTACGTGCCCGAACCAATGCACTTTGTCCGTGCCATGCACCGCAACGATTTTCTCGTGCGCTCCAACGAGCACGCGCTGAAAGCGAAGTTCCAGCCGCTGTGCGACTCGCTTCCTTACGACCACGAGGTGCTGCAATACCTTCTGATTGACGGGGAGTTCCGCGGGGCGGTCGTCGGGCATTTCCGCAACGGCCCGTATGACCTGAACGGTATCGTGCTGGACGACCCCGCGCTCCTTGAGCGCCGGGAGGAGATCCTTCAGGCGGTGCGCGACGTGAACTTCGGGAGGACGCCGGAGCTGGAGTGAAAGATCTGCGGAAAACAGAAAACCGACTGAAAGAGCGTTTCATCTCTTTCAGTCGGTTTGTTTGTAAAGCCGTTTTGCGGAACCGGCCCGAAGGGCGTGTCCCTGTATAATTGTGCCGGATGCTTACCAGCCGAGCGTTTTCAGATACTCGCGGCTCATCTTGACGGCGTCCAGCGGCGCGCGCTCATAGGCCTGATCCTGCTCGACGACGACCCACTTGGAGCCGGCCTCGAGGGAAGCCTCGAGAACGGGCGGGATGTCCTGCATGCCATGGCCGACCGGACGGAACTCAAACTTGCCGGTTTCTTCCTTTTTCTCCGTCTCGATGCCGATCAGCTCGTACATGTTGGCCGGGTTGCCTTCCTTATAGAAGTCCTTGAGATGGACGACCGGAGCGCGGCCGGAATACTTCCTGATGTAATCGACCGGTTCCTCGCCCGCAACCTTGACCCAGCAGATATCGAGCTCGGTCTGGAGCAGGGAAGCGGGGATCTCGGAATAAATATAATCGAGCGCATACTGGCCGTTCGGCATCTTGACAAACTCGAAATCATGGTTGTGGTAGAGCAGCGTGATGCCGACCTTGTTGCAGGCCTCGCCGATTTTCCGGAAGATCTCGATGTTCTCGAGGAACTTGTCGGTGCCGGGGCGGTCCTCTTCCATCAGGTACGGAATCGCGATATACTGCATGCCGATCTCTTTGTACTGGGCGACGGTGCCCTCAATGTCGGCGGCAAGCTCCTGGAACGGGACGTGCGCGGAAAGCGGCACAAGGCCGACTTCCTCAAGGATCGCCTTGATCTCGGCGGGCTTCATGCCGTACAGACCGGCAAGCTCCACACCCTCATAGCCCATCTCCTTGAGCTTCTGCATGGTTCCCTTAAAATCACGCTCTGCGTCGTCGCGGACGGAATAAACCTGTACCGCTACGGGTAAATTCTTCATGGTGAACTCCTCCTGAATGATAAATTGAATTCAAAGATATTGTACAGGATTTTTTCGGAAAAGTCTACCGCAATTTATGAATTTTGGACTGCTTTCGCATAATTTTCCTGGTTCCACTGCCGCGCGCTTGAAAACTCACCCGTAAAATGGTATGATAATCTAAAACAGTAAAGCAATCCCGAAAAAGGAACGTGATTCTACGCATGAAACGAAATTTACGCTTTTATTTTGCCCTGATGTTTGCGCGGGGAACGGCGTTGGTTTTAAAGCTGATCGGCCGCAAGGGCACCTCAATGCCCGGCTCATGGGCCATTATCCTCTGCCCGGACTTCATCGGCAGGATGCCGAAGCCCGAAAAGATCATCGGCATCACCGGGACGAACGGCAAAACAACGGTTGCAAACATGATTGAGGACGTCCTCGAGGATAACGGCGTCGATTTTATCTGCAACCGCTCGGGCACGAACGTCAACACCGGCATCGCCTCCACTCTGATTGCAAATAGCCATTTTTTTGGAAAGCCAAAGCACAAGCTGGCGGTTTTTGAGATGGACGAGCGCTCTTCCCCGAAGCTCTATCCCTATATGCAGCCGGATATCCTGCTCTGCACGAACATCTTCCGCGATTCCTATAAGCGCAATGCGCACGCGGAGTTTATCCTCGACATTCTGAACCGGGAGATCCCGAAGGGGACAAAGCTCGTGCTGAATGCGGACGACCCGCTTTGCAGCTCGATCTGCCCGGAAAACGACCGCGTTTATTACGGCATCGATCATTTGGATACGGATAAGTCCGTCTGTGACAATATCGTCAACGACGTGCCGGCCTGCCCTGTCTGTCACGGCCCGCTCGTGCACGATGTGGTGCGCTACCACCACATCGGCCGCGTACACTGCGAAAGCTGCGGATACCGTTCGCCGGAGCCGGATTATCTGGCGACCGGCATCGACACCGCGGGCATGGAAATGACGGTTACCCGGGACGGACAGGCGGACAAATACCCGCTGGCGAACGCCAACAACATCAATATTTACAATTCGCTTGCCGCGGTGGCCGTCCTGCGTGAATTCGGCCTTTCAGCCGGGCAGATTCGGGCGTCTCTCGAGAAAAAAGGGATCAGCGAGACGCGCTATTCCGAAACCGAGGTCGGCGGCAAGAAAATCATCCTGCATCTTGCGAAGGGCCAGAACCCGATCGCCTGCTCGCGCGTGTTTGAGAATATCCGCAACGCGCCGGGCAAAAAATCGGTGATTCTGTTTTTGGAGGACTACTTTGACGCGCGCCATACCGTGGAGAACATCGCGTGGTTTTACGACACGGACTTTGAGTTCCTGAACGACGACAGCATCGTGCAGATCATTATCGCCGGCGTCCG
>JAHZCM010000116.1 GCA_019422905.1 Oscillospiraceae bacterium
TGAACGGCGGCGTACAGCAGATAAGCCGAATCCACGCCGCCGGAAAAAGCGAGGGCGGCCTTTGGCGTATCTCGGAAAAAATCCTGTAAAGTCATGGTTTGCATCACGTTCCTTTCCGGGTGGTTCAAATGAAATCGCAGGTGTGCGGCGGGCGCATCCCCTGCGGAAGAAAACGCTTTTCACTTATTATAGCATGAACAGGACCGCGAGGCGACTGTATTTTTACGTGCTCCGTCAAAGATTGCTGTGCCTGCGGTTCAAATTTTTGCGAAGTGCATTTCCAAGCTCCGTCACGCACATCAGCGTGACGATCAGGAACGCGCCGGGAATGACGATGATCCACCATGCGCCGGAGGTCATCGCGCGCTCGGAAAGGGACAGCATACTGCCCCAGGAGATCACCTCAAGCGGCAGGCCGATGCCCATAAAGCTCAGCGTGGATTCGGCGGCGATGGCGCTGCGGACGTTCATGACAACCATAAAGAGGATGGAAGACGTGAAGTTCGGCGTCAGATGGCAGCGGAGAATGTGGAAAAATCCGCCGCCCATGCACCGCGAGGCGACGACAAAATCGCTGCCGCGGATCTGCCGCACCTCCGTGCGCACAACCTTCGCGATGCCGGGCCAGCCGCTGACGCCGATCACAAGGGAAATGCTCAGCACGTTGGGCTTGCCGAGAATGGATTGCAGCAGGATGACGATAAGCAGATTCGGAATGCTGAGAAAGATTTCCGTGAACCGCATCAAGAGCGCGTCCACCCACGCAGGCGCAATACCGCTCAGCGCGCCGAGCAGGACGGCGATCACCGTGGAAATCACCGTGGAGAGAAAGCCGATGGCAAGCGAGATGCGTCCGCCGTACCAGATCATCGAAAAGATATCCCGGCCGAGCGTATCCGTGCCGAACAGGAACTCCGCGTCCGGCGCGGCGCTGCAGTTTGTGAGATCCATATAGGCCGGATCCTTCGTCATGATACCTTCGGCGAAAAGGCAGCCGAGCAGAATCAGAGCCAAAACGGCACCGGAGAACAGCGGCTTGCCGCGATACCATTTGGGTTTTGAAACGGCGGCGGGCGCAGGCGCAGGCTGTATGCCCACCACCGCGAAGCGCGGGTCGCTCATGGTACGGTCACCTCCGAAGGTTCCGGGATTTCCCCGTCTCTGAGACGGGGATCGATGCGCTCGTTGATGATCTGGCTGATTATGCTGCACAGAATGACGAGTACGCCCGAGAGCATACAGAGCACCATCAGCAGGTTGTAGTCCTGATAGCGTGCGCTCTCATAGGCCAGCGTGCCGAGGCCGGGATAGGAAAACACGGCCTCCACAATATAGGTGCCGCCGAGCACGTGCGGCGCGGAAATTGCCATAATGTTCAGGTACGAGGGGATGGTGTTCCGCAGGCAGTGGCGAAACAGGACGGCGCGTTTGGAAAGCCCTTTGGAGCGCGCCAGCAAGACGTAGTCTGCCCGCACCTCCTCCAAAAGCCTGTTGCGGATCATGTACGCATAATACCAGAGATGGCCCATCACCACGACGGTAAGGGGGAGGATCAGGTGGTACAGGCGGTCGGCCGGGTCGTCCGCCTTTCCGGCCGTATAGGCGCCGCTGCTCGGCAGAAGATGCAGGGATACGGAAAACAGCAGAATCAACACGAGCGACAGCCAGAATTCCGGGATGCAGCTTGAGAATGTGCCGAAGCGGCACAGAATGCGGTCCGGCAGGCGGTCCTCAAACCACGCGCAGAGCACGCCGAGCAAAAGCGCCAGCCCGAAGGTCAGGACAAAGCCGATACCACCCAGCAGAAGCGTGTTTGTGACGCGCCCGCCGATGACCTCCAGCACATCCTGCTTGTACTTGAAGGAAATGCCGAAATTGCCGGACAGCGCGTTTTGAAGCCACCGGACATACTGCACGGCGATGGGCTCGTTCAGCCCCAGCTTATCCATGGCCCACTCGCGCTCCGACGGGCTCATTTTTTCCACGCGGTCGCCGTAATAGGAGACGAGGGGATCGCCGGGCGCAAGGCGGGCGATGCAGAATACAAGAACGGAGAGAGCCAGCACGCTCAGAACAAACAGCAGGAGCTTTTTTAAAAAATACAGGACTGCTCTTTTTCGGTTCATCGGGCATCCTCCTCTTCGATGCGGACAAAATGGCCGGGGGAAATTTCCCGAAGCGGCCCGCCCGAAAGGGCGGAAGCCGCAAAGGCTTGCGCTTTCCGAATCCGCTCAAGCCTCGGATCGGGAATCGGGATCGAGGAGAGCAGTGCCCGCGTGTAGGCGTGCAGCGGGTTTTCAAACAGCTCTGCCGTCGGCGCGACCTCCACGAGACAGCCCTTACACAGGACGCCGATACGGTCGCAGAGAAATTCGACCATGGCGAGGTCGTGGGCGATGAACAGCAGCGTGAATTTCTGCTGTTCATGAAGCTCGCGGAACAGGTTGACGATCTGCGCCTGAATGGAAACGTCCAAAGAGGCGATCGGCTCGTCTGCGACGAGAAGCTCCGGGGACATGGAGAGCGCGCGGGCAATCGCCACGCGCTGCCGCTGGCCGCCGGAAAGCTCCGCGGGGGAGCGGTTCAGATAGGCGCCGTCCAGCCCGACGCGGCGCAGTGCCTGCTCCATTTCCTCGCGCAGCGCGGCCTTGGGCGGTGCGGTGCGGGCGATGCGCATCGGCTCCGCTAAAATATCGAGCACCTTCATGCGCTGGTTTAAGCTGAAATTCGAATCCTGAAAGATAATCTGTCGCTTGGTTTGCAGTGTTTTGCGGTGTACGCGGAGCTGCTTCCGGTCGCAGATGTCGATGCCGTCGTACAGGATTTTGCCGGCGGACGGCTTGTATATGTTCATCAGGCAGCGGGCCAGCGTTGATTTTCCGGAGCCGGACTCGCCCACAAGCCCGAAAATCTCGCCGCGGCGGAGCTGCAAGGACACCTGATCCAGCGCACGGATGGCCGTGTGCTTTGTCAGCCGGAACCCATGCGTTACGGATTGTATGTCGACGAGTGTTTCAGGCATGCGCAGCCCTCCTCACCGGACAGGCGATTTTCGGCGCGCGGGGGTCCAAAAGCCATGTCGCCGCATAATGGGTATCCGAAATTTGAAACATCGACGGCGCCTCCTCGTAATCGATCTGCAGGGCGTATTCATTGCGGCAGGCAAAGGCGTCGCCCTTTGGCGGATCGATCAGCGTGGGCGGCATGCCGGGAATCGTATACAGCGTGCGGCGCCCCTTGGAGAAAGTGGGCAGCGCGCGCATCAGGCCCCACGTGTAGGGGTGGCGGGGATCGTAAAAAATGTCCTCCACCGTACCAATTTCCACGATTTTCCCCGCGTACATCACGGCGACGCGGTCCGCCGCGCGCGCTACAACGCCGAGGTCGTGCGTGACGAGCACCGTCGCGGTATGCAGCTTTCGCTGGATATCGCGCAGGAGATCGAGAATCTGCGCCTGCACGGTGACGTCCAGCGCAGTGGTCGGCTCGTCCGCAAACAGAATCTGCGGGTTGCCGGAGAGGGCGATCGCCATCACGGCGCGCTGGCGCATGCCGCCCGAAAAGCTGTGCGGGTATTGTGCATACCGCTCTTCGGCGCGGTCGATGCCCACCAGAGCCATCAGCTCCAGAACACGGGCGCGCGTTTCCCTTCCGGAAAGCCTGCGATGGTGCGCGCGCACAGCCTCAGCGATTTGGTCGCCGATGGAAATCGTGGGGTTTAAAATGGTCATCGGGTCCTGAAAGACCATGGAGAAGGCTTTTCCGCGCAGGCGGCGCATATCGCGCTCGCGCCAGCCGGTGATGTCTGTGCCGTTCAACACGATGCTGCCCGATTTGATGCGGGCTGTCGGCGGCAGCAGCTTCATGACCGTTCTGCAAAGCACGCTTTTGCCGCAGCCGGACTCGCCGACCACCGCCAAAACCTCTCCGGCGTTCAGCGCGAGCGACACGCCGCGCACCGCCTGTATTTCACCGCGCGGCGTATCAAAGCTGACGGAAAGATTGCTGATCCGCAGCAGCTCCTCCATAGAATTCATCCTTTCCGGTTAGTTTTCAATCGTCCACTCCGCGACATTCCAGAAAATGCCCACGCCGTGGTGGCCCAGGACGGTTTCCTTGTCGATGCCGGAAATCGAAGCGTTCGCAACGTAGTTTGCGTCGATGTAGCAGATAAAGGCATAAGCCGGGTCGTCGGCAAGCGCCTCCTGAAACCGCGCGTAGGCCTCGGCGCGCACTTCCGGATCGTCCGACTGCCGCGCTTCCAAAAGGTATTTGTCCACATCCGCGTTGGAATAGCCGGAATAGTTCGCGCCCTTGTCGGTGCCGAAAACCTTGTAGGTATGGTCGTCGGCGTCAAAGGGGCTGCCCCAGCCGATCAGGTAAGCCATCTGTCCGCCCCAGTCCACCTGTGTGGGAATCTCAACCGTTACATCCATGCCGATTTCCCGAAGCTGCTGCGCGGCGATCTGCGCAATATCGACGCGCACCTGATCGCCCGCGCCGACGCTGATCACAAAGCCGGCCTTTTCGCCGCCGCGATAGTAGAAGCCGTCGTCTCCCATTGTGCAGCCGGCGGCCTCCAGAACCGCCCGTGCCTTTTCAGGGTCGTAATCGTAATGCTCAACGTCCTCGTTGTTGTACACGTTGCGCTGCAGCGGGCCGTATGCCGCCATACCCTGGCCGAGCAGCACGGCGTCAATGATCGCCTCGCGGTCAATGCCGTAGCAGACTGCCGGGATCAGGTCGCGGTTATCCTGCCAGTATTCGTTCCAGAAATTGAAAAGGATGCCGCGGTAGTCGGAGGTCAGCATATCATAGCAGGTATAGCCCGCTTCATCGATGAAGGACTGCGCGTCCTTCGGCGTCAGCAGAGCGAGATCCAGCTCGCCGGAGCGCATTTGCAAGGCCTTGGCGTTGTCGTCCGTAACGATCTTAAAAACGATGGTGTCGATATTCGGTTCGCCCTGAAAGTAATCCGTGTTCTTTTCCAGCGTGATGGCCTGTCCCTCGTCCCAGCTTGCCAGCTTATACGGGCCTGTGCCGACCGGGCTGCGGAAGAAATCGGAGGTCTGCATGTCCTCGCCCTCTAAAAGGTGCTTCGGCAGAACGGCGATGGTCATGTAGTCGAGAAAAGCGACGTTCGGTGCGGAGAGCTTAAAAGCGATGGTATACGGGTCGAGAACGGTAATTTCCTCCACGTCCTCGTAATTCGGTGCGTTTTCGGAGCCGTTTTCCGGGTCCATAATGGCTTCAATCGTGAATTTCACGTCGTCGGCGGTGAAAGGCTCGCCGTCATGCCAGCGCACGTTTTCCTCCAGATGGAAGGTATAGGTACAGGTGTCCTCGTCGAATTCCCAGCTTTTCGCCAGTGCGGGCACGACTTCATTCTCACCGTTGTGTCCGGTCAGGCCGTTGAAAAGCAGAATGTTGATTTCACCGTGCTCATCCATCGCCGGATTGATCCGGGTATAGTCGCCGCTGCCGTAAATCAGCGTTGTCGGTTCGGCCTGCGGCGCGGAGTCCGCGCCTGCTTCTGAGGATTGTGCGGCTGCCTCAGAGGTCTGCGCACCGCTTTCCTGCGGGGCAGAGCCGGTATCCCCGGCACCGCCGCATGCCGCAAGGCTCAGCGCCAGTATGAAGGTCAAAAAACATGCCAGAAGCTTTTTCATGGTTCAAAATCCTTTCCTCAATAAAATCAAAACCGTGTGCAAAGCCTGCGTTTTCTGCGAAAAGACAGAAAAAAAGTATACAGCCTCCGGTTTAAAGGCTGTATACCTCCTGTGGTATACATAATTCAAAAAGATAGAAACGAGCGACAGGCTTTGATATTGTTGTAAAAAGCTTCTGCTTTTGCGACCTGCTTCATGCAGGTATCAGATAAATTATAATATAAGCCTATGTCTTTGTCAATATGGGACACGGCTTTTGGTGCCAAATTGCCGCCATGAAATTTATAAATACTTGCGGGATTGACAAAGATGAAGTAAAGCTCTAAAATGGAAGCGAAATATCCTGCGGAATGTTTTCCGCGCAAACAGGGGAGTGCTATAACATGGATCGTAAATTCAGAATCGGCATTATCGGCTGCGGCGGCATCGCCAACGGCAAGCATATGCCCTCGCTTACACGCCAGCCCAATGCGGAGCTGGTCGCATTCTGCGACATCATCGAAGAACGCGCGCAGAAAGCCTGCGCGGATTTCGGCGCGGAGGGCGCGAAGGTTTATACCG
>JAHZCM010000117.1:0-4465 GCA_019422905.1 Oscillospiraceae bacterium
CCATTTTGCGATTGATCGCATTCTGAGTATTCTGAATGAGAGGAATTATCATAAGAGGAGTTCCCCTTAAACACAGCTTTTTGCCTGTTCTTGTGAAGCAGGAATCCATAAAGAAAAATAGAGCACCGCCGGTTCCTACACCCGGGCGGTGCTCTGTTATATTCCAATCCTGTTGCCTGTGAATCAGAGGATATTTTCCAAAAGTGCCTGAAGCTGCGAATTCAGGCTCCGGTCGGTATGGAGAAAGCGGCAGCCCGCACGTGCCGCGGTACAGCGGTCCTTTTCCTCGTCGCCGATGAAAATAAGCCTGTGCGGGTCAACGGAAAAATGCGCGGCGATCTGCTGCAAACCGGAGGGATTCGGCTTGCGGAAACCGCAGGTGCCCGAGGATACATACAGATCGATACAGGGCAGAAGCGGCGCAATGTCCGTGCGGAACAGCGCGTCCGGCATGCCGGAAGGCAGGTCGGTCAGCATGGCGGTTTTGTGCCCGCAGGCCTGCAAGCGGCACAGGGTGGGGAGAGAGTCCGGATAGATTTCGGGGATGAGCCGGAAGCTGCGGTAGAAAATTTCTGCTGCGGCCTGCGGATCGACAGGAGCCGGCCAGTGCGACAGACAGGCAGCAAAGATGTGCTCCGGCGTGTATTCGATTTCACGGCCTGAAACACGCGGGTTGAAAGCCGTGAGCTTCTCTACGGATCTTTGCAGGTCGGACGGCGTGCAGGCCGGGCAGAGCGCGTTGGCCACGGCGCGGAAACCGCGCGGATAGTATGCGCTCCAGGAGGACGGCATACCGGTGTATTCCATCAGGGTGCCGCCGCAGTCAAAAACGAGTATCGCCATATCAAACCTTCAGCTTTCGGAAATTGATCTTGAGAGTCCTTGCGCTGTGCAGGCGCGGCCCCTCGACACCGCTGCGGCGCATATAGACGCCCTGCACAAGACCGAAGCCGAGGTACAGGCAGATTGCGCTGCTGCCGCCGGCGGAAAAGAACGGCAGCGTCACACCCATGACGGGCAGAAGCGCCAGACACATGCCGATGTTTGAAATGGATTGCAGGGCGATCAGGCCGAAGAAGCCGAAGCACATGCAGCGACCGAGATCGTCCCGCGCTTTGGCGGCGATGTACAGCACGCGGAGCATGTAGAGCAGCAGCAGGATGATAATCGCCGTGCAGCCGAGAAAGCCGAGCTCCTCGCCCGCAACGGAGAAGATGTAGTCGCTGTGCTGGAAGGTGACGAGGTTGGATTCGACGCGCGGCCCGTTGAAAAGGCCCTTGCCGGTCAGCTGCCCGCCGCCGATGGAGAGCCGGCCCTGGTATTGCTGATAGCCCTCGTCCAGTTGGACGGACGGGTCATCCAGATTGTAAACGGAGGTGAAGCGCTTGATCTGGTATTCGCTGAGCACAAAGTTCCAGAGAATCGGCAGGCTGACGGCAACCAGCGCGCCGAGCAGCAGGAAATACCGGATCTGCACGCCGCCGGCGAGGCTCATGCAGAGGAACATGAAGAAAAAGACGATCGCCGCGCCGTCGTCGCCCTGAAAGTGGCAGAGCAGGACGGGAACGGCGGCGTGCAGCGCAAGCAGAAAAACCTGCGTGGGCCGCTTGATTTGATCGCGTTCCCGAAGCACGGCGATGTGCTTGGAGTAGGTGATCATAAACAGGATTTTGACAAGCTCGGCGGTCTGGAAGGTGCGCCCCGCGATGCTGATCCATGCGCGGGCGTTGACGCCGCCGCTGCCCTGTACGCTGACGCCGAAAAATATCGTGTACAGCATGATGAAAACGGAAAAGCCTGCAATCAGATACCAGAACGAGGCGATGCTGTCGTAATCGATGGTGGAGAGCGCGACGGCGGCGATCAGCCCCATGACGGTGACGATCAGCTGCGTGCGGAAGTAATCGGTATATGTGGCGCGGGAAACGCTTTTCAGCAAAAGAAGGCTGAACGCGGCGATGGTGAGCATCAGCAGCCAAAGTATTTTATCCATGCGCCGGAAATACGCGGCGATATGCATGAAAACGCGGTTGTTCTTCATGGTGGCTCCTTTTGGTGGTCGCGTCCGGGCGGGCCGGAACGTGAAAAATCTGCGGTGAACTGCAAATAGTATAACACAGCGCCGGCGGTTCAGCAATATTTTTCATAATTTTCGCTTTTGCAAATTGAAATCGACTCTTTACGAATCGAAGAATTTACTATATAATCTAAATTGAGAAAATGAGCTTCGGCGCTTCGGCCGTCAAGCCGGTGCGCGGAGAAAAGGAAAGGCGGATTTTTTATGCTTACCGATATTGAAATCGCTCAGCAGACCAAACTCAGGCCGATTGCGGAAATTGCCGCGGAGTTGGGCGTATGTACGGAGGAGCTGGAGCCATACGGACGCTTTAAGGCAAAGCTCAACGACGATCTTTTTACACGGCTGCAGGATAAGCCGGACGGCAAGCTGATCCTCGTCACGGCGATCAACCCGACGCCGGCCGGCGAGGGCAAGACGACGACGACGGCGGGCCTCGGCCAGGCGATGGCGAAGATCGGCAAGAAAGCGGTCATCGCACTGCGCGAGCCGTCCCTCGGTCCGGTTTTCGGCATCAAGGGCGGCGCAGCCGGCGGCGGCTATGCACAGGTTCTGCCGATGGAGGACATCAACCTGCACTTTACGGGAGACATGCACGCCATCACCTCTGCGAATAACCTGCTCTGCGCGATGCTGGACAACCATATGCAGCAGGGGAACGCGCTCGGCATCGACCAGCGCCGCATCCTCATCAAGCGCTGCGTCGATATGAATGACCGCGCGCTGCGCAATATTGTGGTCGGCCTTGGCGGCAAGATCAACGGTGTGCCGCGTGAAGACGGCTTTATCATCACGGTGGCGAGCGAGGTCATGGCGATCCTCTGCCTCGCGCAGGATCTGAAGGACCTGAAAGCGCGCCTCGGCCGCATTTTGATCGCTTATACCTATGACGGCAAACCGGTCTATGCGAAGGACATCAAAGCGGACGGTGCGATGACCGCGCTTTTGAAGGACGCAATCAACCCGAATCTCGTGCAGACGATCGAGGGCACGCCCGCGATCATGCACGGCGGCCCGTTTGCGAATATCGCGCACGGCTGCAATTCCGTCCGCGCCACCCGCCTTGCTTTGAAGCTCGGTGACTATTGCATCACGGAGGCGGGCTTCGGCTCCGACCTCGGCGCGGAGAAATTCCTCGATATCAAGTGCCGCATGGCGGGGCTCAAGCCCGACTGCATCGTGGTCGTCGCCACGGTGCGTGCACTGAAATACAACGGCGGCGTTCCGAAGGCGGAGCTTTCCGCGGAAAATGTCCCGGCGCTCGAAAAGGGTATTGAAAACCTGCGCGCGCACGTGGAGAATATGCGTGGGTACGGCGTGCCGGTCGTCGTGGCGATCAACCGCTTCGGCACCGATACGGACGCGGAGCTTCAGGTAATCGACGACTGCTGCAAATCCCTCGGCGTGGATTACGCGCTGTCCGAGGTCTTTGCAAAGGGCGGCGAAGGCGGCGTGGAGCTGGCGCAGACTGTCTGCGACGTGATTGACAGGACGGCAGGCAGCACGAATTTCAAACCGATTTACGAGCTTGACAAGACGATTGAGGAGAAGATCGAAACGATCGCCAAAACAATTTACGGCGCGGACGGCGTGACCTTCACGAATCAGGCGGTGAAGTCGCTGAAGGACATCAAGGCGCTCGGCGGAGACGGCATGCCGGTCTGTATCGCGAAAACACAGTATTCCCTGTCTGACAACGCCGCGCTGCTCGGCCGTCCTTTGGGCTTTACCATCACAATCCGCGACCTGCGGCTCTCGAACGGCGCGGGCTTCGTCGTCGCGTATGCGGGCGATGTCATGACCATGCCCGGCCTGCCGAAGGTCCCCTCCGCGGAGAAGATCGACGTGGACGAGGACGGCAGGATCCACGGCCTGTTCTGATATGGCGGTTTATATTTCGAAATCTGTGTCCGATACGGAAAAGCTCGCCGCAAGGCTTGCCGAAAAGCTCAAGGGCGGCGAGGTAATCGCCTTTACCGGCTCGATGGGTATGGGCAAAACCGCTTTTACGCGCGGCCTTGTGCTGGCGCTCGGCGGGGGAGACGTCGTCTCCAGCCCGACCTTTGCGCTGGTCAACGAATATGAAGCGCGGCTGACCGTGCAGCATTTCGACATGTACCGTGTTTCCGGATGGGACGACTTGTATTCGACCGGCTTCTTCGACTATCTCGATACCGACAATGTGCTCGTGATCGAGTGGAGCGAGAATATCGACGGCGCGCTGCCGGAAAATACGATCCGTATCGGCATACAGAAGGGCGAGACGGAATCGGAACGGGTCATCACGGTGGACGGCGTCGATTTGTAAGGTTATAAGGCCGCAGCGGGCCGGAGAGGAGAAAAAATGCTTGCGCCCTGTTTAAAGAAAGACGGTGTGATCGGCATCTG
>JAHZCM010000117.1:4475-6153 GCA_019422905.1 Oscillospiraceae bacterium
CATCTGCTCGCCGAGCCATGTTGCAAAGCGGGAGGCGTACGCCGCGGCCTTGGAGGCGATTCGCCGCGCAGGGTATCGCGTCCGCGAGGCGGATAACCTATATAAGGATACTTGGGGCTATCTCGCTTCGCCGGAGGAGCGGGCGGCGGATTTCAATCAGTTGATCGCCGACCCGGAAGTGGAGCTTGTGTTCTTTGGCGGCGGAGAGGGTGCAAACGAGCTGCTGCCGTACATCGACTTTGAGAGCATCCGGCGGCACCCGAAGCGCATTTGCAGCTACAGCGACGGCACGACGATTCTGGATGCGGTGTGGGCGAAAACGGGCTTGGAAACGTACTATGGGCAGAGCCCGAATTTCTTCGGCGGTTCCCCGTCCTTGCTGGCGAGCGGGATGAGCGCGTACGATAACGGCCAGTTTGAACGCCACCTGCTTGGCGACGCCGATGTGCACATGGCGAACAGCCCATGGCAGGTGCAGACAAAAGGCGTGGCGTGCGGCGTTCTGGTGGGCGGCTATGCGCGCAATTTCGCCATGCTGCTCGGCAGCCGGTATTTTCCGGTGGATCTGAACGAAAAGCATCTGCTGTTTCTTGAGGATCACGAGAGGTTCGGCGGCGTGGATTATGTGAGCGCGATGCTCTCCCACATGGAACAGAGTGATTTTATGGACACGGTGACAGGGCTTGTCTTTGGGCACTATTCCGTGCATCCGCATCCGGAGCTTTTGGCGCGGCTGAAGCGGTTCGGCGAGCGGTACGGCATCCCGGTCGTGTACTGCGATGATTTCGGGCACGGCGCGAACCATGCGATTCTGCGTATTGGGCATCCGGCAGAGCTGGATACGGAAGCCTGTGCGCTTCGCTATCTTTGACGGCGTTGTGCAGTAAAAAAGAAGAGGATGACCTTATGCTGATTTTAGCGCTGGATTCCTCCGCGTCGCCGGCTTCGGCGGCGCTTTTGGAGGACGGCAGGATACTTTCCGAATTTTATATCAACACAAAGCAAACGCACAGCCAGACGTTGATGCCGATGGTGGAAGCGGTTCTGCGCCTTTCGGCGAAAACGCTCGACTGTGTAGATTACCTTGCGGTTTCCGCCGGGCCCGGCTCGTTCACGGGCGTGCGCATTGGCGTGTCGTGTGTCAAGGGGCTTGCGATGGCGCGGGATATCCCGTGTGTGGGTGTTTCCACGCTTCGCGCGATGGCGGAAAATGCCAGAGACATGGACTGCATTGTCTGCGCGGTGATGGACGCGCGCTGCGGGCAGGTGTACAACGCCATGTTCCGCGTAAAAGACGGCGGAATCGAGCGGCTTTGCGCGGATCGCGCGCTGCCGGTCGCGGAGCTTTACGCGGAATGTGAGGCGTACGGCGACGGGCTTATGCTCGTCGGCGACGGCGCGGCGCTCTGTCATAAAACCTTTTCGGCATTCGGCGCGCGGCTTTTGCAGCCGCAGCTTTGCTTCCAGCGGGCTTCGGGCGTGGCGCTTGCGGCGCAGGAGGTGATCGATGCGGGGCGGGCGGTCACGCCGGATGCGCTGATGCCGGTCTATCTGCGCCTGCCGCAGGCGGAGCGGGAGCTGAAAAAGAAACAGGAATCAGGAGGAAGATGAAGGATGGTTATTGCAATCGGTTCGGATCACGGCGGCTTTGCGCTGAAGGAAGCCGTCAAAAAGCATC
>JAHZCM010000118.1:0-449 GCA_019422905.1 Oscillospiraceae bacterium
CGGGATTCAAATCCGGGTGGTACTGCTTGGCGAGCTTGCGGTACGCCTTTTTGATTTCATCGTCCGCCGCGCCCTTCTGTACGCCGAGCACCTCGTAATAATCTCTCTTGTTATCCGCCATCCGCTGTCATCTCCTCGCAAACTCCAAAAGGCAAGGGGCATGCCTTTACACAAAGCCCCTTGCGCTTCGGATCGGTTTTCAATTAGTCGACATCCTTGTAGTCTGCGTCGTAGACATCGCCGTCTGAGCCGCCCGGCTGGCCGCCCACATCCGGACCGGCGCCCGGCGTGCCGTACGGCGGCTGCTGGCCGTCCTGCGGCGCAGATGCCTTATACAGCTTCTCGCTGACCTTATACATCGCCTTCTGCAGATCATCCATGCCCGCCTTGATCTGGTCCATGGTACCGCTCTGGATCGTGCTTCTGAGCGCAGAGGCCTTGCTGTTCAG
>JAHZCM010000118.1:459-6110 GCA_019422905.1 Oscillospiraceae bacterium
GTCGATCTTGTCGCCGCTGTCGCTGACGAGCTTCTCCGCCGCATAGCAGACATTTTCCGCGTTATTCTTCGTATCGACCTCTTCGCGGCGCTTCTTGTCTTCCTCTGCAAACTGCTCCGCAGCCTTGACCGCCTTATCAATGTCCTCCTTGCTCATGTTGGAGGAAGAGGAGATCGTGATATGCTGCTCCTTGCCGGTGCCGAGATCCTTCGCGGAGACGT
Organism: Oscillospiraceae bacterium; assembly: GCA_019422905.1. GTDB lineage: Bacteria > Bacillota > Clostridia > Oscillospirales > Acutalibacteraceae > Hominenteromicrobium. Next base: position 681 of record JAHZCM010000118.1, read on the forward strand.
TTACAATGCCGTTCGCGTCGATATCGAAAGTAACTTCAATCTGGGGGATGCCGCGCGGTGCCGGCGCAATGCCGTCGAGCTTAAAGAGGCCGAGCTGCTTGTTGTCGCGCGCAAACTCGCGCTCGCCCTGCAGGACATTGACCTCAACCTGCGTCTGGCCGTCCGCCGCTGTGGAGAAGATCTGGCTCTTCTTGGTCGGAATGGTGGTGTTGCGGTCGATGATCTTCGTCATGACGCCGCCCATCGTCTCAACACCGAGGGAAAGCGGCGTGACGTCGAGCAGCAGGAGACCCTGCACTTCGCCGCCGAGAACGCCGGCCTGCAGCGCCGCGCCGATCGCAACGCATTCATCCGGATTGATTCCCTTGAACGGCTCCTTGCCGATCAGCTTCTTAACGGCTTCCTGAACAGCCGGGATTCTGGAGGAACCGCCGACCATCAGAACCTTGTTGATTTCACTGATGGAAAGGCCGGAATCGCTCAGCGCCTGGCGAACCGGGCCCATCGTATTTTCGACGAGGTCAGCCGTCAGCTCGTTGAACTTTGCTCTCGACAGCGTGAGGTCGAGATGCTTCGGACCGGTCGCATCCGCCGTGATAAACGGCAGGTTGATGGAAGCGCTCGTCATGCCGGAAAGCTCGATCTTCGCTTTTTCCGCCGCTTCCTTGATGCGCTGCATAGCCATCTTGTCGCCGGAAAGATCGATGCCATCGGATACCTTGAAGCTGCCGACGATCCAGTCCATAACGCGCTTGTCGAAGTCGTCGCCGCCGAGGCGGTTGTTGCCGGCGGTCGCGAGAACCTCCTGCACGCCGTCGCCCATCTCGATGATGGAAACGTCGAACGTGCCGCCGCCGAGGTCATATACCATGATCTTCTGGTCGTCTTCCTTATCTATGCCGTAGGAAAGCGCGGCTGCCGTCGGCTCGTTGATGATACGCTTGACATCGAGGCCCGCAATCTTGCCCGCGTCCTTCGTCGCCTGGCGCTGCGCGTCGGTGAAGTAAGCCGGAACGGTGATGACCGCGCTCGTGACGGTTTCGCCGAGATAGGCTTCCGCGTCCGCCTTCAGCTTCTGGAGGATCATCGCGGAGATCTCCTGCGGGGTATAGTGCTTGCCGTCGATTGTGACCTTGTGGTCCGTGCCCATCTCTCTCTTGATGGAGGAAATCGTCTTGTCCGGGTTCGTGATCGCCTGGCGCTTTGCCACCTGGCCGACCATACGCTCGCCGGTTTTGGAGAATGCGACGACAGACGGTGTTGTACGCGCGCCTTCGGCATTCGCGATGACGACCGGCTCGCCGCCCTCAATCACGGCCACGCAGGAGTTTGTTGTGCCCAAGTCAATACCAATTGTCTTTGCCATAATGCATTACCATCCTTTTAATCATTGAATGTGTGTTTTATTTCTTAATTACAGGCATGTATCATTTTTAAAATAATATCGTGCTGCATGGGATTGCCCTCTGCTTTTTCGAGCTTGGAATTTCACGGTTTTGCCACATGAAGCTGCGGCTTCAAACCGGCCGGGAAATTTTCGAAGCGGCAAATTGAAATTTTCAATTTGCCACCTGAACCATGGCGTGCCGGACAACCTTATCGCCCAGCTTATAACCCTTCTGGAACACCGCGGCGATCACGTTTTCGCCGAGCGACGCATCGTCTACATGGGAAACGGCGTTGTGCAGATTCGGGTCGAACGGGTCGCCCACAGCGCCGACCTCCGTGATGCCGAGCTTTTCAAAGCTGGCCTTGAACTGGTTTGCGATCATCTCCACGCCCTTGCGCATATCCTCCGCAGAGGCATTCTCCTGCGCGAGCGCCCGCTCGATATTGTCCGCCACGGGCAGAACCGCGTTGACCGTATCGGCGACGGCATTGTTGTAAACGCCCGTCTTTTCATTCTGCGACCGCTTCCGGAAATTATCGTATTCCGCGAGCACGCGCAGGTACTGCTGCTTGTGGCTTTCAAATTCGGCCTGCAGCCGGTCGTAATCGGCTTTCGGTACCTTTTCCGCCTTCTCCTTCTTCTTTTTTTCCTTTTTATCCTCGGCCTTCACTGCGGCCTCGTCCTGTTCCTCAATTTCCTGTTCGGGACAGGACTTCGTTTCCTCTGCCATAAAGATGCCCCTTTCTATTCTTCCCGCAGAATCTGCGTCAGCATGGTGCCGACCCGTTCTGCAACATATGCCGTTTGTGCCGCGGTCCGCGCGTAATTCATGCGCATCGGGCCGATAACCGCCAGCGCACCTGCGTCCGTGCCGCCCACGCTGTACCTCGCCGAAACAACCGAAGTGTTGGAGAGCGCATTGCAGCCGCTTTCCCGACCGATGCGGATCTGCGTTCTGCCCGGCCTGCCGGCAAGCAGCGCCGTAACCGCCTCATGCCGCTCCACAAAGTCCATGATTCTGCGCGCCCCGCCGGGTCCCAGCTCCGGATAGAACAGCAGGTTCATCTGCCCGCTGAGGTTGACCTCCGTCCGCATGGTGTCCTGCGCCACCTCCAGAAGCGCCAGAAGTGCCGGAGACATCAGAATCGCCAGATCGTTGAAGGAAACCGCAAGGCTCTGGATAAAAGCCCGGTTGATTTCGGTCACATCCCGCCCGGTAACCCGCTCGTTCAGAACACGGAAGAAGATGCGCATGATCTCGCTGGATAAATCAAAATCGCAGTGGAACACTTTCGTTTTCATCGTGCCCGCGCTGCTGATGAGAATCAGCATAGCCGTCCGCCGGCTGGTCTGCACGAACTGCACGGCCTTGATCTTCGCCTTCGCACCGCTCGGCGTGGTCGCGATACTGAGGTACCGCGTGGCGGCGGCCAGCGTCCGCCCCGCGCCGCTGAGCAGCTTTTCCGGATCGAACGCGCTCTTTGCAAGCATCGCATCCAGCGCAAGGCGCTCGCTTTCCGGGAGTGTTTCCTTCGGCATCAGGTTGTCGACATATTCGCGCAGCCCGCTCTGGGAAGGTATACGTCCGGCCGAGGTGTGCGGCTGCTCCAGAAGCCCAAGCTCCGTAAGCTCCGCCATCTCGTTGCGCACCGTCGCCGAAGATACTCCGGCGGCCTCCGCGATCGACTTTGACCCTACCGGCTCACCTGTGCGGATATATCCGTTTACAATCGAGGCAAGTATATTCTGTTTGCGTTTTGTCAGTTCCATACCTGTACCTCTTTCGGTTTTAGCACTCTATCTTTCCGAGTGCTAACCCTTGTCTATACTATACTGCAAAGGTCAGGAAATGTCAACACCATAAATTGTAAATAATTCTTGAACCTTTCCCGCAAAGGCCGAAAGCCGTGGGGCAACGCACACTTTTCAAATAAGCCGCGGAATTTCCGCTAAATTTCGTCAAATGCCCTTGACAGACGCATTTAAATACTGTAGAATTTAAAACCCATTTGTTGGGAATTCTCAGTTCAGTTACACAAATCACAGGAAGTGCAGCGGCATCCGCTCCCTTCCGGCGCGCTCTGCGGGCCGCTACACGTTATAGCCGCCCGCAGAGCACCGCGGCTCGCCAACAACACACAGGGGTTCAAGGCGGCATCCTGCCGGGATGCCCTTTTTTGCGTCCCGCATTCCGTTCACCGTCATGGGCGGTATGGCGCGGCGCAGCCCATCGGTATGAAAGGAACCAAACATGATTCAAGTGGAGCATCTGCGAAAAACCTTTCGCGTCCGCAAGCGAAGCGCCGGCTTTCAAAACGCCGTGAAGGCGCTGTTTTCCCCCGGATACGAGGAGATCCGCGCGCTGGACGACATCAGCTTTCGTGTGGAGGACGGTGAGGCCGTCGGTTACATCGGCCCAAACGGCGCGGGCAAAAGCAGCACAATCAAGATCCTGTCCGGCATCCTGACGCCGGACAGCGGCACCTGCCTTGTGGACGGGCGCATCCCGTGGAAAAACCGCAAGGCGCATGTGGCGCAGATCGGCGTTGTTTTCGGGCAGCGCAGCCAGCTTTGGTGGGATGTGCCGGTCATCGACTCGTTCGAGCTGATCCGGGATATCTACGCCGTACCGGAGGTCACTTACCGGCGCAATCTGCAAAATCTGACGGATCTGCTGGATCTCTCCGAGCTGTTGAAAACGCCCGCCCGGAACCTTTCGCTGGGCCAGCGGATGCGCTGTGAGATCGCCGCCTCCCTGCTGCACGACCCGCGCATCCTTTTTCTGGACGAGCCCACCATCGGGCTCGACGCCGTCTCCAAGCTCGCTGTGCGCGACTTCATCCTCGATATGAACCGCACACGCGGCACGACGGTGATCCTCACAACGCATGACATGCAGGACGTGGAAGCGCTCGCGCAACGCGTCATTTTGATCGGCAAGGGCCGTATCCTTCTGGACGGCACGCTGGACGACATCCGCCGCGGCGGCGAGCAGATCGACGAAACGGTCGCCGCGCTGTACAAGCAGTTTGATATCTGAGGCACGCCATGAAAAAGAGAATACGAAAATACCTCTCCTTCTTCCGCCTGCGTATGACAATGGGCCTGCAGTACCGCGCAGCGGCCGCTGCGGGCGTCGTGACGCAGTTTGCATGGGGCTTTCTCGCGATCCTCGCCTACCACGCTTTTTACCGCAGCGATCCCGGCGCCTTTCCCATGACGCTCCAGGCTACGGTGAATTATATCTGGATGCAGCAGGCCTTTCTCGCCCTGTTTATGATGTGGGTCGTGGACAACGATATTTTTGAAGCCATCCGCACGGGCGGCGTCGCCTACGAGATTTGCCGTCCGATCGACCTGTATGCTATGTGGTTCATGAAAAACGCTTCCACACGCCTTTCGCGCGTCCTGCTGCGCTGTGCGCCGATCCTGCTTGTAGCATTTTTCCTTCCGGAAGGCTTTCGGATGACGCTTCCGGCAGACGCCGGCAGCTTTCTGCTGTTTCTGCTCTCTCTCCTGCTCGGCGCGCTCGTCGCCGTTGCCTTTACGGTGCTTGTCTACGTCCTGACCTTCTTTACGGTTTCACCGCAGGGTCTGCGGCTCGCCGTACTCTCCCTTTCCGAGTTTCTTTGCGGCTTCGTCATTCCTCTGCCCTTCTTTCCGGATACCCTGCGCCGCATCTGCGAAGCGCTGCCGTTTGCGGCGATCGGCAATGTCCCGCTGCGCGTTTACAGCGGCGATCTCGCAGGCGGTGCGGCGTACACCGCGATCGCTTTGCAGATCTTCTGGATCGCCGTGCTCGTCCTGCTCGGGCGGCGGCTGATGCAGAAAGCGCTGCGCCGCGTCGTCGTCCAGGGCGGCTGAGAAGGAGGTTACAGCTATGCGTTTATATTTGAAATACTTCTCGATACAGTTGAAAAGCGCGATGCAGTACAAGGTTTCGTTCCTGTTGACCGCGCTCAGCCAAGCCATATTGACGCTGACGGTTTTCTTCGGCATCCGTTTCATGGACGGCACAATCCAAGTACACGTTCTGGAGA
>JAHZCM010000119.1:0-5196 GCA_019422905.1 Oscillospiraceae bacterium
TGGGCCACATTGAGCTGGCCGCGCCGGTGTCGCACATCTGGTATTTCAAGGGCATCCCGTCGCGGATGGGCTTGATTCTCGACCTTTCTCCCCGCATTCTGGAGAAGGTTCTGTACTTTGCACTTTACATCGTCACGGATCCCGGTTCGGTGCGCGAGCTCTCCAAGATGCAGACGCTGACCGAGAAGGAATACCGCGATATGCGTGAAAAATATGAGGATGATTTCGAGGCCTCCATGGGCGCCGAAGCCATCAAAAAGCTGCTCGAGGATATCGACTGCGAGAAGCTCAGCGAGGAGCTGAAGGCGGACCTCGAAAACGCGCAGGGTCAGAAGCGCGTCCGCATTCTCAAGCGCCTGGAGGTTGTGGAGTCCTTCCGCATTTCCGGGAACCGTCCGGAATGGATGATCCTCGACGCGGTGCCGGTCATTCCGCCGGATATCCGCCCGCTCGTACAGCTTGACGGCGGCCGCTTTGCAACGAGCGACCTCAACGACCTGTACAGGCGTGTGATCAACAGAAACAACCGCCTCAAGAGACTGCTCGAGCTCGGTGCGCCGGATATCATCGTGCGCAACGAGAAGCGCATGCTGCAGGAGGCTGTGGACGCGCTGATCGACAACGGCCGCCGCGGCCGTCCGGTCACAGGCCCGAACAACCGCCCGCTGAAGTCCCTGTCCGATATGCTCAAAGGCAAGCAGGGCCGCTTCCGCCAGAACCTGCTCGGCAAGCGCGTCGACTATTCCGGCCGTTCCGTTATCGTCGTCGGCCCGGAGCTGAAGATGTATCAGTGCGGCCTGCCGAAGGAAATGGCGCTCGAGCTGTTCAAGCCGTTCGTCATGAAGCGCCTCGTGGAAACGGGCGCCGTCGGCAATATCAAGGCGGCCAGAAAGGCCGTGGAGCGCGCGAAGGGCGAGGTCTGGGACGCGCTTGAAATTGTGATTAAAAACCATCCGGTCATGCTGAACCGTGCGCCGACGCTGCACCGTCTCGGCATTCAGGCCTTTGAGCCGGTTCTCGTGGAGGGCCGCGCGATCAAGCTCCATCCGCTTGTCTGCACCGCGTTCAACGCGGACTTTGACGGCGACCAGATGGCGGTTCACGTTCCGCTTTCGGCGGAGGCGCAGGCGGAGGCCCGCTTCCTGATGCTTGCGGCGAACAACCTTTTGAAGCCTTCCGACGGACGCCCGGTTGCGGTTCCGTCGCAGGATATGGTGCTCGGCTCTTACTACCTGACGCTTGACAAGGACGGTGAAAAGGGCGAGGGCAAGGTTTTCCGCGATATGGACGAGGCTTATATGGCCTACGATGCGAAGGTCATCACGCTGCATTCCAAGATCAAGGTGCGCCGCACTGTAGAGGTCGACGGCAAAACCTACACCGGCCTTGTCGATACAACGATGGGCCGCATGATCTTCAACCGCCCGATTCCGCAGGATCTCGGCTTTGTGGACCGCTCCAAGCCGGAGAATGCGCTGAAGTTTGAGATCGACTTCCTGGTCGGCAAGAAGCAGCTCGGCCAGATCATTGATAAGAGCATCAAGAAGCATGGCTCCGCGGTCACCTCCGAGGTTCTGGATGCGATCAAGGCGCAGGGCTATAAATATTCCACGATCGGCGCGATTACCGTTGCGGTCTGCGATGCGACGATTCCGCCTGAAAAGAAGGAAATCATTGCGGCGGCGGAAGCGGAAGTTGCGTCCATTACCGAAGATTACCACGAGGGCTTCCTTTCCGATAACGAGCGGTATAACGCGGTTCTGAAAACGTGGGAAAAGGCCACGAACGACGTCACGAAGGCGCTGCAGAACGGCCTCGACCGCTACAATCCGATCTTCATGATGGCGGATTCCGGCGCCCGCGGCTCCATGAGCCAGATCCGTCAGTTGGCCGGTATGCGCGGCCTGATCGCAAACACCTCCGGTAAGACGATTGAGATCCCGATCAAGGCCAACTACCGTGAGGGCCTGAATATTCTCGAATACTTCATTTCTTCCCGCGGCGCCCGTAAGGGCCTTGCGGATACGGCGCTCCGCACGGCGGACTCCGGTTATCTGACGAGACGTCTGGTCGACGTTTCGCAGGAGGTCATCATCCGTGAGGAGGACTGCGGTACGACCGAAGGCCTTGAGGTCTTTGAAATCAAGGCGGGACGCGAATCGATCGAACCGATGAAGGAGCGTCTTGTGGGCCGCTATCTCGTCGAGGATTACTGCGACGAGGACGGAAACGTGCTCGTTTCCAAGGATAAGATGATGAACGACGCCGACGCGGAGATCATCGTCGGCCGCGGTACGGAGCGCATCAAGATCCGTTCCATCCTCAACTGCCGGGCAAAGCACGGCGTCTGCAAGAAGTGCTACGGCGCATCCCTTGCGAACGGCGAGCCGGTCACGGTCGGCGAGGCGGTCGGCATCATTGCGGCGCAGTCCATCGGCGAGCCGGGCACACAGCTGACGATGCGTACCTTCCATACCGGCGGCGTTGCGTCGGCGGAGGATATCACGCAGGGTCTGCCGCGTGTCGACGAGCTTTTCGAAAGCCGCAAGCCGAAGCATCTTGCGATCATCGCGGAGATCGGCGGCACGATCGGCTTCGAGGAGGTCAAGCGCAACCGCCATGTGGTTGTCCGCGGAGACGGCGAGCAGAAGAGCTACCTGATCCCGTTCGGCGCGCGTCTGAGCGTCAAGGAGGGCGACGTCGTGGAAAAGGGCGCACACTTGACGGAAGGCTCCGTGAACCCCCACGATGTTCTGGCAATCAGCGGCCCGGAGGCCGTGCAGGATTACCTGATTCAGGAGGTTCAGCGCGTTTACCGCATGCAGGGCGTTGATATCAACGACAAGCACATCGAGGTCATCGTGCGTCAGATGATGCGCAAGGTCCGCGTGGAGGACGCCGGCGATACGCCGCTGCTTGTCAGCACGCTGGTCGATAAGAACGACGTGCTTGCAGAGAACGAAAAGATTGCGGCCCGCATTGCGAACGGAGAGACCGGCCTGCGCGAGGCGACCTATACGCCCACGCTGCTCGGTATCACGAAAGCCTCCCTTGCAACGGATTCCTTCCTTTCCGCCGCTTCTTTCCAGGAGACCACGCGCGTGCTCACCGACGCCGCCATCAAGGGCAAGGTCGACCCGCTGCTGGGTCTGAAGGAGAATGTCATCATCGGTAAGCTGATCCCGGCCGGTACGGGCCTGCAGCGCTATTCCGACGTGGAGATCGCGCCGAATGCGCCGAGCGGCTCCCTGAGCCCGGAGGCTCTGGCCACACTGAGCGCTTTCGAAGAATCCGGAAAAGATGAGGCCGGGGACTTGACAAACGATTGAGCTTCGGTATATAATGTCAAATGGTGTGTTCTGGCAGTGAAATCGGTAGGATTTCGGCCGGAGCCATCCGGATAAAGCATAAAACGAGCCTGTCCGCACGGGAAAATTGCGCGGACAGGATACCGTTTTGTATATCAGTTTGTTCTGCGGGGCAATATAGCTCTGTATAACATATAGCAATTATGTAAGGAGGTGCAATATGCCCACATTTAACCAGCTGATTCACACGGGCCGTACTGTTTCCGAGAAGAAGGCGAAGGCTCCGGCTCTGCTGAAGGGATGGAACTCCAAGAAGAGAGTTGCGATCGATCAGGATTCCCCCCAGAAGCGCGGTGTCTGTACAGCCGTGAAGACCGCTACCCCGAAGAAGCCGAACTCCGCGCTCAGAAAGATCGCCAGAGTCCGTCTTTCCAACGGCATTGAGGTTTCCGCTTATATTCCCGGCGTCGGCCACAACCTGCAGGAGCATAGCGTTGTTATGATCCGCGGCGGCCGTGTAAAGGATCTCCCTGGCGTGCGTTACCACATCATCCGCGGCACACTGGATGCGCAGGGTGTTGCGAAACGTATGCAGGCCCGTTCCAAGTACGGCGCGAAGAGACCGAAGGCAGGCGCGGCTGCAAAGAAGAAGTAATTCTTTTGCGTATGCTGCAACCATTCGTTACACAATGAACTTTTGACCGGAGAGGCAGAAACGCTTCAAGGTATTTATATATAGATACACGATTATCGTACGTAAATACCTTTTCTTAGCCGGCGGGAGCTTGTGCTTTCGAGTACCGATGAATTCATTATTTTATGTGAAGGAGGGAAGACTATGCCAAGAAGAGGCAATATAGCAAAACGCGATGTTTTGCCGGATCCCATGTACAATTCTAAACTGGTTACACGCCTGATCAACAACATCATGTATGATGGCAAGAAGGGCGTAGCTCAGAAGATCGTTTACGACGCGTTCGAGATCGTTGCAGAAAAGACGGGCAAGGATGCGCTGGAGGTTTTTGAGCAGGCGATGGAAAATGTTATGCCCAGCCTTGAGGTAAAAGCGCGCCGTGTCGGCGGCTCTACCTATCAGGTTCCGATCGAGGTCCGTCCGGAGAGACGCCAGACCCTCGGCCTGCGCTGGATGACAAACTATTCCAGACTCCGTTCCGAAAAGACGATGAAGGAAAGACTGGCCGGTGAGATCCTTGACGCAGTGAACGGTGCTGGCGGCGCCGCGAAGAAGCGTGACGATACACACAAGATGGCAGAAGCCAACAAGGCTTTCGCACACTACAGATGGTAATCGACTTGTAATCGTATTAAGGAGGATTTTATGGCCCGCCAGGTACCACTTGAATTAACAAGAAATATCGGCATCATGGCGCACATCGATGCCGGTAAAACGACCACGACAGAGCGTATTCTTTACTATACGGGCGTCAACTATAAGATCGGTGAGACACACGACGGTTCCGCTACGATGGACTGGATGGCACAGGAGCAGGAGAGAGGTATCACGATCACCTCGGCTGCTACCACATGCTTCTGGCCGGACAGAAACGGCAAGCAGAACCGCATCAACATCATTGACACACCGGGTCACGTTGACTTTACCGTTGAGGTTGAGCGTTCGCTCCGCGTTCTCGACGGTTCCGTTACGGTTTTCTGTGCGAAGGGCGGCGTTGAGCCCCAGTCCGAGACGGTTTGGCGCCAGGCGGAGGAATATAAGGTTCCCCGTATGGCCTACGTCAATAAGATGGACATCATGGGCGCTGATTTTTACCGCGTCGTGCAGATGATGAAGGACAGACTCAAGTGCAACGCTGTCCCGATTCAGCTTCCGATCGGCAGTGAAGATACCTTCCGTGGGATCATCGACCTG
>JAHZCM010000119.1:5206-6088 GCA_019422905.1 Oscillospiraceae bacterium
ATCGACCTCGTGGAGATGAAGGCTTACGTCTATTACGATGACCTCGGCAAGGATATCCGTGCCGAAGAGATTCCGGACGACATGAAGGAGCTCGCCGAGAAATATCACACCGAACTGGTCGAGCATGTCGCCGAGCAGGACGATGAGATCATGGATAAGTATCTCATGGGTGAGGATATCTCCATCGATGAGATCAAGGATTGCATCCGCAAGTCCACCATCAACAACACGATGGTTCCGGTTACCTGCGGCACATCCTATAAGAATAAGGGCGTTCAGAAGCTCCTGGACGCGATCGTGGATTATATGCCCGCGCCGACGGATGTTCCGGCAATCAAGGGCGTGAATCCCGAAACGGAGGAGGACGGCGTCCGTCATTCCTCCGACAGCGAACCGTTCTCCGCACTCGCATTTAAGATTGCGACGGATCCGTTCGTTGGTAAGCTGTGCTTCTTCCGCGTGTACTCTGGTACGCTGACGGCAGGCTCCGCAGTTTACAATTCCACAAAGGGCAACACGGAACGTATCGGCCGTATTGTGCAGATGCACGCGAACCACCGTCAGGATATCGAAATGGTTTACGCCGGCGATATCGCGGCTGCGGTCGGCCTGAAGAATACGACGACAGGCGACACCCTTTGTGATGAAAAGCATCCGATCATCCTTGAGTCCATGGAATTCCCGGAACCGGTTATCCGCGTTGCGATTGAACCGAAGACCAAGGCAGGTCAGGAGAAGATGGGCATTGCGCTTGCAAAGCTCGCCGAAGAGGACCCGACCTTTAAGGCGTATACGGACGAGGAGACCGGCCAGACCATCATCGCCGGTATGGGCGAGCTCCATCTGGAGATCATCGTCGACCGTCTGCTCCGTGAGTTCAAG
>JAHZCM010000120.1:0-2064 GCA_019422905.1 Oscillospiraceae bacterium
CGAACGCGCCCGCCTCGGCTGTCCTACGCAGGCACCGCTTTCGGCAGATGCCATCCGGCGCCTGGCGGGACAGCCGAAGCTGTGTCCACAGTTTCATCTCTCCCTGCAGAGCGGGTGCGATGCGACGCTGCGGCGCATGAACCGGCACTACACGGCGGACGAATACCGCACAATTGTCCGGAATCTGCGCGCATCGTTTGACAACGCCGCGATCACAACGGACATTATGGTGGGCTTCGCCGGTGAAACCGAGGAAGAGTTCGCGGCTTCTCTGGCCTTTGCCGCGGAGATTGCCTTTGCAAAGGTCCATGTTTTTGCCTATTCCCGCCGCCCCGGCACAAGAGCATACGATATGGACGGCCAGGTATCCAATGCGGTCAAGGAGGCGCGCAGCCAGGAAATGATCCGCACGACGGCCGCCACACAAAAGGCCTTTTTTGCCGCGCAGGTCGGCCGCACCGAACGGGTTCTTTTTGAACGGGAGGCCGCAAAGGGCGTTTTCGAGGGCTATTCCATGAATTATACACCGGTGCTCGCGGTAAGCGCAAAGCCGCTTTGCGGGCAAATTCAAGACGTGCGGATCGAATCCTTCGACAGCACGCACTGCATCGGTAAAATCCTGTGACAAAAGCTCAAAGCTTCACGGCTTTGAGCTTTTGGATTGTCTTTTATGCTTACAGTGAATCAGGATGATTGCCAATACAAAGAGCACCAAGGCTGCTCCGCCCAAAACAAAAAGAAAGGGATTGTTTTCTTCTGCGGGCAGCGTTTCCAAGCGCTGTGCGGAAAGCCATTCGAACAGCTCCAAATCCGCATCATCGTCGTCATAGCGGTAAGGCGTGCCGTCCGCTTCAAAATAACGCCCTGTCGGATCGATGACCTCTTCCGGTGAAGAAACATGCAGGTTTTCCATGCCGCCTGCTTTCAGTCTGGAAATCACCGGCTCCGAGTAATAGGACGGCGGCAGCGTCGTGTCACTCTCTGCGTAAAGAAACCAAAGCGTTGTTTGCGTCAGCGTGAGAAGCTGCTCTTCGCTCAGCGTATCCGCGGCATAACCGCTGCAAATCGGAAATCCGGCCGCAAAATATCCGGGATAGGAGATCAGCATCTCCAAGGTCATATATCCCCCGTTGGACGCCCCGCCAATATAAATGCGATGCGGGTTGATATCCGGATGCACTTCAACATACCAGTAGATCAGTTCCATCAGGCTCTCCGTATAGATGGATTTTCCGCCGGAAACGGGCGAATAGCCGTCCATCCACATCGTCGGCGCCTGCGGGACCAGCACATAAGCGCCGCCCATCTTTTCCTGAATCGGATCCTCGGTTAAAGCCGATACATTCATACCCATAACGGCCACGGACGCATCGCTTCCGCCCTCACCGCCGCCGTGCAGCCAGACAATCAGCGGATTCGTATGGTCATCCTCCTGCGGAATGAAAGAAGCGTAATGATGCCGGATCCCGGTGGAATTGGAAGAATAGGCCCGATATAAGAAACGGTCCCCCTGCGGCATCGTCCATGCCTGAAAAGCCGTATTGATCCGGATTTGGCCGTATTCAAGGCCGTCCGCATAAAGTGGTGTGCGAAGCGAAAACTGCAGTTCAAAGCTGCTGTCCCACACAGAGTTGACGGTGCCGACGAGCAGGCTTCCTTCGGACGGTTCTGCCAAAAGCTCCAAATAAACATACTCGGAAGCACCGGCTTTCCGATTTCCGTCTTTATCCGACAAATACGCGGCAGATACCGTCCGCTCCCTATCTTCTCCGCCCTGCCGCTTTTCCAAAACGCCAATCATTTCCGGGGAAATTCTGTCAACGGTTTCTTCAAATTCCAGAAGAACGCCGGTTACAACGGGACCCCAATCCATGGCCTCCACTATAACGGAATACTTTCCGGAAAGTGTGTTCTCCGATGCAGAGACTACACCGATACGGCACGCCGGGCAAAAAAGAAGCATGTAAAGGAAAATGCCTATACAGCATATTACACGTTTGATGCGCTCACCTCCCGCTACAAAGCCGCAAAACAGCCGGGCAAGCGTTTCCGGCCGTTTTGCGT
>JAHZCM010000120.1:2074-6065 GCA_019422905.1 Oscillospiraceae bacterium
CGCTGTAACGCAGGCAGGTCAAATTCCGACCTCTCGAATTATATTTTAATTATTATAACAGAATGAAGCTGTTTTCGCAAGACGTCCCTCCGAATTTTGCAGAATGCAGGGTATCTGTCGCCCTACTCCAGCGCATCAATCGCGATTTTGGCATTTGCCATTTCGGCGCGCGTCTCTTCCGCCTCCAGATAATCGACCGCATACAGCAGGATGCCGTCTGCTCCGGTTTCCTCCGCCCGCTTGATCTGCCTTGCAATCGTGTCCTCCGTATTGAGCCATGTGCCGTCATCTGCATCCGTTCCGGCTTTATAGACCGCAAGCCCGATATACAGCTTCACACTGTCCAGACGCTCTATGGCATTCCAGCTTTCAAGCGCCTCCTCAAAGGGAAGCGCCTCGTTATCAAAGCTGTAATAGAGCTGCGGGCATATGTAATCGATATAGCCGCTTTGCGTGCACCACGTAAATACGTCCGCATTGATCTTCTCATTGTTGTCGAGGTTTCCCTGTGGAGAAATGCCGAATACGACGTCGGGCGCAACCTGCTTGATCCGGTGGTATACCGTTGCGATCAGCGCGTTGATATTGGCGGTGCGCCATTCATGCAGCGGAAGCGGCTCCTCCGTTGCATTCACATAGGCCGCATACTGATTTGCATCGATGGACTCATCGTCTGTTGGATAGAAGTAGTCGTCAAAATGGATGCCGTCCACCTCATAGAGCGAGGCGATCTCCGCCGCACTGTCTGCGATCCGCTCCCGGATATAGGCGCTTGCCGGGTTATAGTAAATTCCCCCGTCATACTCGATGAAGTAAAACGGGTTTTCCTCATGGTTTTCCATGTAAAAGCTGTCCGCCGCCAATGTTCCCGGCGTGGAAGCCGTCGCGATGCGCAGCGGGTTGATCCATGCGTGGAACTCCATCCCGTTTTCATGCGCCTTTTCGACCATATACTCAAGCGGGTCATAGCCGGGATCCTTTCCCTGCGTGCCGGTCAAAATGTGCGACCACGGCTCATACTCCGAAGGGTACAGACTGTCCGCGAAGGGGCGCACATGGACGAAAACCGCATTGGCGCCCACGGCTTTCGCGCTTTCGAGCTTTGCATCATAATTGGCCTTGAAGGCCTCCTCGGTTTTTTCCGCCGTGGTTAGCGACATATAGGGAATCCAGACGCCTACAAGCGGCGTTTCCTCCGTTTTCGCCGCCGTCTGCTCCGCCGAGGACTCTGCAGACGACGATGCCGCGGACGCCGCTTGCTGTGTATCGCTGTTTTCAGCTTGGGATACCCCGCTCCGGTGCGTCTCATCTTGCGATGACGGCGCTGCGTTTTCCCGTCCTCCGTTCCAAACAGCCAGCAGCACAACAAGCGCCAGCACGAGCAGCGCCGCAATGTAGTGGTACTTTTTCAATACAAGCATACAGTCTTTTCCTTTCCCTGCAGTGTTCATTCTCCGGATCGCTTGACCAAAGCCGCAATTTGCGGTAAGATAAACCTGTCCTGATACAATTTTTATGAGGGAAATGAAGAATTATGCCTGAACCGTTCTGGTACATTGCCGCACTGTATTGGGCGGTGATAAACCTGACTGCCGCCGCAGCCGCTTTGATAGATAAACGGCGCGCCAAACGCGGCGCCTGGCGCATTCCGGAGCGCACGCTTCTTCTGCTCGGCTTTTTCGGCGGCGCGCTCGGCGAATATATCGCCATGCGCCTGATTCACCACAAGACAAAGCACCCGAAATTTATGGTTCTGCTTCCGCTGCTTTTCGTGCTGCACCTCGCAGTCATCGGTTTTTCCCTTTATTTCTTTTTGCGATGAAAGGAATGTGATACGCCGTGTACAAATACCTCTTGTTTGACGCCGACCATACGCTTCTGGACTTTAGCCGCGACATGGAGATTGCTTTTCAGAAAATGTACCGTGCTTCCGGTCTGGATGCGGCTCTCCCCTTCAGCCGCACTGTCTTAGAGACCTACAACGCCTGCAACGAGCGCTGGTGGCGGCGGTTCGAGCGGGGGCTTTGTACGAAACCGGAGCTGTTCCGCAGCCGCTTTCTCGATTTTTTGCGGGAGACGGCGCTGCCTGCGATTGACCCGGATGTGCTCAACACACTGTATTTTGACGCTCTCGGAAAAACCGGTACCGCATTCGACGGTGCGCTGGATCTGCTCCGCTCGCTTTCCGCGCTATACACCATCTATATTGTGACAAACGGCAATGCCTCCTCCCAGCACACGCGCCTGCAAAACTCCGGCGTACTCACCTATACGAAGGATTATTTCCTCTCGGAGGACATCGGCGCGGCAAAGCCGAGCAAACAGTATTTCGACTATGTGCTGGCGCATATTCCCGGCGCGGCGCCGGAGGATTGCATCGTCATCGGTGACTCCCTTTCCTCCGATATACGCGGCGCCATGAATGCGGGCATGGATTCGCTCTGGTACAATCCACATCACACGGAAAATCCCGAGGCGCTTCCCGTCACCTTTGAAGCGGAGAGTTATACGGATATCCTGCAATTTTTATCGGAGAAAGCGGTATAACATGACGACAGTTTCCCGCCCTGCGGTTTGGCTCGGCTTTTCCTATTTCGCCGCGCTGCTGCTCGCTACCTTTCTCGGCGCTGGGATTACGCCTTATCTCGCCGCCGCACTGTTTCTCGCACTTTGCGCGGTGCTGCTTCTCCGAATGTACCGCACGCATCCGGCCGTGCTTCTTATGCTGCTGTCCGCCACAGCGGGCATGGTTGTCTTTTCGGTTTTGAGCTGGCTCAACGTGCTTCCCGCCGAGCGCTATATCGGAAACACATACCGCATACAGGCGACGATTGAATCGGACGGCGAGCACAGCTACGGCAGGTATTATTACAAGGCGCGGCTCCACTGTATAGAGGACACCGAGCAAGCTGTGGATTTCTCGATCCGGCTTTCGCACGGTGAAGCGCTGCGCGCTGAAATCGGTGATGGAATCGCCTGTACCGCGCATTTTGTCGCCTTTGAGGACGGCGGCGGCCTTTCCTCCAGAACGTCGCAGCTTGCGGACGGCAAACTGCTCGCCGCTTATATCACGGATTATGAAAGTATTTCCATTGTGCCGGCCAAGGAAAAAACGCCGGCGTGGTGGTGCGCTTTGATCCGCAACAGCGTGCGCGACAAGCTGCTGTCCGCCTATCCGAAGGCAGAGGGTTCTGTGCTCTGTGCGATGCTGCTCGGCCTCCGCGATGATATTTCCGACACGGCGACAGTCGCATACCGCTCCGCCGGCGCCTCGCATATTCTCGTAATCTCCGGTATGCACATGGCGATTATCGCGCAGTTTGCACTCAGTGCGCTTTGTTTCTTCGGTATACGCAGGCGATATGCCGCCGGGCTTTCCATCCTGTTCGTTTTGGGCTTTATGATCATATCCGGCATGTCCGTTACGGTAGTGCGCAGCGGCATCATGCAGATTCTTTTGCTTCTCGGCCTGATAACCGGACGAACAGCGGATCCGTTGAACTCTCTCGCCGTCGCGGTTCTGTTTCTCACCGTGTCAAATCCATTTTACGTCGGCGATGTCTCCCTCCTGCTCTCCTTTTTCGCAACGCTGGGTATCATACAGCTTTCTCCGCGCATGATGAAGGCCCTGACAGCAAAAATAACCTCTGATCGCCGCAAGGAGCATGCCGTTCGGCTGCTTTCACCGCTATTCTTGCCATGCTCCCCATACAGCTCTATGTATTCGGTACCATCAATTTCTCCTCGGTTTTGACCTCGTTGCTCGTTCTTTATGCTTCCTCATGGCTGATCCGTTTCGGTCTGCTGGCGGCTATCTGCCTGAGTGTGCCGTTTCTCGCGCCAGCCGCCGTGCCCTTTGTCTTTTTAAGCGGGCTACTCGCCAAATATCAAAATGCCGCTGTGGATTTCGTTGCCGCTCATTTTCCCGGCACATTGGAGATTTCGGGGCCTTACCTGCCCGCAACCGTTTTGATCTGCGTCTTTTTTCTGC
>JAHZCM010000012.1:0-14024 GCA_019422905.1 Oscillospiraceae bacterium
GGGCCTATCCTTCATCTCTTTTTTTCATCTGTCCAAAATGTATTGTACTCCTACAGCGCGCAAATAAAACCGTGCGCCGGTCTCCTTGACATTACACGGAAAAAAATATATCATTATATGTTGAGGGAATATAACAGAAATGGAGAAAGAATATGGGTGCTAAGGGTATGTCAAAGGCTACGATCCGGGATGTGGCGCAGGCTGCGGGCGTATCGCAGTCCACGGTGTCCCGTGTGCTGAACAAAAACGGATATGTCAGCGCGGAAACACTGGAGCGCGTCCACAAGGCTGTGGAGGCGCTGAATTATTCGCCGAGCGCGATCGCGGTGAGCCTGTCGAGATCCCGCTCCCGGATTATCGGCGTAATTGTGCCGCAGATTTTCGCGCCCTTTTTCAGCGAGCTGTTTTATACGGCGGACAGGATTGCCGAGCAGTACGATTACCGCCTCCTGCTGTGCAATTCCGATTCGAATGCGGAAAGAGAGCGCCGCCTGATCGACGACCTGCTTTCCTATAAAATTGCCGCGCTGTTTATCACGCCGGTCGATGGCCCCGGAGGGAATAACGCCGCATATCTGAACAGTATCCGCCAAAGCGGCACGCCGGTTGTCTGTGTGGACCGCGAGCTGGCGGGCATCGAATGCGACGGCGTGTATATCGACAACTACAACGCCTGTTATGAAGCGACGCGGGAGGTGCTCCTGCGCGGCTACCGGAATATCGCCTATCTGGCGGACCCGCCGATTTACGCGCCGGGCCGCCAGCGTTTGCAGGCGTTTGAGGACGCCTGTAAGGAATTCGGCGCGAAGGTTCCGCCGGAAAACCGGATGCTTGCGCCGATTGAGGCGTGGCAGCAGCGCGAGAGCTTTCTGTATGCGGTCATGCGCCGGGAGAACCCGCCCAAGGCGATCATCAACTTCTCAAAGGGCTGGGATGTTTCAATGCTGCGGGCGGTCACATCCACGGGACTGCGCGTGCCGGACGAGGTGTTTCTCACCGGCCTGGACGACGAGGGCGCGCTGCAGACATACGGCTATTATACACAGTATGCGCCGAGCACGCCGGAGGTAGCCACGACCGCGGCCAATCTCCTGATGGAACGCGCGCTCCACGCGGACGGCCCGCTGCCCAAGCCCGTCCGCAATGCGCTCACCACACACCTGACGTCCGTTCTGCGGCCGGGCACGGTTCTGCCGGTTCCGGACGTTCACCCGATTGTTATGGAATGACGATGAAATTTATCAAACCGAATTTTTACGACCGGTTCCGCTGTACGGCGTCCGCATGCAGCGATACGTGCTGCGCGGGCTGGGAAATTGACATAGACCCCGATACCCGGGAGTATTACGACAAGCTGGAAGGGCCTTTCGGCGACCGCCTGCGGGAACAGGTCGAGGAGCTGCCCGACGGCACCGCCTGCTTTCGGCTGGATGAAGGCGAGCGCTGTCCTTTTTTAAACGACGACAATCTCTGCGAGGTGATTCTGGAGCTGGGAGAAGACGCTTTGTGCGAAATCTGCCGCGAGCATCCGCGTTTTTACGAGCAGATCGGCGACCGCGTGGAAATGGGCATCGGGCTTTGCTGTGAGGAGTCCTGCCGCCTGCTGTTTGAGCAGCGGGAGCCGATCACGTTTATCACCACCACGGTTGGTGGGCTGCCCGACGTGCTCGTTGTGCCGGACAGCGGCATGAGAATCTTCCGTCTGCGCGATGAGGCGTTCCGCCTTGCGCAGGACCGCTCTTTGCCGCTGCGCGTCCGTATGCACCGGCTGATCGATTTCGGCGCGCGCGTGCAGCGGGAAATCTGCGGTGCGCCCGCTCCGGCGGAGCGCGTGCCGGAAAATGGGGCACTGCCCGATGCGCGGGAAGCGCTGTTTCAGGTCATGGAGGTGCTGGAGCCTTACGACGAATCATGGCCGGACTACGTGCGCCTGCTGGACGATACCTCGCTTGCCGTCAATTTGGACGAGATCGACGGCGGTTACGAGAATCTGCTGGTTTACTTTCTGTACCGCCATTTTGCACGCGGCGCGCTGGACGGGCGCGTTGCGGCGCGCGTCAGCTTCTGCGCGGTGAGCGTCTGGTTCATCTGCCTGATGAATACAAAATGCCTGCAGGAGGCCGGCGCCTTTACGCCGTGGGACCGCATCATCTGTACGAAAGATTACTCGAAGCAGGTGGAGTACAGCGCGGAGAACATGGAGGATATGCTCGAAGCGCTCCACACGGATCCGGCCTTTTCGGCCGGGAATCTGAAAAAGCTGTTCGGATGAGGGGCATACCGGAGAAACCCTGCGCGGGGATACATGGGAAAGGGGTATCTGCATTGGAACTGGAATCGATCAAAGCCGAGCTGCTTGTAAACCGCGACGGGAAATTCCGGGATTTTTCCCTTTCGCTCACCAAGGGCTCCGCACTGCCGATGGTCGGCGTTCGGCTGCCGGTTCTCCGGAAAATGGCGGCGCGGCTCGCGCGGGAGGACGCGCGCGGCTTTCTCGACGCCTGCGATTTTTCGAGCATCGAGATGACCATGCTGTACGCCTACGTGCTCGGCCGCACGCGCGGGGATATCCGCGAGCTGCTCGCGTACCTTGACCGCGCCGTGCCGCATATTGACAACTGGGCGAACTGTGACACGCTCTGCCAGTCGTTCAAGCAGGCGGAAAAATACCCGGAGGAGACATGGGATTTCCTGATGCGCTACCGCACGTCGGAGGAGCCGTTCGTACTGCGCGTGCTGGTCGTCATGCTGATGAGCCACTTCCTCACGGACGCGTACATCGACCGCGTGCTCGAAATCGTGAATACGATTTCATGCGACGCGTATTACTACAAAATGGGCGCGGCATGGGCGGTGGCGACCGCCATGGCAAAGCAGCGCGACAAAACTTTTGCGTTTTTGAAAAGCTGTGCGCTCGACGACTGGACGTATAACAAGGCGATTCAGAAAATGCTCGAATCCTACCGCGTTTCCGACGCGGACAAAGCGCTTCTGCGCACAATGAAACGGAAGTAGACATAAGAAGGCCGCCCCAACGGAGCGGCCTTCTTATGTCTATCGGTTGAAAAATTTCACGATGCCGTCTATGCCGGACAGCGCCTGTTCATCCTCACATGCGGGTATTTGGTTCGTATTGTGACTGCAAACCGGCGGATAAATCTCCGTGCAGCGCATGTGGTGCAGAAGCGTGCGTGCCGTATCAAACGGCTTCTCGATGCCGCCGTCTCCGCCGCCCACAAGAATAACCGCGCCGCGCTTAGACTTTGCTATGGCTTCTTCCCCGCGGAAAAAGCGTGCACAGAAATAGGTCTGCAGACGGCTGCCCAGATCCAACAGCCTACCTGTCAGCTCTGAAAAATAGATCGGAGACGCGATGAGAATGTTGTCGCACGCCTGAATATAGGCGTAGATTTGCTGCATTTCGTCCGAAATGGCGCAGCCGAACTGTTCCCGGCAGCGGCGGCAGTCCACACATGGCGAAACGCCGCAGGTATAGGTATCTACAATTTTATATTCGCCCGCCAGCTTTTCCGTGACCAAGCGGATGAGCTGCGCTGTGTCTCCGTTCTTTCTCGGCGATCCGTTCAAAATCAGCGTTTTCAACTGTGCTTTTCTTCTTTCCGGGGAAAACAGGTCTCCCATGCCGGAGCCGGCCGGTTTTCGCCTATCGGTATTTCTTTTCGAGCGCGAGCAGCGCTTCCTTCACCGGCAGGCCCGCGCCGAAGCCGACGAGCGCGCCGTTCGCGCCGATGACGCGGTGACAGGGTGTGAAAATCAAAATGGGATTTTTGTTGTTTGCCCCGCCGACGGCCCGCGCGGCCTTCGGCCTGCCGACCGCTGCGGCGATCTCGCCGTAGCTGCGCGTCTCCCCGTAGGGAATTTCCCGAAGCGCAGCCCAGACGGCGAGCTGGAACGGCGTGCCCTGTGGATTCAGCGGCACGGTGAAGGCTTTGCGCGTACCGGCAAAATATTCGTTCAGCTCTGTATAGGCCTGCCGGATCAGCGGCGTTTCACAGTCCGCGCCGGGAATGGGGCGGTTCGTCACGCGGGAGATCCCGCCGCCCGCCTCCTCGATCCAGAGCGGCCCGACCGGCGTTTCATAACGGCAGTGCATGGCTTACGGCAGGCGATGGCCGGCGGCGCGATAGATTTCATACCAATCCTCGCGCGTTATGGTGATATCCGCGGCCTTGGCGCATTCTGCGATGCGGTTCGGGTTGATGGAGCCGATAACAGCCTGCATTTTTGCCGGGTGGCGCAGAATCCATGCGACGGCGATCGTCGTGCTGGAAACGCCGTAATGCGAGCCGATTTCCTCCAGCGTCCGGTTCAGATCGGCATATTTCTCATTGCCGAGGAAAACGCCCTCCATGAAGCCGTACTGGAACGGCGACCATGTCTGAATAGTGATATCGTGCAGACGGCAGTAGTTGAGCACGCCGTTGTCGCGGTCGAGGTTACGGTCGTCGCCGATATTCATGTTCATCGGCTGGGAGATCATCGTCGCGTTCGTCACGCTCAGTTGGAGCTGGTCCGCGGCGAGGGGCTGACGCACATATTTTTGAAGCAGCGCCATCGTGTTCGGATCCTGATTCGAAACGCCGAAATGGCGCACCTTACCCGCGGCCTCCAGCGCGTCGAACGCTTCGGCAACCCCCTCCGGCTCCATCAGCGCGTCGGGGCGGTGCAGAAGCAGCACGTCAAGATACTCGGTGTTCAGGCGCTTCAGAATACCGTCTACCGATTCGAGAATGTGCTTCTTCGAAAAATCATACATTTTGCCGGGGATGATGCCGCATTTTGACTGTAAAATCAGATCCTCGCGCTTTACGCCCGCGCCGGCGATCAGCTCCGCGAAAACGGATTCGGAGCGTCCGCCCGCGTAAATATCCGCGTGGTCGAAGAAATTCAGGCCCAAATCCAGCGCGGTGCGCAGGTAGGTCTCCGCCTGCTTGCGGTCGGCGTCGGCAAGGCGCATGCAGCCCAGTGCAAGCACAGGCACCTGTAGGCCGGTTTTACCCAGTTGAATGGTTCTCATGGCAATACAATCCTTCCTTTTGAAGTTTTCTGCGGCCAGCGGCGCAAAAATCCGCGGCCTGTCCTGCATTTATTATAGAGCAAAACAGGCCGTGCGGCAAGGCTAAAACAGGATTTTTTCGGGAAGTGCTTGCCTTGTGCCCCAGCCTGCGCTACAATAGGGGCAAAGCCATCGAAGGAGTTGTTTTGTTTATGCGTTTTGGCGTGTGCGCGCCGGTTTCCGAGGCCGGCCGGCTTGCGAAAATCGGGTTTGATTATTTTGAGGCGAGCGTATCGGCGCTCGCGGCAATGACGGATGCGGAATTCGCTTCGTTTTGCGCGGAAAACGCGGCCGCGCCGATCCATGCCGAGGCCGCGAATTGCCTGTTCCCGGGTGAGATCCGCCTGACGGGCGAGAACGTGGATTTTGGTGAAATCCGGCGCTATCTGGACCGCGCGATGGCGCGGCTCGGTGCGGCGGACGTGAAGATCGCCGTATTCGGCAGCGGCGGCAGCCGCCGTGTGCCGGAGGGATTTCCGGCGGAGCGCGCATGGGCACAGCTCACCGAAGTGGGCAAAATGCTCGGAGAGGCTGCCGGAAGGCATGGCGTGACCGTGGCGCTGGAGCCGCTGCGCCGGGCGGAGACGAACGTCATCAACACGCAGATGGAAGGGCTTCGGCTCGTGCGTGCGGTAAACCATCCGAGCTTCCGGCTGCTCTGCGATTATTACCATCTGATCGAGGAGGGCGGCACGCCGGAGGACGTTGAGGCGTGCGGCAAAGCGCTTGTGCACACGCACATCGCGAATCCCGACGGGCGCTGCGCGATGTCCCAAACGGACAAGGCGGATTACCGGGCATTCTTTAACGCGCTCCGCCGCGCGGGCTTTGACGCCCGAATGAGCTTTGAGGGAAGCGTATCGGATTTTGAAGTGGAGCTTCCCGGCGCGCTCGCGGTCATGAAACATGCGGCGTGCCCGGTCGAAGCAGAATAAACACTTGGGATGCGGGGAGCGCTTTGTGAAAATCAAACGGCGCTTCCCTGCCGAAAGAGAGACGACAAAACCGCCTGTGTATCCAAACGGTACACAGGCGGCGTTTTATTTGGAAAGGTATGCCTTGAGCGCTTCCATCTGCCGCTCGGCTTCTCTGCGCCCGTCGTTGTACAGCGCGGTCAGCTTTCCCGTATCCTTCTCGGTGTGGGAAACGTCAACGGGCTTCTGCGGCCGGATCACAAAAATGCGCCCGGCCTTTTCCAGCGCGTCGATTTCCCGCTGCTGGCGGTCGTAGCGGGTGGGGATCGCGTATAAGGCGCGGATAAAATTCGGATAGTGCCGGAAATATTTTGCATAGGCGCGCAGCACGGGGCGGCGGGTGTACAGCTTGCGGTAGCCCTGCTGGCGCGTCAAAACCAGCACGATTTTTTGAAAGCCGTCGTCGATGGCTTTTTGGTACGGGATCGCCATGGCGCAGCCGCCGTCCAAATACCGCTTGCCGTCGATCGTCACGGCCTTCGAGAGGACCGGCATACTGCTGCTTGCGCGCACCGCCGTGAGAATATCGGAGCATGCGCTCTTTTCGAAATACTCCGCTTCGCCCGTTTCCAAATTCGTCGCCACCGCCGTGAAACGCATCGGGGAGCTGTTGAAGGCGTCAAAATCAAAGGGCAGAATGTGGCGGCTCATCTCGTTGAACAGAAAATCAAAGTTGAAAATCTCGTGGTGGCGAAGCAGGTTGTTTAGGCCGAGATACCGCTTGTCGTTGACATAGCCGATGTTGATCTGCGCTGTACGCCCCGGTTGCCGGGAAACGTAGCTGACGCCGGTCAGCGCGCCGGCCGAAACACCGGTCACGTCCGAAAAGTACAGGTCGTTTTCCATAAAAACGTCCAGTACGCCGGCGGTAAACAGCGACCGCAGCGAGCCGCCTTCCAGAATCAATGCGCCCTTTTGCATGTCCATAAATCTTTTCCTTTCCAATAAGTTGTTGTCAGAAGCATTTTAGCACGGCAGGCGCGCTTTTTCAAGCGTTCTCCACCGTGACGGCGACGGAGAACGGCTCGCTGCCCGCGTCGAGACAGACCGGCAGGGCCTCAAAGCCGCCGACGGGGTTGAATACTCGGTGATATTCGGGAGCGGCCGCCGGTTTTTTCTCCGTGAGCGGCGCCTTTTGGGGAAAATCGTCCCGAATCCGGAGCGGACGGTCCGCACGCAGGGTGATACGCCCCTTTTCCCGTTCCAGAATCACGGTGCAGGCGTCCGGTATCCGCACGCGGTCGGCCTGTCCGGAGATGACCGGCAGGTGCAAAACGGCGCCGGGGTGCGCGGCCTGTCCCGCAATTTCAAAGGCGGAGTCCGTCAGGGTATATCGGAGGGAATACGTCCGTTCCCCCGCCTGCGCGGCGTCGCACAAGCGCCCCGATGCGTGGACGCAGATTGCGCCGGGCGCCTCCGTGCAGGAGACGATCGCCGAAAGGTCGTTGATGCTGCGGTAATACGCGCCGTTTTCCGCATATTCCAGCCGCGGCGTAAGGCAGATTTCGCCCAGATACTGCGGAAGCTGCATGTTGTTTGGCTCCACAAGCACATATTTCGTCATTGTTCCGGCGAAAACCGGGCCGAGCGATTCGTGCCACAGCATGGTAACTGCGCCGCCGGTAGCGTGCCCCTCGGAACTGTACTCAAAATCGTAGTCCGAAACGGTCGCGCGCCACGGCCCCTTGGACAGGAGGGAGACGTGCACCATCGGGAAGGTCACCACCGCAGCCTGCGTCTCGCGCGGAAGAGGAACCGCGCTTTTTGCAGGCTCTATGCCGTGCTCCAGCAGCGAAGCGAGCGCTTTTGCGTGGCAGATCGTGTGGTGGACGCAGGGCCGCTCCCCGGCGTCCGCGTACATCGGCCCGCCGCAGAGCAGGCCGTTTTGGGTGCAGGCGCGCAGAAGCTGCGTGTTCCGGCGGACAGCCTCCCCGCAGGCTGGATATTTTTCGGCAAGCAGGCCGTAGCCGAGAAGACAGCCGTCCGAGGTGCGGCTGCCCCAATACGACCACTTGTTGTTCCGGGTACCCCAACTGTTGTCCCAGGCGCCGTCCGGCAGCATAAAGGCGAGGTGTGCGAGCAGCGCTTTTTCCGCGGCCGCGCGCACGGCTTCATCCTGCTCGAGCTCCGCGTAAGCGAGCAGAGCCGGAAGCGATTCCTCCACGTTATAGCCGAGATCCATCGGGCGGCAGCCCTTCGGCGTGATGCGCTCCCACGGCTTTCCTTCGCCGTACAGCAGCCCCTCCGGCGTGATGTAATGCAGGGCGTTTTGCGCGAGCGCGTGCGCCTTGCGGATGTACCGGCCGTCGTTCAGCGCGTGCCCCGCGGCAGCCATTGCGTAAGCCGCCGTAACGGGATAATTGACATTTCCGCCGATTTTTTCGGCGTTCTCAAGCAGATAATCCGCGCCAATCCGCAGCCGGCGCGTCCACAGCGTGCATGTCTCCGCGTCCAGAAGCCGGCTGTAGCCGTGCAGCGCCGCGGCGAGCTGCGTTACGGCAAAGACGGTGATGCCATTCCAGTCACTGTTTGTGTCGTTGCGGTAGCTGCCGTCCGGGTTCACCATATTTTCGGACCACAGAAAAAGCCGTTTCGCGCAGTCCAGATATTTGGTTTCGCCCGTGCGCGCCGCCATGAACAGCATCGGGTAAATCGCGTCCCCGCAGCGCCCGTGAATCCGCCCGCAGGCGGGGCAGAGAATCCCACCGTATAACGATGGATCTGTGATTTGGGTGAGCTGCAGGCCTGTAAGCGCGTCGCACCAGTCCTTCAGCAGTGAAAAACACATTGTGTGTGTCCTCCCATACCAAGGTTTATCAGTTTGAGTGTAGCATGCGTTCCGCGCTTTTTCAAGGGCAGAAACGGAAAAAGCGGAGAGGAAAATCCTCTCCGCAAAAGGAAAGACAGATTATGCGAACGTGATGGAATAGTAAATGCCGGTTGTCCAGACAAACGCAGATTTCAGTTTTTCAAAATATTCTTTTACTTCCCCGGCGGGAACGATCAATTCACCTAATACGGAATCATCGGAAGAGCGCATTACGGTGATGCGCCGGGCGTCTCCCTGTACGGCGGGCACTTCCGATTCCAGCTTTTTGAGTTCATCTGCGCCCCATAAAATGGTGCTTTCCTCCCAAATTTCCATGTCGGAGGCGGTTTCCCCCAGCGCCTCAAGGGCGGCCAGGGTGTATTCCTCCGGAATGCGCCTCATGGTCTCCATGGTTTCCAGCGTACTGATCAGAGTTTGCTGCTCGTTTTGCAGGACTTCGATTTCAAGGTCGATTTCCGAAAGCCGCTTGAGCGCGGCATCCTCGGTCATAACCTCCGGCGTGGCGGAAGGAGCCGGAGACGCAGTGGCGGCGGACGCCGGCGACGCTGCGGCGTTCGGTGTTCCCGTAGTGGCCGGTGTGGCAGAGGGATCGATTTCCGCCTTTGTCTCCGCCGGCGCGGAAGCGCATGCCGCGACGAGCAGCGCGACAAGCAAAGCGGAAAGAACCGTGACGAATCGTTTGGGCCTCCTGTTGTTCAGAATATTCATGATGCGTACCTCCGTATCGTTTTTGTTAAAGCTCAGCGTGAGAATGGTGCGGCGCTCCTCGGCGTTCAAAAGCGCGTGCGCATAGGCCGTGCGGCTGGACGCGCTGCTTCCCCGCAGCGCACGCTCGTCGCAGAGCAGCTCAAGGTCGTGCGACGCGGTCCGCACCATAATCCATACCAGCGGGTTGAACCAGTTGACGCAGAGCGCCGCGGCAAACAGATATTTTTTGAGAATATCCAGCCCGCGGATGTGCGCCACCTCGTGCGAGAGAACCGGCGCCAGATCCTCCGGCGGCAAGGAGACGGGAAGCAGCACCTTCGGCCGGAGCAACCCGGCAACATACGGCGCGCCGATGCTTTCGCAGCGGTAGACGCGCACATAGCCGGGGACAAGTGCTTCCGCCTGCGGATCCCTCGTTTTCAGGCGGCAGCGGCGCTGCTCCCGCAGGTGTGAAAACAGGATTGCGCCGAAAAGGACGGCGGCTCCCGCGATCCAGATCCACATCAGCAGCTCGGCGGGCCGCATCGGCTCCGCAGCCGGGGCCGGAACCGGAGCAACGGACGGCAAAGCAGAGGATACGGCCGCAGCGGAGGCGGACGGCACGGTTTCCACGCTCGGCGCCGGCTGCCTATATACCGCCGCGGAAGACGAAGCTGCCGGCGCCGCTCTTTGCAGCAGGGAGAAAAAGCTGACCGGCAGCGCGATCTCCAGCGGCAGAAGCAGGCGCAGAGAAGCCGCGCACCACAGCGCCATAAACGCGCTGCGCGGAATTTTCCGCCTGCTCAGCGCGCGCAGCAAAAACCCGGCTGCGATCAGCAGCGAGGCGGAGACCGTCATAAAAACGAATCGCTCCATAATCCTCATCCCCTCTTTTTCAACAAAGCTTACTCCGTCTCGTATTGGTCGATCACGTCGCGCAGGCGCTGAATCTCCGCCTTCGAGAGCTTCTTCCGCCCGAGGAGCGAAGCGACCAGCAGATCCGGCGCGCCGCCGTACAGGCGGTCGATGATCTCGTCGGCCTGTTCGCCGCCGATCTCTGCCCGCGTGACCGCCGCATGGCAGATGTAGCCGGGATCCCGGCGTTCAATCGCGCCTTTTTTCACGCATTTCTGAATGACGGTGTAAACCGTCGTTTTGCTCCAGCCGATCGTTTCGCCGAGTATCTCCGCTATTTCCTTTGCGGAGCAGTCTCCGCGATCCCACAGCACGTCCATCACATTGAGATCGCTGTTATACAGCTTCATTGCAAACACCACACCTTCGTAGTCTATACCAGTAGAATGAACTTCC
The DNA here is from genome assembly GCA_019422905.1 of Oscillospiraceae bacterium. GTDB lineage: Bacteria > Bacillota > Clostridia > Oscillospirales > Acutalibacteraceae > Hominenteromicrobium. The sequence goes on from JAHZCM010000012.1 coordinate 10,880, forward strand.
GCTTATATTCTATAGGAATAGACTGCGGTTGTCAACCCTGTTTTCGGAAAAAATGCGGGAATACTTGCGCCGCACGAAAAACTGCGGTAGAATACAGGATACAAACGAAAAAGAAAAGGAGAACCGTCCTTGAGAATCCGAAAGAAAAAGTGGGCGCGGCCGGAGCTTGCCGCGTGCCCGTTTTATATCGGCGAGCCGCAGAAGCTGGCCGGCGCGTGGAAAGATTATTTTAAAAGGGAGCGGCCGCTGCATCTCGACCTCGGCTGCGGAAAGTGCACGTTTCTCGCTGCGCTTGCGCACCGGGAAAGGGATGTGAATTTCATCGGTGTGGACATCAGCGAGGACATTCTCGGCGTGGCAAAGCGCAACATCGAGGCGGTGTTCGGCGAGGAGCCGGTCGAAAACGTGGCGCTTTTGGCGTTTAACATCGAAAAGCTGGATGCGCTCTTTGGGCCGGAGGAAAAGGCGGCGCGCATCTATGTGAATTTCTGTAACCCGTGGCAGAAGGCGGGCGACCACAAGCGCCGCCTGACGCACACGCGCCAGCTCGAGACGTACAAAAAAATTCTTGCGCCCCATGGGGAGCTGTGGTTCAAGACCGACAATATGGATCTGTATCTCGCGACGCAGCGTTATCTGCGGGAGGCAGGCTTTGAGATCGTGTGTAAAACGGACGACCTGCACAGCGAAAACGCGCCGGACAACATCCAGTCCGAGCACGAGGTGATGTTCACGGCGCAGGGCATCAAAACCAAAGCGATCATCGCTCGGCTGCCAGAGGGCGACGCAGTATAGGCGAAAAAGCGGCGCAAAATTTGACAAATCCGGCGGTTTGGCGTATGATAGGCGGCGGGATCTCAGGTGCCTGTATGTACGCATACAGCCGAACAAGGAACGGGGTGCAAAGCCCCGGCGGGCCCGCCGCCGTAACGGAAGAGCCGCGCGCAAAACAGCTTTTGTTTAAACGCCACTGTGAAAATGGGAAGGCAGCGCGCGGCAGTGATGCCGAAGCCGGAAGACTTGCCTGGGGAGAGTATGCGGAGCCGCGAGCGCCGGCGACAGGGACAGACCCGCTGAAAACCGCTTCTGCGCCGGGGAGACGCGCGGGAGCGGCGGATTCTGGCTTTCTTCGCGTATGCTCTGTGCCCGAAAATCGGAAGAAAGCAGTGGATAAACATGGAAAAAACACAAAAATCAAAAAAGCCGCTGATTATAGCGGCGATCGTATTTGTCGTCCTGATTGTCGCGGGCATTGTCATTTGGCAGGTTGCCGCGCCCAAGGGAACGCAGGGCGCAAAGGCGTATACCTTTACGGTAGTGGACGCCGAGGGCAATGAAACCGTTCACGAGCTCAGAACCGATGAGGAAATGCTCGGCGCAGCGCTCATGAACGAAGGCCTGATTGAGGGCAGCGAGAGCGAATACGGCCTGTTCGTCACGAAGGTGGACGGCATCGAAGCCGACAGCAGCAAGGAAGAATGGTGGTGCCTCACGATCGATGGTGAAATGTCGATGGCCGGCGTGGATTCCACCCCGGTAGAAGACGGCGGCAAATACGAGTTTACGCTGACGGTGGGGTATTAACGGATTGCGCCTGCGTCTGATTGTGCTCAGCGGTGTGCTCGGCGCGGTGATGCTGGTTTGCCAGATCGCGCTGGCACCCCTGCCGAATATTGAGCTTGTCTCCCTGCTCACCATCCTGTTTACGCTGGCCCTTGGGCGGTATGTCGCCTATTCGCTTGCAGTGTTCGTCCTGCTGGAGGGACTGATTTACGGCTTCGGCCTGTGGTGGTTTTCCTATCTGTATATTTGGGCCATATTGGCCGCTGCGGCCTATCTTTTCCGGAAAATGGAATCCCGGCTGGGCTGGGCGCTGCTCTGCGGCTTTTTCGGGCTGTTTTTCGGAACGCTCACCGCGGTCCCGATTTTCCTCATCAGCGGGTTTGCGACGGGTGTGGCTTATATTATCAGCGGCATTCCGTTCGACCTCATGCACGCGGCCGGGAATTTTCTGCTGGCGCTTTTGCTTCTGCCCACGCTGCGCCGTCTCTTATCCCGCTTGACGGAAGCGTTGCGTTTGGGCGCAAAAACTTAATATTGAAAGCCGCCTGTCCGGATTGTACATATATGCTGGACAGGCTATGCTGGACAGGCGGCTTTTGCTGTACGGCAAAAGTTTTGCAAAGTTTACCATGAAGGCGTTGTCAAATTCAAATGCTTGTGCTATACTAAAAATCAATTTAAATGGAAGGAAAAGCACAAAGAGACGGGAGAAAAGGACAAATGAGCAAAAAGGGGAACAAATTGAAGGTAAGGGCGTTGGCGCTGCTATTAGCCTTGGCAGTGGTCATGGTTTCGTGCCCGCTTACGGTAGGGGCGGAAACAGTTGGAAGAACAACGGCATACGTAAATCTGCGTACCGGAGCGGGGACGGGGAATCGGATTATTGAAACGGTGTCCCTGGGGACGCAACTGACGATAACGGATACGAGCAATGCAGGGTGGTATAAAGTGACGGTACCATCCGGGAAGAGCGGATACATGTGCTCGGATTACATACAGATTACTGGAAATACGGGAACGGCGACAGGCGGAGCGACATATACGGGCAGGTCGACGGAATATGTAAACCTGCGGTATGGAGCGGGGACGAATACGAGGGTCATTTTGGTGGTGCCGAAGAATGCATCGGTGAAGGTGATAGAGAAAACGAATGCCAGCTGGTACAAGGTGCAGTATGGGAATTACACGGGATATATGTATGCGCAGTATGTGCAGATCACGGGAACGATAGCGCCGGCAAGCCCGAACCCAACCGCCACGCCGAAACCGACGGCGACATCGAAGCCGACTGCCACGCCGAAACCGGCGGCAGCGATCGGGACGGCGAAAACGACGGCGCCGCTGAACATCCGGAAGGGGCCGAGCACGGGATATGCGTCGATGGGGGTACTGCCGAACGGAACGACGGTAACAGTGCTGGAGAAGAGCAGCAACGGATGGTACCGGGTTAAGACGGCGAGGAATGTAGAGGGCTACTGCTCCGGGGATTACTTGCGGGTCACGCTGAACAGTACGGCGACGCCGAAGCCAACCGCCACGCCGAAACCGACGGCGACATCGAAGCCGACTGCCACGCCGAAAC
>JAHZCM010000012.1:14124-17827 GCA_019422905.1 Oscillospiraceae bacterium
CGACGCCCGTTCCGGTTGTCGGCAGAGCTACGGAGTACTTGAACCTGCGCAAGGGCGCGGGTACGTACTACTCTGTGATTAAGACGGTTGCGCCGAATACTGCCGCAACGCTGATGGAAAAGACAAACAGCGAGTGGTATAAGGTTAAGCTTTCAGATGGAACCGTGGGTTACTTCTCTGCGCAGTACGTCAAGATTGTTTCGGGTGATGTCAATACGATCAAGAAAGCGGAGATCGATACTTCCGGGATGACCGAGGCGGAAAAGCGCGCCAAGCAGGTACTGGATTCCGTTGGTTGGGATCTGAAGGCGGCCTTTCTGTGGTCCGCGCAGAAGCTGCCGTACCAGACACTCAGTTATTCTGCGGCAAACGGCTATGTACACTCGGAGTGGTATGCAAATTACGGCTTTGTCAACATGAAGGGCAACTGCTATGTGATGGCGTCGACTTTCTATAAAATGGCGAAGCTCCTTGGATATGACGCATATTTTGTTGAAGGCTATGTGAAAACGAACTCCGGCGGCAACAGCCCGCACGGTTGGTGTGAAATTGTGATTGACGGCACAACGTATGTGTTCGACCCGGACTTCCAGCATGAATACGGGCGCAATGGCTATCAGATCACCTACGGTGCATCCGGTACGTTCAAATATGTGGATTATAAGCGGGTTCAATAAGGAAAAGGATATAAGGTTACAAGATGAGAAAGTGTTCAATTTCGAAAAAAATTTTTATAGCGGCCGCTGCCGCCGTGTGCTGTATGACCCTTGCGGCATGCGCAGGTTCTGAAGAACCGTCGTCCTCCGCTGCGTCTCCTACACCGGAGGCTACCGCAACGCCGAAGGCTGCGGCGACCCCTTCCCCGAATCCGGAGGATGGGCTTGAGATTATCGGCACGAAGAGCGACAAAACAACGGTTTACAAGGTTATTTTGGAAAACGGCACGAAGCAGGACATTACTGCGCTTACGGTTAAGGATTCCTCTATGGAGGAGTTCCCGGAGAGCCTGCTCGGCGAAAAGGACGTTTTTACTGCGGGTGAAAAGCGTGTGCTGTATTACGATACAGCCAAAGTCGTTGAAGCCGCTGAAACGGGGGATCAGGATGAGAAGCTCCTGGAGCCGCAGTATGACATTCAAATCGTACTGAAGGATGGTTCTGTTCTTGTGCTGCATGCATTTCCTTTCGGTGATCTGGAAGAAGGCACCATTAAGTTTGAGGAAGAAGTTGCGTATTTAGCCTACACCTCTGTGGAAAGTAAAAAGCCGGTGGAAACCAAGGAGGCTGAGCTGTCCATCAAGGAGACGGAAGAGCGTGAAGAACCTTTTCAAGCTTATGAAGGTGAAGCTGCGGCGGAAGAACCTGAATCTCCGCCGGATGATACGGGAGACGATTATGCGCCTGAACCCAATTATGAGCCTGAACCGGAGCCGGATTACCAGCCAGAGCCGGATTATGTGCCGGAGACGCCTGCCGGGGATGCCGGCGGCGACAGCGGTTGTATCGGCGACGATGCTCTGTTCAATTGACGGAGCACTGTATGAACGAACATATCGCACAGCCCGGAGGCTCCAATAAGGTTTACGCATTTTCCCGTATTCGGGCGGTTGCCTGTATCGCTATTGTTCTGCTCCATACGGTGTATGGCGCAGTTACGCTGTTTTCGGAAGAGACAACGCAGGTGCAGAAAGCCATTTCGAACGTTGTGGTGAACAACATGATGTGGGCGGTGCCGAGCTTTCTGATGGTTTCAGGCGCGCTGCTTCTGGATCCTGCAAAAGAAATCACCATCCAAAAGATTTTTCAAAAGTATATCCTTCGTGTGGTCATCGCACTGCTTGCATTTTCGCTGCTTTCCGGCTTTGCGGAGTTCTTTGAGGGCACCTCGTGGTCCCACTTGTGGTATTTGTATCTGATGGTCGGCCTTTATCTGCTGCTTCCGTTTTATAAAAAGATTACGGCGCACAGTTCGGATACAGAGCTTCGTTATCTACTTTGCGTCTATGCGGTTTTTCTTTCCGTGCTGCCGGTTTTGAAACTTTGGAATGTGAAAACAGGCTTTTATATCTGTACCTCGACCATTTATCCGTTTTATTTTTTCTGCGGGTATGCCCTGCATCGCGGTGTTTTTAGAATCAACCGCGGTATTGCGCTTGCTTTTGCGGTGGTCGGTACTGCGGCGGTTACCGGTTTTACAATGCTGAGTGTGATCGGCGGCGTGGACGGAATCGGGATGCTGTACAATTATTCCTCAATTTTCGTTCTCCTGCAATCAGTTGGCCTGTTTGCGCTTCTGGACCGTGAGCCGGCAGGTGAAAAGCTTGGAATGGGAAAAAAGTTGGTTTTAGAAGTGGATAGCTGCTCCTTTGGCATCTATTTAATTCATATGATTTTTGTGCGCGGTGTTTATAAGCATACGGGGATTCACCCCTACGGGCCGGGCAGCGTACTGATTTTAGCCGGGCTTGTCCTTGGCATACTGCTCGTGTCCTATGTTGTGACGTGGGTACTGAAAAAAATACCGGGTGTCCGCAAAATTTTCTGATTTTATGAAAAAACCGCCCGTCCGAACGCTTCTGCGTATTGGACAGGCGGCTTTGTATTATCCGGCCCTGCGGGTGAGTAGAATGCCGGCAAGAAGCGTCAGCAGCTCGGCGGCGGGCACGGCGAGCCACAGGCCCGTGATGCCGCCGAGCGCCGTCCCGAGCAGGGCGCAGGGAACGACGAGCAGCACGCCGCGCAGCAGGGAGAGGACCGCTGCGGGCCGGGCGCGCTCGGTTGCTGCGAACTTTGCGGTGAGCAGCAGATTTGCACCGGAAAACAGATAATTCAAAAAATAGAGGGAAAGGCCCGGAACGGCGAGTGCGGCCAGCGCTGCGTCGTCCCGGCTGAATACCGCCACAATTGGTACGGGAAAGAAAAGCGCAAGCGCTGTGAAGAACAGGCCGAGGAGAAGTACGGTCCGGATTCCCCAGCGTGTGAAGCGGCGCAGCGCCGCTTCATCGCGGCCCGCGAACGCCTGACTGAACAGGGGCTGCGCGCCCTGTGCCGCGCCGGTCAGCATTGCGGTCGCCACGAGCGCCACGTTGGCGATAATGCCGTAGGCCGCCACGGCGGTGCTGCCCGAAAGTGCAAGCAGCAGGTAGTTGAACACGAGAATCACAACGGTGGAGGACAGCTCTCCGACAAAAGACGAGAGGCCCGCGCTTAGAATCCGCGGAATCTCCTTTAAAAATCCGGCGCAGGGCCGATAACTGCGTTTCCGGCACAGACAGAGTGTGATGCCAAAAACAGGCGCCATCCCGGTGGCGAGCACCGCACCGAACATCCCCATGCCCGCGACGCAGACAAAATACCAATCCATCACGATGTTTGCGAGAGAGCCGAGAAGCATGGCGAGCATGCCGCGCCCGGGTGCGCCGTCGTTGCGCGTGAAGGCGACGAGAATATCATTCAGAAGAAACAATGGCGAAAACAGGCAGCAGACCTGAAGGTAGATTGTTGTCGGCGCAAGCACGGAGCCCTCCGCGCCGAGCAGGCGCGCCAGCGTATCCGGAAAAAGCAGGCCCGCCGCGATGAACAGGCCCGCCGCAGCACCGCCGAGCGTAAGGCTTGCGGAGAAGGAAGCGCCGGCACGGGGTTCACCCCGTGTGCGGAGAATCGTATACCGTACCCCGCCGCCGATGCCGGCCAAAAGCCCTGTA
>JAHZCM010000012.1:17837-20604 GCA_019422905.1 Oscillospiraceae bacterium
CAGATTCAGCGCCGCGAGACCGTCTGCGCCGATATAGTTTGCGATGAAAAAGGTGTCTGCGAGAATGTAAACGGAAAGCCCCAGCATGCCGAGCACGCTTTGCAGAACGAACCGGAAAAAAGTGCGCATGAAATTGCCTCCTCTTGCAATACGATAAAAAATGCCCGCAGAAAACCTTCTGAGACCTAACGGTTTTCTGTGGGCACGCTTTCCGCCTACCCGGTGGCAGACGGCGGTGTTTGTATTTACGAAAGTAGTTTACCAGATTGCGAGGAATTTTGCAAGGGGAATATTGACAAAATGCATTTTTTGTGTACGCTGGAAAAGAAATGAATTTGTGCTATGCGAAGTGTGCAGGAAGAGACCTCGGTCGCCGAAGGCGTAATACTCTCAGGTGGCGGTTTTCCGCCGGAACAAAAAGGGCGAGTGGTGCGGCGGCGCGATGTACTATCTGCGCGACGGCCTCGGCGCGAAGAAGCATTGCAGGCACATCGGCAAAATTCTGGCGGTGCTGTTCTCCGTGTTTGCGGTGGTGGCCTCCTTCGGTATCGGCAATATGGGGCAGGTCACCTCGATCCGCGAGAGCGTACAGAGCGTGGTTTCCTTCACAGGCAGCGCTGTATGGGATTCGGTGATCATCGGCACGGTGGTGATGGTTGTCGCGGCGCTTGTGACTCTCGGCGGTATCCAGCGCATTGCCCGCGCCAATGAAAAGCTCGTCCCGTTTATGGCGGTGTTCTACATCATCGGCGCGGCCGCCATCGTTGTCATGCATTTCGATCAGGTTGGCGCGGCCTTCGCGGTCATCTTCCGGAACGCTTTCAGCTTTGAGGCGGTTTCCGGCGGCGTGGGCGGCGCGCTCATCAAGCAGGCGATTACATGGGGCTTCAAGCGCGGCGTGTTTTCCAACGAGGCGGGCCTTGGCTCATCGGTTATGGTGCATTCCGCCTCGAACGTCAAGGAGCCAGTGACGCAGGGCCTGTGGGGCATCTTTGAGGTGTTCTTCGATACGATCGTCGTCTGCACGCTGACTGCGCTCGTCATTCTTACGAGCGGTGTGGTGGATCTCACGACGGGCCAGTCCTTCAGCGGCGCGACGAAGCTCGGCCTCACGACGGAGGCGTTCACAAACAGCTTCGGCATAGCCGGCGGTATCTTTATCGCCGTGGCGGTCACGCTCTTTGCCTTTTCCACCGTGCTGGGCTGGAGCTATTACGGTACGAAGGCGTGGGAATTCCTGTTCGGCACGAAGTCCACAATCATTGACAAGATTGTGTTCCTTGCCGTGATTCTTGCGGGCACGACGCTCAGCGCGGATCTTGTTATCGACCTTTCCGATACCTTCAACGGCCTGATGGCGATTCCGAACCTGATCGGCGTTGTGACGCTTTCCGGCACGGTGATGGCGATCACGAAAAATTATGTGAACCGCCGGCTGAAAAAGGGCGGCAGTGCGGAAAGCCCGCTGCTCTCGCATTTTGAGGATATTCAGGCGGAGCAGGAAAAAGCGCTGCGTGAGGAGGGGAACTGAGCGATGGGGGATATTCTGCAGAGCCTTTCGCGGGAACAGCTCATGGAGCTTGTGCGCATGTTCGGGAAAAATCTCGTCGCAATGGACGGCGTTTGGTTTCAATCCGTCGAGAAACGGGAAGGCATGGAGGCCGCCATGGCGCACGACTGCGCGGCATGGGCGCGCTTCTCCAAAACAGAAGCGCGCCGCATCAAGGCGTTTCTGGCGTTGCCCGGGAACAGCGGCCTTGAAGGCTTGAAGCAGGCGCTGCCGTTTTGATATAACGCTGTAGTAAACACAGATGAAATCCGCATGGAGGGCGGTAGTCTTTTGTACCGCGTTGTCGACTGCCGCGTGCAGACGGCGCGCCGCCGCAAGGGGATGGAGCTGCATCCGTGCAGGGCGGCGGGGATCGCCGAATACACCGCCTTTGCACAGGAGATCGACAGCCGCATCCGCTGTACCTGCGAGAGCTGCTACCCCGAGATCACAGACGGGACGTGCTGCTGCGCGTGGCGCTTTACCATAGCCGCAGAAGCCTGACCCGCGCGGCGGAACCGGCACTTTATAAATTGAGAGGAAGAACCGGCCTGTGCGTATGGGCCGGTTCTTTTCGCACACACTATTGTGAAAGCCGCGCTTTATCCGCCGGAGCTGCGGCCCCGGCGGGCGGTAAAGCGTATTTGAAGAAAGGTGTGTGGCTATGGACTATCTGTGGGAAAGCGACAAGCAGCCGGAATACCCCGCTCTGTCCGGTGATATGGATGCGGATGTGCTCGTCATCGGCGGCGGAATGGCGGGTGTGCTGTGCGCATACCGTTTGCAGGAGGCCGGTGTGGACTGCGTCCTCGTTGAAGGCGATGTACCCGGAAACGGCACGACGCGCGGCACGACGGCGGTGCTCACCGCGCAGCACGATACGCTGTACAGCGATCTGATTCAAAAGCGCGGGGAAGCGGCGGCAAGGCGCTATCTCTTTGCAAACCTGCGGGCGGTGGAGCAGTTCCGGGCGCTGGCGGAGAAAATCCCGTGTGATTTTGAGCAAAAGCTCTCTTATATGTATACCTGCGGTACGCCGGGGGAATACAGCGCTGAAAGGCTCCGGCAGGAGGCGCAGGCTGTGCGCACGCTGGGCTTTCCGGCAGAATTTGTTGCGGATGCCGGGCTGCCGTTTCCCATCGCGGGTGCGGTGCGCTATCCGGATATGGCACAGTTTCATCCGCTTCGCTTCCTGCATGGGGTGGCAAAGCGGCTCAG
>JAHZCM010000012.1:20614-26628 GCA_019422905.1 Oscillospiraceae bacterium
ACACCTATGTGCAAAAGGTGGATTTAAAGACCAATACGGCCTATACCAGCCGCGGCAGGGTCCATGCGAAGAAAATCGTCGTCGCGACGCATTTTCCGTTTCTGAACCGGCATGGCCTGTACTTTATGAAGCTGTATCAGACGCGCTCCTATGTGGCGGCGCTTGAGAACGCGCCAAAGCTCCCCGGAACCTATGTCGGCACCGGGGAGAGCAGCCTGTACTTCCGCACGGCCGGCGATCTGCTTTTGATCGGCGGCGGCGACCACCGCACGGGCAAGGGAAAGCCGGGCGGCGGTGCGGATTACGTGCAAAGCGCCGCCCGGCGGTTGTTTCCAAATGCGCGCGTGCGGTGCGTATGGGCCGCGCAGGATTGCACCACGCTGGACGGCGTGCCGTATGTCGGGCGCTACAGCCGGAGCACGCCGGATCTGTACGTTGCAACCGGCTTCAACGAATGGGGCATGACGACCGCCATGCTCGCCGCAGAGCTTCTGACGGCGCAGATCTGCCGTGACGCGCCAGAGGACATCGCATTTACGCCCCGCAGGAGCATGCTGCATCCGCAGCTCTTCACAAACCTGCTGGAAACTGCCGCGCACCTGCTGCGTCCCACCGCGCCGCGCTGCGCGCATCTCGGCTGCGCGCTGATCTGGAACAAAAGCGAGCATAGCTGGGACTGCGCCTGCCACGGCTCCCGCTTTTCGCCGGTGGGCGCCGTGTTGGAAAATCCCGCTATGCACGGGCTCAATCCGGAGAAAACGGAACCGCCCCGGTGAAAATATCGTCGGCGCGCATCCAGTCTATGACGCGGAGCCAGTCGGCGAGATAGTCGTTCCGCCGGTTCTGGTGCTTGAGATAATAGGCGTGCTCCCATACGTCGCAGCAGAGCAAAGGCCGCAGGCCGCGGGCCATCGGCGTGTCCTGATTTGCGGTCGTCACAAGGCGGAGCCGCCTGCCCCGGTCGCAGGTGAGCCATGCGTAGCCTGAGCCAAAAACGGAAAGCGCCGTGTCGGTAAAAGCGCGCTCAAAGGCCGCCTGCGTGCCGAAATGGCACAAAATCGCGTCGCCCAGCGCGCCGCACGGCGTGTGCCGCGCACCGTCCGGCGTCATACCGATGAAGAAAAAGCGGTGGTTGAAAACGCCGCCCGCATTCCGGGAAACCGCCGGGCGGACATACCGCAGCGCACTGGTGTTGGTCACGGCAAGCTGCGCCGCGGTACAGTTTTGAAAGGCGGCGGGCAGCTTTTCGAGCGCTTTGTTCAGGTTGTCTATATAGGTCTGTAAATGGCGGTCATGGTGCAGCTCCATCGTCCTCGCGTCGATGAACGGCTCCAGCGCGTCAAACGCATAGGGAAGCGGGGTGTTTACAAACGGCATGGCAAATCCAGCTCCTTTCAGAGCAGTATATGCGGAGTACCGCGCGGGTCATGACCAGAGGGCTTGACTTTCCACCCGCGGAATGCTACGCTGTAAGTATTCCGCGGCGGCATTAAAAACAGCTTCGCAAAAATCTGCGCAGAGGGGGCAGCGTCATTATGATGGAGAAGATGATGAAGAAGGCGGCGGGATTTGTGCGCCCGGCGGGGCCGGAGGACGCGCCGGCAATCGGCTTTGTGCACGATACGGCATGGCGGGAGACCTACACGGGATTGATCGACCGGAGCTTTCTGGATTCGCGCTCGGCGGCGCGCAGCACGGCCATGGCGGAGCGGGAGTGGCCGCATATGTCCGTCGCGGTTTGTGAAGGGCGTGTCGTCGGCTTCTGCGGCTGCGGAGCAGCGCGGGATGCGGATATGCGCGGTATGGGAGAGATTCAGGGCATTTATCTGCTGCGGGCTTATCAGCGCTGCGGCCTTGGGCGCGCGCTTTTGGAGGACGCCGTTTGCAGGCTTCAGGCCGCGGGTTTTCAGGCGGCGATGCTCTGGGTGCTTTCGACAAACGAAAACGCGCGCCGTTTCTACGAAAAGAACGGCTTTTTGCCCGACGGCGCGGAAAAGACCGAAGTCCTGGGCACGCCCGTCGTCGAGGTGCGGTATGTCCGCGAGCTTTCAAAATGCGGGGCTTGCCGGGATTGACCCGACCCATACATATTCGATGCGTTAAGTGAGCGCAAGGGGAATCAGGCGTCTTTGGGGTTTTGATGGAACGCGGATATACGCCCAATATGGAAACTTGTCAGAAAACCGAGATTCCCGGTACATTCGCTGCCGGAATGCGGTGTGTGGATAAAATGAAAAAGGAGAATGGAAAATATGCTCGAATTGCCCGAAATTCTGACGCTTACATCGCAGCTCCGTGAGGCGGCTGCGGGAAAAACGGTGCGGCGCGTGCTGCCGCCGACGAAGGTACATAAATTCTGCTGGTTCTCCGGCGATCCTGCGTCCTACGACGCGGCGCTGTGCGGGCGGGTTCTGCGCGGCGCGGAGGGCTTTGGCATGTATGCCGAGCTGGATTTCGGCGGGGACTGCCGCTTGTCCGTCTGCGACGGCGTGAACATCCGGCTTGTGTCCGGCGCAAAGCCGCCGAAAAACTACCAGCTTTTGATCGAGCTGGAGGATGACAGCGCGCTTGTCTTTACGGTCGCCATGTACGGCGGCATTTATTTGCATGAGGGCGCGCTCGAAAGCCCGTATTACGCGAAGAGCCGCGCCGCGGTTTCTCCGTTTTCCGCGGATTTTGCACCGCATTTTCGAAAGGTGCTCGCCGAAAGCCCGGGTTCGCTCAGTGCGAAGGCGTTTCTCGCGACGGAGCAGCGCTTTCCCGGCCTTGGCAACGGCGTTTTGCAGGATATCCTGTTTGCGGCGCATATACATCCGAAGCGCAAGCTCCGGGATCTGACCGAAGCGGAGCGCGGGCGCCTGCTTTCGGCGGTGGTTTCCGTTCTCGGCGAGATGACCGCGCGTGGAGGGCGCGACACTGAAAAAGATCTTTTCGGCCGCACAGGCGGCTATATCACCAAGATGTCTAAAAACACGCTGGCGCACGGCTGCCCGGTCTGCGGGGGCGCGATCACAAGGGAAGCCTACCTTGGCGGCTCGGTCTATTATTGTCCGGTGTGCCAGAAGCTGTGAAAGGAAATCCCCGGCTGTACGGGGATTTTTTTGCTTTCAATTGAATTAAAAATGTTGACAAATATAATAAACGATAATATAATTTGTTTATCAAATTGAGAAAGAGGGGCGCAGGGATGATCGATACGGAGAAGCTTTCGGCGGAGTCGCTTTGCAGCGGCATTTCGGAGGAGAACGGCGTGTTCACCTGCGTATACTGCGGCAGGGCCTTTGAAGCGGGGGAGGTATTCCCGGTCGGCGGGCGCTTTTTCGATGCGGGCCGCGCCGCACGGCTGCATGCCGATGCGCACAGCGATAAGCTGGACCGGCTGCTTGCATCCGGGGAGAAGGCGCTTTCCCTCACGGAAAACCAGCAGACGCTGCTGCGCCTGTTTGCCTCCGGGATGCGGGATGCAGACAGTGCAAAGAAGCTTGGCGTCACGCCGTCTACGGTGCGGCACCAGCGGTTCGTGTTCCGGGAGCGCGCGAAGGCCGCAAAGCTGTTTTTGGCGGTGTGGACGCTGGCGGAGGCAGGCAAGAAAGGAAAAAATACGGCGGCGGAGACGCTGCTCGCGCCGCATGAGGGGGCGAAGATGGTGGATGAGCGGTATGTCATCACGGAGGAGGAAAACCGGAAAATCCTCGAAAATGTATTTTCAAGCCTCGAGCCGCTGCGGCTCAAGGTATTTTCCAAGAAGGAGAAAAAGAAGATCGTGATCCTGCGGCAGGTGGCGGCCCAGTTTGAAGAGGGGCGCGCCTATACCGAACGGGAGGTCAATGCAATTTTGCAGGCGATCTGGGAGGATTACGCGACGCTTCGGCGGTATTTGGTCGAATACGGTTATCTCGAGCGCACGCCCGACGGCGCGCGCTACTGGAAGCACGGATAAGGTATGCGGGAAAAAGGATGCTGCCGGGAGCAAAAGACGGCGCGCCTTGAAGAATAAGCAAAAAAGATGGGAGAGAGGAAAAATGGAAACCTGTAAGGTGCTCGGCTTTGGACATGTGGGCGTTCAGGTGCAAGATTTGGAGCGTTCCCGCCGGTTTTACGGCGAGCTGCTCGGCTTTGAGGTGGTCTGGGAATACATCCACACGGACTATCACATGCTGTTCATGGGCAAAAACGGCTGTGTGGTGGAGCTGATGGAGGGCGGAGGCAAGCTGCCGGACGGCGCGCTCAATCACCTTTCCATCCTTGTGGACGATGTGGAAAAGGGCAAGGCGGAGCTGGAGGCGCGCGGCGTTTCGTTTGAAACGGATATTCTTTTGGATCCGGATCTGTACCCGCGCGGGGAAAAATTTGCCATGTTCCGGGGGCCGGATAACGAGCGGCTCCAACTGGAACAGATTCTGTAATTTGCGGAACGCCGGGGTTCGTGCCCGGCGTTCCGTTTTGTATGGCCGGGTATTTCGGCTTCTGTGAAAATTTTAAATTTTCGTGAAGAAAAAGCGGGGATAGCTCTGTACAATACGCGCCGGTTGGTGTATACTTGTGCGTGAATCCGCCGAAGATCCGGTGAACTTTTTTGCCGGCGGGCGTATTTGCTTTGATTTTGGAGAGACTCTGAAAAACAGAGAGGGAAAGGGAAAAACGGAAATGAAAATCATCATCGCCGGAGACGGAAAGGTGGGCCTTGCACTTGCGCGGCAGCTTTCACAGGAGGGCCATGAGCTTGTGACCATCGATTCAAACCGGGAGATTCTGGAGAGGGACGCGCAGTTTTTTGACGGAATGTCCGTGGTGGGGAATTGCGCCACCATGTCCACCCTGCGCGAAGCGAACGTGGAGCAGGCAGATGTGCTGATTGCAGCGACCGGAGCGGACGAAATCAACCTTTTGTGCTGCCTGACGGCGCGTAAGGTGAATCCGTCGCTGCATACGATCGCCCGCGTGCGCAGCCCGGAATATATTGAACAGCTTTATATGATGCGGGAGGATTTCGGCCTCTCGATGATTATCAATCCGGAGCGCGAGGCGGCGCAGGAGATTTTCCGCCTGCTGCAGCTGCCCGGCTTTTTGAAGCGCGAGACCTTCGCGAAGGGCCGCGTCGAGATCGTGGAGCTGCGCATTCTGGAGCGCAGCCTGCTGGAAAACGTCATCCTGAACCACCTGCCGCACGTGCTGGGCGGCTGCCGGGTGCTCGTCTGCGCCGTCATTCGTGACGGACAGGCTTTTATCCCCACCGGCGACACCATGCTGCGGCGCGGCGACCACATTTACGTGACCGCCCCGGTGGCGGTGCTTTCCGACCTGATGAAGCTCCTCGGCGTGACGCAGAAGAAAATCCGGCACGCCATGCTTATCGGCGGCGGGCGTGTCAGCTATTATCTCGCGCAGAGCCTGATCGGCGCGGGCGTGCAGGTGAAGATTATCGAGCAGAATGCGGGCCGCTGCATGGAGCTTGCGCACATGCTTCCCAAAGCCTATATCATTGAGGGGGACGGCTCTTCCCAGAGCGTGCTGGAAGGCGAGGGCATCATGGAGACGGACGCGCTTGTGACGCTCACGGGCATTGATGAACAGAACGTCATCACGTCTCTTTACGGCAGCGCGCAGGGTGTGCCGCATGTCATTACCAAGGTGAATCGGATAGAATTCACGAGCATGCTCGAAAACCTGTCCGTCGGCAGCGTTGTCAGCCCGAAGGAGCTTTGCAGCGCCAATATCGTGCAGTATGTGCGCGCGATGCAGAACCAGACCGGTGCGGCGATCACGCTTCACCGCATTGCGGACGGCCGCGCCGAGGCGCTGGAATTCGTCATCAACAAGCATTCGCGCTATATCGGAGAGCCGCTGAGGAATCTTCGCCTTAAGCGGAACGTCCTGATCTCCTGCATCACGCATAAGGGCAAAACCATTCTGCCGGACGGCAATTCCGTCTTTCAGATGGGCGACACGGTGATCGTTGTCACAAACCGCGAGCAGCCGATTCTGCAGTTTAACGATATTTTTGCATAAGGTGG
>JAHZCM010000012.1:26638-28719 GCA_019422905.1 Oscillospiraceae bacterium
CCGCATCACGGGGCTGACTGTATTGCTGACGGCGGCGTTCATGATCGTGCCCATGCTTATCGCGCTTGCCGACGGCGAACTCAAGAATGTGGCGGCCTATGCGGGCGTCATCGCACTGATGATGGTTTTCAGCCTGCTTGTCATGCTGCTCAGCCGGAACGGAGACCGCGCTTTTTATGCGCAGGAGGGCTTTGCCGCAACGGGCATTTCGTGGATCGCCATATCCCTGTTTGGCGCGTTGCCGTTTTGCCTGTCGGGGGAGATTCCCCGTTATATCGACGCGCTGTTTGAAATTGTTTCCGGCTTTACGACGACGGGCGCATCGATTCTGAGCGACGTGGAAGCGCTTTCGCGCTGCAATATGTATTGGCGCAGCTTCAGCCATTGGCTGGGCGGCATGGGCATGCTGGTCTTTTTGCTGGCCGTTGTGCCGCAGGCGCGGAAAACCGCAGGCTCCGGCATGTTTCTGATGCGTGCGGAGAGCCCGGGGCCGAGCGTCGGAAAGCTGACGCCGCATGTGCGGCAGACCGCCATGATTTTATATGGGCTGTATATCCTGCTTACCGTGCTCTGCATCGGCTTCCTCCTGCTGGGCGGTATGCCGGTATTCGACAGCTTCTGCATTGCTTTTGGCACCGCCGGTACCGGCGGCTTTGCAATCCGCAACAGCAGCATGGAGGAATACAGCGCATATTTGCAGAACGTCGTCACGATCTTTATGTTTTTGTTCGGCGTCAACTTCGGCATGTACTATCTGCTCATCCTCCGCCAGTTCAAAACGGTTTTTAAGAATGAGGAGCTTCGCCTGTACGCCGGAATTGCGGGCAGCGCGATTTTGCTGATTACAGTCAATATCACCGGCCTGTACGGCAGCGTTCGGGAGGCGCTGCACCATGCGGCGTTCCAGGTGAGCAGCATTATGACGACGACGGGCTTTGCTACGGTCGATTTTGAACAGTGGCCGGCCTTTTCAAAGGCGATCCTCTTTGCGCTGATGTTTGTCGGCGCCTGCGCGGGCAGTACGGGCGGCGGACTGAAGGTTTCCCGCGTGCTGCTTCTGCTCAAGAGCATCCGCCGGACCATCCGCAAGGCGCTGCATCCGAGCCGGGTGCAGATCACGCGGATGGACGACCGCGTCGTCGATGAGGAGACCTCGAACAATGTCAACGCATATCTTGCGGTGTACTGCGTGATTCTGCTTTTGAGCTTTATCGTCCTTTCTCTGGACGGCTATTCCATCGGCACGAATATTTCGGCGGTTACCGCCTGCTTCAACAACATCGGCCCGGGCTTTGAGCTTGTCGGCGCCACCGGGAATTACGGACATTACAGCGATCTTTCCAAGCTGGTGCTCTCTGCGGACATGCTGCTTGGCCGCCTCGAAATCTTCCCGCTTCTCGTCCTGTTCAGCCCGGATACATGGAGCAGAAAACGATAGAACGAAAATTTTCCCAGCCACGCAATAAGCCCCGGGCGAATCGGCCCGGGGCTTATTGCGCTCAAAAAAAGCTCCTTTTTCAACAGATCGGCAAAGCCTGCACGCAAGCGGTACGCCGGACGGCAGGTTTTCAGAATACAGCCCGGGCGGATCGGGGAAAACGCCGGGAATGCCGAAAACGGTCAGGAATGGACGACCTCCGTAAAGCGGTCGGCAAAGTGATCCGACAAAGAATATATGTTCTTTATCGATTCCCGATCCGGCAGGCAGGCCGGCAGAAGGATAACGGCCGGCTTTGCCTGCCGGTTGACCGCGGCATCCGCCGTATGCAGATGCCGGTCTGCCTTGTCCCAAATCCAGACGAAAAGCTCCACAACACCGAGCAGTGCGCAAAGTAAAACGATCCCCAAAAGAACGTACAGCATAGAAAAAACCTCCGGTAATCCCAAAATTCAAACATCTGTTTCTCAACATCTTTATTATAAACAATAGTTCGTTCGGTGTCAATCGAACATTTTAAATTTCTCGAAAAAACTTTCGATTGCGTTTGCGGCCGTGTGCCTTTCCCCGAAAAGACATACGGCCGCTTTTTTAGAATCCATGCGGTGTCACGTTTTTCTCGTCGCCTGCTTATTATGGAAAC
>JAHZCM010000121.1 GCA_019422905.1 Oscillospiraceae bacterium
ACAAATGCGTCGGCTGCCATACCTGCGTGCTGGTTTGTCCCTATGGAGCGATCATGCCTTCCGAGGAGGGCGTTATGCAGAAATGCGAGCTGTGTATTGAAAATGCAGGCGGGAAGCCGGCCTGTGTGCAGGGCTGCCCGAATAAGGCAATCATTTTTGAGGAGAGGGCGTGAGCGTATGGCAAAGTATGTGATTATCGGCAACTCCGCCGCCGGGATCGGCTGTGTGGAGGGAATCCGCAGCGCAGACCGGGACGGGGAGATTTTGCTGATCGCTTCCGAAAAGTATCATACCTACGGCCGCCCGCTGATTTCCTACCTTTTGGAGGGCAAGACGGACGAGGAGCGGATGAAGTACCGCCCGGACAGCTTCTATGCGGATAACCGCGTCGAAGCAAGGCTGGGCGTTAAAGTGAGCAAAATAAACGCCGGGGAAAAAACGGTTACGCTGGAGGACAGGGAGCAGGTACCCTATGAGCGCCTGCTGGTATCCACCGGCTCCGTGCCGTTTGTCCCGCCGATGGACGGACTGGAAACGGTTCAGCGGCGTTTCTCCTTTATGACGCTCGACGACGCCAAGGCGTTGGAGGCGGCGCTCACACCGGAGAGCCGCGTGCTGATTGTCGGCGCCGGCCTGATTGGCCTGAAGTGCGCGGAGGGTATTGCGGCGCGCGTGCGGGAGATCACGGTTGTCGATCTGGCGAACCGCGTTCTGCCCAGCATCCTGGACGAGACCGGCTCCGCGCTCGTGCAGGCGCATCTGGAAGAGCAGGGCCTGCGCTTCCGGCTGGGCGATACGGTCGCGGCCTTTGACGGCTGTAGAGCGACCTTGAAGAGCGGCGCGGTTCTGGATTTTGACGTGCTTGTCCTTGCGGTCGGCGTCCGCCCGGAGACGGCGCTTGTTGCAGAAGCGGGCGGCGCGGTCCGCCGGGGCATCGTGACGGAGGATACCGGAAGGACCACGCTGCCGGAGGTCTACGCGGCGGGCGACTGCGCCGAGAGCTTCGACATTTCCTCCGGTACGAACCGCGTGCTCGCGCTGCTGCCGAACGCCTACATGCAGGGGTACTGCGCAGGCGTCAATATGGCAGGCGGCGAGGCGCATTTTGATAAGGCGATCCCGATGAATGCCATCGGGTTTATGGGTCTGCACATCATCACGGCCGGCACATACGACGGCGAAACGTATACCGCACAGGAAAACGGCAATTACAAGGTTCTTTTCTATAAGGACGATTTGCTCAAGGGCTATATCCTGATCGGCGATGTGGCGCGGGCCGGCATTTATACCGCGCTGATCCGCAACCGCACGCCGCTCAGCTCCATTGATTTTGACTTGATCTGTGAGAAGCCGCAGTTGATGGCGTTTACGGCGAAGGCGCGCCAGGCGCTTCTTTCGAAGCGGCAGTAAAGGAGGAAGAGCAGATGGAACAGAGAGTTTACGCGCTCGGCGAGCGCTATATCGGCGCAGGGGAGCGCACGGGGAAAATCGAGCTTTACGAGGTGCCGGGCAACGCACTCGGCACGTATCTGGACGGCGCGGAGATCGTTCTGCACGGCAATGCGCAGGACGCGACCGGCGACACGATGAACGCCGGGGAGATCACGATTTACGGCAGCACGGGAGACGCCGCCGGCTATGCCATGCGCGGCGGCAGCATCTATGTGCAGGGGAACGCCGGATACCGGGCCGGCATCCACATGAAGGAATATGAGAAGAAGGTTCCGGTGCTCGTGATCGGCGGCAAGGCCGGCAGCTTTCTCGGCGAATATCAGGCGGGCGGCGTGATTGTCGTTCTCGGCATCGGCTGTGAAGATCGTCAGCCCGTGGGGAATTTCTGCGGCACGGGCATGCACGGTGGACGCATCTTCCTGCGCACCGAGCACCTGCCGAAGGACCTGCCGGAACAGGTCGTCGCGGATACGGCCTCCGCGGCGGATATGCAGATCGCGGAGCCACTGATCCGGCGCTATTGCGAAAAATTCGGCGCGGATGCGGATGCGCTGCTGGCAAGCCACTATTATGTGCTCAGGCCCAATACCAATAACCCGTACCACCAGCTTTATGTGACGAACTGAGCGCGGCGAAAAAAGGAGACGCATGTCCGAAACACGGTGCCAATACACGGCGTTTTCCGGTGCAAAACATTGTGCGTTCTGGTTATTGCCAAGAAAAAAGCATATATGCTATAATCAAGGCGGCAGGCGTTCGCCGCGGCCGGCCTTTTTTAGTGGCCGGCTTAAATTGCAGGAAGGGAAGGTTTCAGCGCATGCGTGAGCAGCATACGAAATCGGAGGTTATGGAGTTTATCGCGGACAGCGATGTGAAGTTTATCAAAATGGCGTTTTGCGACATTTTTGGACGCCAGAAGATGATCGCGATTCAGCCCAGCCTGCTATCAGAGGCGTTTGAGCAGGGAATTCCGATCGACGCTTCCCGGATTCCGGGCTTTGAAAAGGAGCATGACAGCGAGCTGTTTCTCGTACCGGACACCTCCACCATGGCCCTGCTGCCGTGGCGGCCGGCGCATGGGCGCGTAGTTCGCTTTTTTTGCGATATCCGCAGGTCAGACGGCAGTGATTTCGACATCGACTGCCGCGGCATTCTGAAAAAAGCGGTTGACATCGCGGAGCTTCATGGTATAATATTTAATTTTGGGGCAAGAAGCGAGTTCTACCTCTTTAAAAACGATGAAGAAGGCAACCCGACCGATATCCCATTTGACAATGCCGGCTTTATGGATGCGGCGCCGGAGGATAAGGGCGAGGATGTTCGCCGCGAAATCTGTCTGACGCTGGAGGATATGGGCGTTATGCCCGAAAGCTCCCACCACAGCGGAGGTCCCGGCCAGAACATCATCGATTTCTGCCGCGGCACGGCGGTTTCCTCCGCCGACGACGTGATTACCTACCAATCCGTCGTTAAAACCATGGCGGCGAGAAACGGGCTCACCGCGTCGTTCGATCCGACCCCGATTCCGGACAAGGACGGCAACGGCTTTCATATCAGCCTGACGCCAGCCGTGCGCGACAAAGACTGCTCCGGGAATTTTCTCGCGGGTATTCTGGCGCATGCGGCGGAGATCACGGCGATTCTGAATCCCACGCCGGCTTCCTACAGGCGGCTCGGCGCGTTTGACGTGCCGGAGTATGTCTCCTGGTCGGAGACGAGCAGGCGCTGCTTTGCCTATAAAAAGGCAGGGCACAGGACGATCGAGGTGCGCTCTCCGGATTCCACGGCAAATCCGTATCTGGCGTATGCGGCGCTGATTTACGCCGGCCTGGACGGCGTTTTGAAAAGGACAAAGCTGCCGAAGCCGGATTCCGCGCGCGAAACCAGCGAGAAGCTGCCGAAATCCGCCGAGGAGGCGATCCGCGTTTTCGAGAAGAGCAGCTTTATTCGGAACGTGTTCCCGGAGTATTTTGTCAAAACCTTTATCCGGACATTCCACCGCGATCGGCACGGCGCTTAAACGGGGGCAGACCGATGAAAAACGGGATAACCCAGCACAGCGTTCTGATTGTTTCCGGCACGCAGAAGGGCGCGGCGTATATTGCGGAAATGCTGTCGAGAAGCGAATTCTTCCCGGTTACGACCGCTTCAAACGGCGGCGAAGCGAGAAGGCTTCTGCTGCAGAACAGCTACGACCTTGTGATCATCAACACGCCGCTTCCGGATGAATTCGGCCATGCGCTTGCAGAGCATGCGACGGAGCAGGCCGCTACGGGCGCGCTGCTGATTGTCAAAAGCGAGCTGTTCGACCAGGTCAGCGCACAGGCGGAGGCCTGTGGCGTGCTGACGGTTCAGAAGCCGGTTTCCAAAACGCTCTTCTATCAGGCGCTGCGGCTGATGCTGGCAACGCAGAACCGCTGGCGCAGGCTGGACAGTGAGAACAGGCGTCTGCAAACCAAGATGGAGGAAATCCGGATTGTGGCGCGCGCCAAATGCATTCTGGTCGAGTATCTGCGCATGAGCGAGCAGCAGGCGCACCGGTACATCGAAAAGCAGGCGATGGATATGCGCACCTCCAAGCGGAGCGTTGCCGAGAGTATTTTAAAGACGTATAACTGAGCGAGCAGGAGTGTGGTCCCCATGAGCAATTCAAGTCCTTTAACTGTGCAGGAAATTCCGTCTGACGCGGGCGGCGATACGCTGCACGAGGAATGCGCGGTTTTCGGCGTCAGCCTTGCCGATCAGATCGATTATTCGGAGGCCGCCGGCATCACGTATAACGCACTTCTGGCCATGCAGCACCGGGGCCAGGAGGGCGCGGGCATCGCGGTAAGCGGTGGCAACGCCATCACCTGCCACAAAAACGTCGGCCTGGTCGACGAGGTGTTTTCCTCGGAAACCCTGATGGGCTTTCCGAAAAGCAAGGCGGGCGTGGGGCACGCGCGCTATTCCACAACCGGGTCGAATACGATCCGGAACGTGCAGCCGTTTGTCACGGAGTTTCTCACGGGGCGTATCGCCACGGTGCACAACGGCAATGTTATCAATGCGAGAGAAATCAAGGAAAAGCTCGAGCCCTTTGGCCTAGACTTTTCCGCAACGAGCGACAGCGAGGTTATTTCCTCCCTGATCGCGTATAAAACGCTGAAGGCCGGCAATCTTTTAGACGGGGCAATGACGGCGGCAAAGCTGCTTGTGGGCGCGTTCTCCCTTGTGGTGCTTTCCGGCGACGGAAGGGTCGTCGCGCTGCGCGACCCGAACGGCTATCGTCCGCTCTGCATCGGAGAGAACGAATACGGTATGGCAGTCGCTTCGGAGACGTGCGCGCTGGATAGCTGCGGATTCCGCTTTGTGCGGGACGTTAAGCCCGGCGAAGCGGTTCTGCTGGAAAACGGCAAAATCCGCCACTCGGAGATTTATGCCGCGGTGCCGAAGAAGAGCCTCTGCGTTTTTGAATATGTCTATTTTGCACGGCCCGATTCGGTGATCGACGGCATGAGCGTCTATGAGGCGCGCCTCAATATGGGAAAGATGCTCGCGCGCGAGCACCCGGTGGAGGCGGATCTCGTCTGCGGTGTGCCGAACAGCGGGCTGGAGGCGGCGATGGGCTATGCCTATGAGAGCGGCATCCGCTATGGGCTGGCCTTCGTGAAAAACAGCTATATTGGTAGAAGCTTTATCTTCCCGACACAGGCGCAGAGGGAAAACGCGGTGCGGCTCAAGCTGAATCCGCTCGCGGCTTCTGTGAAGGGAAAGCGGATTGTGCTTGTGGACGATTCTATCGTCCGGGGCACGACCTGTAAGAAGACGATAGCAAGTCTTCGGAATGCGGGCGCGAAGGAGGTTCATATGCGGATTTCGTCGCCGCCCTTCATACATACCTGCTATTTCGGCACGGATATTGGCAGCGAGGAGAACCTGATTGCAAACCGGCTCTCCGTCGATGAGATCTGCCGGAGCATCGGCGCGGATTCGCTCGGCTACATCAGCACGGACGGCCTTTTGGAGGCTTGTGCGGGCTGCTCGCTGGAGCTGTGCACCGGATGCTTCACGGGAAGGTACGCATCGAAGATCCACGCTGCGTCCAAGCTGGAAATGGAACAGTAATTATTTCAGGAAAGAGGAACAAAACGTTATGGGCAACAAAGCATATTTGGTACTCGAAAACGGAAAAGTTTTCTGCGGCGAATCTTTCGGCGCGGCGGGTGAAGTGACGGCGGAAGTCGTTTTTACAACCGGAATGACAGGTTACCTTGAAACGCTTACCGATAAAAGCTATTTCGGGCAGATTGTCGTTCAGACATTCCCGCTCATCGGCAATTACGGTGTTATTCCTTCTGATTTCGAAGGGACCATGATCGGCCCCCGCGGTTATATAGTAAAAGAGTGGTGTCAGTCGCCTTCCAATTTCCGTTCGGAGGGTGACCTTGACACCTTTTTTAAAGCGCGCGGCGTAATCGGCCTTT
>JAHZCM010000122.1:0-1517 GCA_019422905.1 Oscillospiraceae bacterium
GCCGGCGGCAACGGCGCTTTCCATGGCGCTCCGCACGGCGGTATAAACCTGTTCTTTTGCAATGCTTACCGCTTTAGACATAGAGATGTTCCTTTCAAAAATCGTTTTTGCTCAGATCGCCGCGTTTCTTCAGGCGGACGAGAATTTCGTTTTCGGAGGAGAGGTGCGCGTCGAGATCCAGCGTGTAGCGGATGTGCAGCTCGCCGCCTTCCGGGGAAAGGTCGTGCTTCAGCGTCTGGGTAAAGATGCCGAGGGAAAGCAGACCGGCGCCGGTGTCGTACATGCACTTGTGCCGGCGGCCGCGTTCGAGAATCAGGCGGGTCGGCGTACCGGGCGACATCATGGTCACTGTGCCGGTCGGCTCAATTTTTAGAATCTTGCGGTGTCCGACACAGGGGACGCCGTCGTCATATTCCGTGTAGGAGATGTATTTGATGCCGTTTCGCTCGTTGTAATCGCCGAGCGTATCCACTTTGATCTCACCGGTCTCGTGCTCAATCGTCTGGCGGCCGATGATTGTAATTTCATAATTTTCCTGCATTGTATTTCACCAGTCCATACAGTCAATACTTTTCAATGTCGATGCGTTCCACCTGTCCCGGCAGGCTTTGCCCGAGAAGCAGATCTGCAACCTGACGGAAGCCCTCGGTAATGTCGCTGACGTAATAGCGGTAATCGGGTTTTTCCTCCGCTTCACGCAGCATATTTCGCTCGCGCAGCATCTCGCGGCACCTGATGGCGGCTTCGCGCCCGGAGTTGATCAGCGTAACGCCGCTGCCCATCACGCTGCGGATCGTCGCGCTGATGATGGGATAATGCGTGCAGCCGAGGATCAGCGTATCGACGCCGCGCTCGCGGATCGGCGCGAGATAGCGCTGCGCGACAAGGCGCGTGATTTCCTCCTGCGGAGAGACAAAAGCGTTTTCGACAAGCGGCACGAAGAGCGGGCAGGCCTGCTCGAATACCTCGATGTCGGGATTCAACTGCCGGATCTCCCGGCGATAGGAGCCGGAGGCGATTGTAGAGGCGGTTCCGATAATGCCGATCCGCCCGTTTCGGGTCTGCCTGACCGCCGCGCGGGCGGTGGGAAGCAGAACGTCCAGATACGGTACGGAAAGGCCGTTGCCGATGTCGCGCGCCGTGGAGCTGACGGTGCCGCAGGCGGCCAGCACGACCTTTACATCGTGCTGTACCAGAAAATTCATGTCCTGCTTTGCGTAACGGCGGATGGTTTCGCGGCCGCGCGAGCCGTAGGGCACGCGGCCCGTATCGCCGAAATATAAAATATGCTCGTTCGGCAGAATCTGCATCAGCTCCTGCACAGCAGTCAAGCCGCCGAGGCCGGAGTCGAATACGCCGATGGGCCTGTTATCCATAAATATGACCATTTACCTTTCTGCGCAAGGTACGCTTTATGTTTCTGCCTTTGGCAGAATGCCGGCCAGCACTTTCGGCCGGCGGGCAAAAGAGGGCCCCGGTTAAAAGCGGTTTATCGAGCCGGGACCTTCCGCCTTCAC
>JAHZCM010000122.1:1527-1849 GCA_019422905.1 Oscillospiraceae bacterium
GGCAGGCCGTTTGCAGCCCAGAGCTTCGGGTACATGCTGATGGAGGTGAAGCCGGGCAGCGTGTTGATTTCGTTCAAAATGACCTTCTTTTCCTTCTCGGTCACGAAGAAGTCCACGCGGGAGAGGCCGTCGCAGCCGAGCAGATTGTAAGCGCGCACTGCCGTTTTGCGGATTTCTTCCGCGGTTTCGGGATTCAGGCGCGCCGGAATATAAAGCTGCGCCGCGCCGTTTTTGTATTTGTCATCGTAGTCGTAGAATTCCGCCGCTGCGCCGATCTCCCCGACGATGGAGGCTTCGCTTTTGCCGCGGTTGCCGAGCACGG
>JAHZCM010000122.1:1859-3791 GCA_019422905.1 Oscillospiraceae bacterium
TTTGGACGTCGTGCTCTGCGGCAAGGCGGATAGCGGCGTCCAGCGCTTCCGGTGCGGAGACCTTCGAGATGCCGACGGAGGAGCCGGCGTTTGCAGGTTTTACAAAAACCGGGAAATTGAGACGGGCGCAGATCTTGTTGCGGATTTTTTCACCGTCCGAAAAATAGCGGTCCGCGTAGAACCACAGGTAGTGCGCCTGCTCGATGTTTGCGCTTGCGAGCAGGGAATGCGTCACGGCCTTATCCATGCATATGGCGGAAGCGGCGGCGCCGCAGCCGACATAGGGGATACCGGAAAGCTGGAACAGGCCCTGAATGGTGCCGTCCTCGCCGTTTTTGCCGTGCAGGACGGGAAAGATCACGTCGATTTTGTGGATGGCGCAGCCGCCGTCCCTTTCCAGAACGACGAGGCCCGCAGTGCCTTTGTCCGGCGAGATGAAGGCCGGGCGGTTGTCGGGATGCTCCGCCCATGTGCCGTTTTCAATATTTTCCACGCCGCCGGAATAGAGAAACCAGCGGCCGTCTTTGGTGATGCCGAGCGTCAAAATATCAAATTTTTCCGTATCGAGGTTGCGGATAATCGAGGAGGACGACATCAGGGAAACCTCATATTCCGAGGATGCGCCGCCAAAAATCACACATACAGTTTTTTTCATTAAGAATCACCGTTCCTTATCGCGTTGAATTCGCGGTTAAACACCGTGATACCCTATATATCGGCTGAACAGATTCAGTATAGCATATTCCTGTTTTTTTTTCAAGCGCCGGATGCAGGCTTTGCGTTGCATAAACGCCGATTCACGGGAAAAACTAATCGGGACCGCAGAACCTGCGGCGAAAACCGATACGAAAGGATCGCGATGACGATGAATAAGCTGAAATGTCAGGTCAATACCTGCCGCTACAACAAGGACAATCTCTGCAGCCTGAACAAGATTCAGGTGGACGGTCCGGCAGCTATGGAAAGCCGCGAAACCTGCTGCGCATCCTATGCGGAGCAGACGAGATCCGCGCGGAACGAATCCTCCTGCGGCTGCGCTTCTCCGAAGGAGAGCACGGATATCCATTGCAGCGCCGAGCACTGCACGTACAATGAGAACAAAAAGTGCCATGCGGACTGTGTCTGCGTCGGCTGCTGCTGCAGTGATCCAAGCGTTGTCAGCGAGACGGAATGCAGCACCTTTGAGCCGCGCGCGTAAAGTGCAATTCAGAAAACCGTTTTCCGAAAAGCGACACGGCGAAAGCCGCGTCGCTTTTCGCCTGTATGCGGATTGTTTTTCGTATGAAAAAATGGTATACTGAAAAAAACGGCGGTTTGTGGCTTTAACAAGGCGAGTACAGGGTGCAGCTTATCTGTAAAGAGACTTCAAAAGCCGCGCCAGGTGGTATCGGCAGCTTATCACATCGGCAATTTAGCGGGATCATGCTGCGCAGGCCGTACATGGAATTTATCGACCGTATGACGTCGGTATTATAGGAGACTGTGGAGTGGATCAGGAAAGATTTCAGGCGGCGCGGCGGTCGGCGCTCGAGCGCACGCGGGGGGAGAGCGGCATCGGCACGCTTTCGGAAAAGGCGCTGCATGCGACGCTCAAAGCCTATTATGAACCGGATATGGAGAGCCGGGAGGTAGCGCTCGGCGGTTTTGTGGCGGATATCGTCGGCGAGGAAGGGATCATCGAGATCCAGACGCGCGGCTTTGACCGCCTGCGAGATAAGCTGGACGCTTTTCTGGAAGCTACTCGTGTGACGGTGGTTTATCCGGTCGTTAAGCAACGCTGGCTGCGGTGGATCGACCCGGAAACGGGAGAGGTCTCCGAGCGGAAGAAAAGCCCGAAAAAGGGCATTCCGTTCGATGCGCTTCCGGAGCTCTATAAAATCAAGCCGCAGATGCAGCATCCGAATTTTCGGCTGCGCCTCGTTTTGTTGGAAT
>JAHZCM010000122.1:3801-5915 GCA_019422905.1 Oscillospiraceae bacterium
AATCGACCGACTACCGCTATTTGGACGGTTACGGGAAGCAGAGAAAAATCCGCTCCACCCGCGGCGAACGTGTGCCGGATGCGCTTCTCGGAGAAATGGATCTTTCGCGCCCTTCGGATTATCTCGCGCTGCTGCCGGATACACTGGAAGAGCCGTTCACGGCGGAACAGCTTGCGCGGGTCGTGCGGCGCCCGGCGGCACAGGCGCGCACCGCCGTCAATGTCCTGTGTGCGCTCGGCGTTCTGGAACGTGCGGGAAAAGCGGGGCGCGCCTATCTTTACAAGCGGGCCTGCTGTGCGGATGGGTCTTAATCTTCCTTGACTTTCCAGCACGCTGCGGCCGATGAGATCGAAAATGCAGCAAGAGCCAAACAGACCAGCTCTCGGGCCGGAAACGGAAATGGCCGGAGCGGCATTACCACGGCGATTGAAATTTATACGGCCGTGCCGGATGAAGGTGCGCAGAAGGCGGGGAGCTGCTTCAAAGGCGCTTCAGATAAAATATAAGCAGCAAAAGAATAAGCAGCAAGAGAGGCGCCGGTACTGTCCGAACAAAACAGTGCCGCGCCTCTTTATTGTTATGGAAACCACCTGCGGGAATTTAATTGTATCGGTTTCTTAAATTACGGTTATATGCGCATATGGCAGATTGCTTGGAGAAAAAATAAATATAAAAAAATTAAAAATAAAATATTCAAAGAGCATTGACAAATGAAAAAATACTGAATACAATACGAACATCGATGCCACAAAAGAGCGAGAGGAGAAAGCTTATGTATTGTGGAATGGCGAATCATATGGGAAATCTGCATCTGCTGTCGGATGCGGTGACCCGTTCGATCAGTCCGGAGAACTTGAACGGAAAAAAGGGTGCAGGCGCTATGTGCGAGCTGGAAGACGGCTCTGCAAAGCTTGCTGCACGCGATTTGGGAAAGGGATGGAAGGTCAACCCGTTTATCCGGATTGCAGCCGGTGAGACGTTTGAAATCGCCGACATTGAGGGCCCGGGAGCGATCGAGCATATCTGGATGACGCCAACCGGGAAATGGAGAAATACGATTATCCGATTTTATTGGGACGATCAGCAGACGCCCTCTGTAGAATGCCCGGTTGGAGATTTCTTTTGCAGCGGATGGCAGGAGTATTTTCAAATTTCCACATTGGCCGTGTGCGTGAATCCGGGCAGTGCATTCAACTGCTACTGGACGATGCCGTTCCGGAAGAGATGCCGCATTACGCTTGAGAACCGCGCGGAGGAAGAGGTTGTTTACTATTACCAGATCGATTATGCACTGGGCGCGGTTTCAGAGGATGCGGCGTATTTTCACGCGCAGTTTCGCAGGGTGAACCCGCTTCCGTATAAAGAGGTTTACACGATTTTGGACGGTGTAAAAGGAAAGGGGCATTACGTCGGGACATATCTGGCGTGGGGCGTCAACAATACCGGCTGGTGGGGCGAAGGCGAAATCAAGTTTTATATGGATGGCGACGATACATACCCCACGATCTGCGGAACGGGCACAGAGGATTATTTCTGTGGCTCCTATAATTTCGAGGACCCGCACACCCATAAGCAGTATGTCGATTTTACGACGCCGTATGGTGGATTTTATACGGTTCAGCAGGATGCGCTCTATAAGAGCCAGAAGCGATTTGGCCTGTATCGCTTTCATATCAACGACCCTATTCGGTTCGAGAAGGATCTGCGCGTGACGATTCAGGCGCTTGGCTGGAGAGAAGGAGGAAGATATCTTCCGATGCAGGACGATATTTCTTCTGTTGCATTCTGGTATCAGGCACTGCCCACAGCGGATTTTCCGGAGCTGAAGGATAAGGATTATCTGGAAATTATCTGACGGGGAACAGAGGCTGCGGGCGGTGCGGTGCACTGCCGAAATCTTAGCTGTCGCGGTTTTGCAAAGGATTTGATTGCTTTGAGCCGCCGGTTTCCCGAGCCGGAAGAGACGGTTTCAGAGTATGCCTTGGGACGGCTTCGGGTTCCGAAAGGATAACTTTATGACGGCTTTGGACAATGCGGAGGACTGCCTTTGTAATCAGCTGGCTGTGGCTTCGTTGACATGCTGCAGGGGCAAGCCGGAGAAGAAACGGCCATTT
>JAHZCM010000123.1 GCA_019422905.1 Oscillospiraceae bacterium
GCGCAAGGGAGGCGGCATAGTGATTGAACTCTCGGAGGACGAGTTCCTGATTTGCGGGATGAATTTCCAAATGAAGCCGATGCCAAAGTATCATTTCTCCGGCGCGGTGGAGATCGAATCCATTACGGAGGGCAGATACGAAAACCGCCTGTGGAAGCCCGGACACAGGCTAAACGGCGACGAGTTTCGCATCCAGGCAGGCGGGCATCCCGCTCTTCTCCGCGTGCGCTTGAATCGCTATCCTTGCGAGTCAGGAGACGCCTGTGTTTAGACGCATGATGTGTAAAACGGGGAAGTGCCGGCTGGGCGTTTATCCCGCGGGACAAGGAGCGTGTGAGCCGAGAGTTCACGGATGATTTTGAACCGTGCGGTACTTGCGGAAAAGCGGGTATCGCGTGGGTGCCCCGCTCTGCCGGCGATATCCATGCGATAGCCCTGATGGGGAAGCATTCATAAGCGACTGCTTCCCGGTCAGGGCTTTTTGCCGTTTTTTATTTAAATTTCCCGGAACCAGTTGGATAAGCTCCGGTGCTTGTCAAGGCGTTCTGTATATGGGCGCTGTCGGCACCGGGGAGAACTGTATAATCAGCGGCGCAGAAAAGCAATTCGGAATTTCGAGAATGGTCAACGGCTTTTTACGGACTTCCTAATATTCTCTAAGGTGGGACAACCGGCTTCCATACCGCCGTGACTTATGCTTTCCCAAAAGGCGGGTGGAAAAGCTGCGCGGGTGAGGGGACGGACAGCGGCGTGATTGTCGCCGTCCGGAGAGAAACGGAACGCTGCGGGAGGCCCGTTTTTGTGTGAAGCCGTTCAAGGGTTTTGTAAGCTGAAATGCCAAAATCGATAAAAATATTTCCATTTCCCTATTTTCCCGGGAAAAGGACTGTGCTATAATAATTCTGCAAACGGCATGTTTTGCGGATACACATTTTGAAGGGATGATGTTTTGTGAAAGTTACAGAAGATATTCGTTATATCGGCGTAAACGATTATGATATTGACCTGTTCGAGGGACAATATGCCGTGAAGAACGGCATGGCGTATAATTCCTACGTTGTGCTGGATGAAAAGATTGCCGTTTTGGATACGGTTGATGCGCGTTTCGGCGAAGCGTGGCTTGCAAATCTGAAGGATACGCTCGGCAGCCGTCTGCCGGATTACCTGATCGTGCAGCATATGGAACCGGATCACTCGGCCAATATCGCGAAATTTATGGAGGCCTATCCGGCGGCGCAGGTTGTTGCTTCCGCGAAAGCGTTTGTCATGATGAAGCAGTTTTTCGGTACGGATTACGCGGAGCGGCATGTCGTGGTCGGAGAGGGCGCAACGCTTTCCCTCGGCGCACACACGCTCACATTTGTCACAGCGCCGATGGTGCACTGGCCGGAAGTCATTGTTACATACGACGACAAGGACAAGGTTCTGTTTTCTGCGGACGGCTTCGGCAAATTCGGCGCGCTGGATGCGGATGAAGACTGGGCGGATGAGGCGCGCCGCTACTATATCGGCATCGTCGGCAAATACGGTGCGCAGGTGCAGGCGCTGCTGAAAAAGGCGGCGAAGCTCGATATTCAGATGATCTGCCCGCTGCATGGCCCGGTCCTGTCTGAGAATCTGGGATATTATTTGGAGAAGTACAATACATGGTCGTCTTACGCGGTGGAGGACGAGGGCATTCTAATCGCCTATACCTCCATATATGGCCATACAAAGGCGGCCGTCGAGCTGCTCGCGGAAAAGCTCAGAGAAAAGGGCTGCCCCAAAGTTGTCGTGGCCGACCTTGCGCGCTGCGATATGGCGCAGGCCGTGGCGGATGCATTCCGCTATGGTAAGCTGGTCCTTGCGACCACCACGTATAACGCCGGAATTTTCCCGTTCATGCAGACTTTCATCGACCATCTCACCGAGCGCAACTACCAGAACCGCACGGTCGGCATGATTGAGAACGGCTCTTGGGCGGCAATGGCTGCAAAAACGATGAAGAAAATGCTGGAAAGCAGCAAGAACCTGACATTTACGGATACGACCGTAACGCTGAAGTCCGCGCTGAGCGACGAAAGCCGCGCACAGATTGAGGCGCTGGCGGCGGAGCTGTGCTGAAGGCTTCGAGAAGTGAATGCCCGAATGTATGCGGAGACGCCGGTTATTCATTGTGGCGAAGCTCCTCGCTTTTGCATACGAAGCAGGCAGGAATGGAATACAAACGGCGAGAAGCAGGACACCAACCGGGAAAACAAGCCCGGCTGGTGTCTTATACTATATCTCGATTTGCCTGGCAAAGAATGAATCCTGCTCTTATTCGCATTCTTTTCATTTTGCCGGATTGCCGTACCGTCAAGGTCCTGTGCGGGCGCAAAAAGCCTGTGGAGCCGCCCTTCGGTAAAATTGTGGTCACAATAGCCGCCGCACGGCCTTTTTTGCTTGCTTTTCGCGCGGCGGCATGCTATACTGGAATTAAACAATAGTTCGATAAAAGGGGGGCGGCACGAAATGTCCGGAAGAATGGAACGCTTGGTTTTGCAGGGGCGGCAATGCGTCTGCTTTGTGCCCGAGGACAGTATACAGCGTATTTTCTTTCTGTGCGGCTGGAAAATGGAACCGATGCTTCCGGCACTGGCCGAAGAGGTGCCGGAGACGCTGCTCTTTTTTGCGGAGGCCGACGGCGGTGTGGATTTTACGCCGTGGCCGGCGGAGCCGGTTTGGGACGGGGAGATATTCTCCGGTGGCGGCACGGAATACCTGCGCTTTTTGACGGAAGCAGCCGCCCCGTATTTACATGCCCGATACGATGTGGAGGAAAATCCGGCGCGACGCGCGATTTTCGGCTATTCTCTGGGCGGCCTTTTCGCCTTGTGGGCGCTGTGCGGGACGGATTTTTTCGGTCAGGGCGGGTCGCTTTCCGGATCGCTGTGGTATCCCGGCTTTGTCGAATACCTCCGCGAGCAGCCGCCGCAAAAGGCGCGGTGGATTTATTTGTCGCTTGGCGACCGGGAGCCGTTTGGTGGACCGCCGCCGATGCGGACAGTCGGGCAACGAACGGAGGAAGCCGCCGCGCTCCTGCGTGGGGCAGGGTATGATGTCACACTGGAATGGAACCGGGGCGGACACGCCAAGGGCGTGGAGAACAGGTGGAAAAAGGCGTTGCGCTGGGCGGCATACGGACGGAACACGGAGGAAAGAAAATGAGACAGCAGACCTTATTTGAGCAAACGCCGCAGGATATGCCGCTCGCCACGCGGATGCGGCCGCAGACGCTGGATGAGTTTGCGGGGCAGCGCCATCTTCTGGGCGAAGGAAAGGTGCTGCGACAGCTAATCGAGCAGGATCGGGTGTCCTCCATGATTTTCTGGGGCCCGCCGGGCGTGGGGAAGACGACGCTGGCGCGGATTATTGCCGGGCGCACAAGGGCGCATTTCATCAATTTCAGTGCGGTGACGAGCGGTATCAAGGAGATCCGCGAGGTGATGAGCGAGGCAGAGCGCGGCGCGATTCTGGGCGAGCGCACGCTGCTTTTTGTGGATGAGATCCACCGCTTCAACAAGGCGCAGCAGGATGCGTTCCTGCCGTTCGTGGAAAAAGGAAGCATCGTGCTGATCGGCGCGACAACGGAGAATCCCTCGTTTGAGGTCAACGCCGCCCTGCTCTCACGCTGCAAGGTCTTTGTCCTGCAGGCGCTTTCCGAGACGGATCTGACGGAGCTTCTGCACCGGGCGCTGAAAGACCCGCGCGGCTTTGGCAGCCAGACCGTGCATATCACGGATGAAATGCTGGGGATGATCGCGGCCTTTGCAAACGGCGACGCGCGAACTGCGCTGGGCACGCTGGAAATGGTCGTGCTGAACGGACGCCGGGAGGGCGATGCGACGACGGTCACGAAAGAGACGCTGGAGCAGTGCATCAGTAAAAAATCCCTGCTTTATGATAAAAAGGGCGAGGAACACTACAACATCATTTCGGCGCTGCATAAATCCATGCGCAACAGCGATTCGGACGCCGCGGTTTATTGGCTGGCGCGCATGCTGGAGGCGGGCGAGGATCCGCTATATGTGGCGCGCCGCCTGATCCGCTTTGCGAGCGAGGATATCGGCATGGCGGACAGCCGCGCATTGGAAATCGCCGTGGCGGCCTATCAGGCGAGCCACTTCATCGGGATGCCGGAATGCTCGGTCCATCTCACGCACGCGGTTGTGTATCTCTCCCTTGCGCCGAAATCGAATGCGTTGTACAAGGCCTACGAAAGCGCGAAAAAGGACGCGCAGAAAATGCTTGCGGAGCCGGTGCCGCTTGTGATCCGCAACGCGCCGACTAAGCTGATGCAGGAGCTGCACTACGGCGAGGGCTACGAATACGCGCACGATACGGAGGACAAGCTGACAACGATGCAGTGCCTGCCCGATTCCCTCAAGAACAGAAAATATTACCGGCCGACCGGTGAGGGCAGTGAGGCTCGCGCCCGCGAGCGCATGCGGCAAATCGAAGCGTGGAAGGAACAGCACAGAGCGCTGGAAAAGAAGAAAGGGGGAAAGGAATGAAACCGGTTTTTGGCGAGGCGGGGGACGTCGATTCGTGGATGTGGCTTGTGCGGGCGGTGGCATGGAATTTTCCGGGGCTGGAAACGGAAGAGAGACTGCGCGAACATGAAGCGACAGTCCTGCGGTTTATGCAGAAGCGGCAGGCGCTGTGCGTTCCGGCACGATCTGGAGGATTACTTGGCCGGCACGGATGCGGAGAACCGCACGCTGGAGCAAATTGTGGCGCAATATGAGGCGAACCCGACGCAAGTGCCGTACGGGATCGACCTGCTGTGCGCGGCGCTTGAGAGCGGCACCGCGGATCCGGCCTATGCATGTGCCCTTACGGAGCGCGAAACGGCGCGCGCTGCACTCACGGAATCCCTGCGCGACTTTGACGCCTGTCTGATGATGGGGCCGACGAACATCATGCATTTCTGCGGTCTTCCGTCGGTCGCATTGCAGATCGGCATGGATGAGGACGGCGCGCCGCGCGGGATGATTCTGTACGGCGCAGACGAAAAGCGGCTGTTTTCCGCAGCGCTGTGCATCGAGCGGCTCGCGCAGCCTGTGGGATGGCCGAAAAGCGTGGAATAAAAGCAGAAGAACCGATACCCAAGGGGAGAGCTTCCCGGTATCGGTTCGGTTTACCTGTATTGTATTGCCTTATTCGTTTGGCTTGTTTTTGTGGTAGAGAATCAGAAGCCCCTTGAGCAGCAGGTCGTCGTCCAGAATGATTTTATTCCGGCACAGCGGCGTGATGACACCGGCAAGGCCACCGGTTGCAATCACCGTGCACGTCTCGCCCATTTCGGCGTTGATGCGGTCGATCAGGCCGTCCAGAGAACCCGCGCTGCCGTAGAGAATACCGCTCTTCATGCAGTCGATGGTGTTGGTGCCGATGAGGTTCTTCGGCACCTCAAAGGCGATCTTCTGTAGCTGCGCCGTGCGGCTGATCAGCGAATCGTGCGAAACGACGACGCCGGGCAGAATCATGCCGCCGCGGTAGCCGCCGGTTTTGTCGAGAACGGAGATCGTCGTCGCGGTGCCCATATCGATGATGATCTGGGGCAGGGGATAATTGTGAATGCCCGCTACGGCGTCCACGACGAGGTCGCTGCCGAGCTGCGCGGGATTGTCGATGTGGATGCGCAGGCCGGTTTTGATGCCGGGGCCGACGACAAGCGGCGTTGTATGGATGTATTTTTCCACCGCAGCCTTCATCGTGTTGGTCACAGCGGGGACGACCGAGGAAATGATCGCGCCGCGAATGCCTTCCGGCCGGATGCCGTTCATCTCAAGGGCCGTTTTCAGCATGGCGGCATATTCCAGCACGGTGGACGTGTGGATCGTGGAAACGCGCTCGCGGAAGAGGATTTCTTCGC
>JAHZCM010000124.1 GCA_019422905.1 Oscillospiraceae bacterium
TTAAGATGAGGAAAACCTCATTTTAACTTGTACTAAATCTTGACATAGGACCAGTTCTTTTTGCTGCGGAAATGCGTCAGCATAACCAGCAGGGAGAGCACCGAGCCCATAGCAGTCGCAAGGCCGGCGCCCATGATTCCCATATCCAGCGTGAAAACGAAGAAATAATCCCCGAATATATTGAATATCCCGCCGAACAGAACGGCCTTGGTGGCCAGCCCTGGGTTGCCGTCGTTGCGCAGAAACGCGGCCATTAACTGTGTAAACAAGAAGCTGGGCACGACAAACTTGACCGGGAAAATATATGCCTGTGCCAGCGGCAGCAAAGCCTCCTCCGCGCCGAAAAGCAGCAGCAGCTCGCGGTCAAAAAAGATGACGGTCAGCCAGGTGACAAGCGCCAAAAACGCGGCGCCAATCAGCGCAGCCGTGAAATATTCATTGGACCGCCTGCGGTTTTGCTCCGATTCCCCGCGAAGCGTGGAAAAAAGCACGGAGCCGCCGATTCCCATGAGAAGCCCCAAGCTGTAAATGATGTTCCACACGGGACTGACCACCGCCAGAGCCGCCGTTCCGTTCGGTCCCTGATACTGACCCACCATAGCCATATCGACAACGCCGTAGATCGACGAGATCAGCGCGCTGCCGAAGGCCGCCGCCAGATACTTAAAATACATGGGTTTGATTTTTCCTGTCAGAAAATCCATATCGCACTCTCCCTCTTATATAAAGATCGTGCCCGTGCGGAAACACAAAAAGGGCTGGACAGGTTACAGACGTTTCAGTCTGTTGCCTTATCCAGCCCATCATTTCCAACGAATGATTTGCCCTCCGAGCAAGCGCTTTTATTATACAGGATAGAGCGGATTTGTCAAGAATTTTTTCTGCCGGGCGCAAGCCCTTGCAAACCCGTTTGAAGCGCCGAACGGCTATCAACCAGCCCGAGCAGAAGCGCTTCGAGCTCCGGAACCGTATGCGCGATATACGCCGCGCCGGCAGCTTCCAGCTCGCCGGGATCGGCAAATCCGAAATAAACGCCGACACAGGGAATGCCGCAGCGCTCCGCCCCGACGACATCGAATTTCCGGTCGCCGACCATGAGAATTTTCTCGTCCCGCGTACTGCCGATCCGGCGCAGCACCTCCCGGATCACCTCGGCCTTATCGGTCATGGTGCCGTCCATATTCGCGCCCACCACATGCGTAAAAAACTCATAGACGTCGTGCTGCTGCAAGATGATCTGCGTGAAGTGCGTCGGCTTCGAGGTGGCGACGCACAGCTCCGCGCCCGCCGCCTTCAGCTTTTTCAGCATTTCCTTCATTCCGGGGAAAAGCCGGTTTTCATACACACCCTTCTCGCGGTAACGAATGCGGTACGTCTCCACCGCCTCAAACGCCTTTTTCTCCGAAAAGCCGTAAAATTCCATGAAGGACTCGTGCAAAGGCGGCCCGACAAACCGGCGCAGGGCGCTGTCCGGCTCATCCGGAAAGCCCATGCGGTCGAGCGCAAAGCGGACGCTTTTCATCACGCCCTCTCCGCTGTCGGCCAGCGTGCCGTCCAGGTCAAACAGAATCCAGACGCTCATCGCCGACCCGCACCTCCGCCGCGGGAAGCGCCGCCGCCAAAGCCGCCGCCACGGGATCCTCCTCCGAATCCACCGGATCTTCCGCCGCCGAAGCCGCCCCCACGGGATACGCCGCCGCCACGGGAGCTGCCGCCGCCAAAGCCACCGAACGAGCCCGGACGCGGCGGCTGAGTTGGGCGGGGCGAACGGGGCGGACGGGCGCCGCCAAAGGGAGGCGGGGGTGGAGGCGGCGGACGATAGCCGTAGCGCCGACGGTTCATCATGGAGCCGAGCAGCAGGCCGTTCCAGAAGCCGCCACCGCCGCCCGAGCCGGAGCCGCCGCCACCGCGGGGCCCGCCGCTGAGCAGGCGGATCACCACCACGATCACGACGATCACCACGATGACCACGAGAATCTTACCGACCGTGCGGAAAAAATCACGGAAAAGAGAGGTTCCCTGCGCGCGGGCCTCGTCATAGCCGGAATACCCGGCGTCCGGCACCGCATCGGGCGCGTCGTCCAAGGTGATATTGTAATGCGCCAGCATGATCTCCAGCGCGCGGTCAAACGTCTTGCGCACGCCCGCGTCATAATTACCGGCGGCAAAATCCGCCTCCAGATAATCGTTCAGCAGCGTTGAGAGCGCGCCGCCCGAAAAAACGCCCGTAATCCCCTCGCCGGGCATCGCATAGTAGTCCTCGGCGCCGATAGACAGAACAAACAGCAGGCCGTTATCCTTGCTTTTATCGCCGATTCCCCATTTGTTGAAAAGCTCGTACGCATAGTCGTCGATCGAGTAATCGCCGGTAAAATCGACCGCAACAATGGCGATCTGCGCGCCGCAGGCCTCGTCCAGCGCCGCATTCTTCTCGTTGATATACTGCTCGGTCGAAGCGGAGATCACGTCCGCCTCGTCGTAGACAAAGGATTCGGGCGCGTCGGGAATCCCCGCAGCCAGTGCGGAAACCGCGAAAAGAACCGCAAGGGCGCACGCCGCAAGAAAAACGCCGGCACGGCGCAAAACATGCTTCTGCTTCATGATGACAAGTCCTTTCTCCGCCGCCGTCACTGGAACAGCTCCAGTTCCCGGATGCCGACAAGCTCCGCCAGCCCGCGGGCCGGCGTCGTGCGAAGGATCTCATTGAACCGGGTGGCTTCCGTATTGTAATCGCTGCGGTTGACAAAATCCGCATCGGAATTGTAGTCCGCCAGAATTTCCTCGCGGTAGTTCTCGTCGTCCTCGGTCATCTCCACGGACTTCAGCACATTGCCCAGTGCGTTGACCTTTGCCGTCAGGCGCGAAAAGGCCTCTGCCTTCTCGCCCGGCCGCTCGGCCTTGCCCATTTCCGTGCGCGCCTGCTGCACCTGCGCGATCTGCTCGTTGTCCTCGGGCAGGTACTTGCCCGCCAGCGTGACGAGATTCGCCGCCTCCGTGTTGCACCAGGAGAGATCCTCCAGGATTCCCCACTCGTCATCCGAGCCATAATACAGCACGGACGCGCCGCGCCGCTCGCGCGCCAGAGACACGCACGAGCCCACCGGAATGGAGACGGCGATCAGCAAAACCATACCCACAATAGCCGCCGTGCGGCCCTTGATTTTCTCTTTCTTTTTCATTCTCTCAAATCTCCTTACACAGATTTCGGGGGCTCCGCGCGCCGCTCAGGCGGTACATGCCGCAAGCCGGCGTTTCGAAAAGCCCTGCCCGATTATATTCTCCCGCAACGGGCACCGTGCACCCTCCGCCGGAAAACGCGGCATACGGGCGGGCGCACGGAAACAGCGCTGGTTTTCACGTGCGGATGTCCAGCAGCTTCTGCTTGAGCTCGCCCTCGAGGCGTCCGAGTTCCTGCTCCGCCTCGCGGCGGCGCGCTCTGCCTTCCTCCTGAATTTTGACGACCTCGTCCAGTGTGGAGATCAGCGACTGGTTCGTCTGGCGCAGCGTCTCCATATCGACGACACCGCGCTCGGATTCGCGGGCCGTCTCGATCGTGCTCATCTTGAGCTTCTCCGCGTTCTTTTTGAGCAGCATATTCGTCATGTCCGTGACCTCGCGCTGCGCGCGCACCGCATCCGCCGAATGCGCCACGCCGAGCGCCAGCACCATCTGGCTCTTCCACAGCGGGATCGTGTTGACAATGGTGGACTGGATCTTCTCCGCCATCAGGCGGTCGTTGTTCTGCACAAGGCGGATCTGCGGAGACATCTGCACCGAAACCATGCGGGTCAACTCCAGGTCGTGCAGCTTCTTTTCAAAGCTGTCGCACTGCTGCCCAAAATCATTCGCCGCCTGCGCATCCTCCGCAAGGCCGGAGCGCTGGGCCTTGTTTTTCAGCTCCACAAGCGTCGTGGCGCGCTCGCGCTGCAGGCGCTTTTTGCCCGCGATGATATACATGGAAAGCTCCTTGTGGTAGTTGAGGTTCGTCTCGTACAGCTTATCCAGCATCACGATATCCTTCATCAGCTGCACCTGATGGCTTTCCAGAGAGCTTGCGATCTTGTTGACGTTGACCTCGGCCTTGTCGTAGCGCGCCTTGAGTCCCTCCATCCGGTTTGCCTGCTTTTTGAAAAAGCCGAAGAAGCCCTTTTCCTCTTCCTCGCTCACCTCGAAGCCCTTCAGCTCGACGACGAGATTGGAAATTTCGTCGCCCACCTCGCCGAGATCCTTCGTGCGAACATTGGCAAGCGCCGTGTCCGAAAAGCTGGCGATCTTCTTCTGCGCGCTCGCGCCGTACTGCATGACGAGCGCCGAGCTTGTGATATCGATCTTCTCGACGAAATCGTCGACGATCTTCTGCTCCTCCGGGGTAAGCGCCGTCTCCTGCTCCACAGGGGGCTCCGGCTTCTTTTCCTCCTCCGCAACACCGTCCAGCGTCAGGGTCGGCACGCCGCCGACCGCGGGCGTTTCCAGCTCCGGCTCCAAGGTCAATTTGAACTCGCTCATTTTGTTTTCCTCCTTCAATTCGCTGCGTTAGTTGTTTTCCTTTTCCACGGCATCGGGATCGAGCGTCAGGGTGGGTATACCGCTCACCGCCTGCGTCTGCTCCACCTTGTTTCCCGCCGCCTTCGCCTGCGGCTTCGGGATGACGACGTCTTCGTTGTCGGAAAGCCCCTCCTGCTTGAGAATCGATTCCATGACGCTGATATCCGCGGCGATATCCATCGCATCCTCGCCAAAAAGGCTGTCAAGCTGCTTTTCAAACGCGCCCGCAATCGTTTCCATCATGCCTTCGATTTCAAACATGGTTTTCTGAATATTCTCGCCCTTGACGCGCTGACGGCTCAGCTTGTCATAGCTTTTCAGCAGCTTCAGCGTGGTGGGAAGATAATAGTTCATAAAGCGGCGGATCTGCGCCGCCTTTTCGGGATGCTCGGCAATGTACGAAAAAATGTCGGCGGAGGCGAGCTCCATGCGGCTGATCCGCGCGCTCATCACCTCGTCCGGAATGCGGTTGTTCACCTCCCGCAGCTGCTTTAAATACTCGTGCCCTTCGTCGATAATCTTATCCACCTCCGGGTTGCCCGTCGTGGATTTTTTCACCGGCTCCGGTTCCGGCTTCTTTTCCGGCTCCGGCTTTTTCTCCTCTTCGGCCGGAACGTAATACTTCTTGCCCTTGAAAATCAATTTGCCGAGGAAAAACGCACCGATCCCCACAACGGCCAGCGGGGCCAGATGGATCCAGTCGTACATCGGCATCGTCAGCGCATACAGCGCGCACAAAATGCCGACAAACCAGAACTTGGCATTTGAGGGCTTGCGCTTTTCAACCATGCCCGGCCGCACCGGAGGCGGAACCGGCTGCACGGGCCGCTGATAGGGTGCGCGCGGCTGCGCAGGGCGCTGCGGCGGCACTTTTTGGCGCTGCGGCGGCACATAGGTGTATCCGTTCCGCGGCGCCTGCTGGGGCGGCATGGGATTCGGCTGCCCGTTCGGCGCGCCGTTTTGCTGCGTATACGTATAGTTGTAATTGTAATTCCGATTCTGTCCGCCGTTGTACGGATACTGTGCCGGCGGCCGGTACGTCCTGCCCTGCGCGGTGCGGTTAAAATTGCGGTTAAACGTATTCACCGCCCGGTCGATCTCCTTTGCGGCCTCGTCAATGCCGCGGGCAAATTTATCGCTGGCCACGCCGGCCTGATTCAATCCCTGCACAACCTTATCGCCGACCTGATGGATCACCCTGTATGTCTGTGACTCCGACTTCGTATACGTATATTCCGTCGTCGTTTTATTTCCGCCGTTGGGATTCTGATTTGGATTTTCCGTTTCAAGCACCGCCCTTCTCCGTGTTTCGTTCTGCTCTCTT
>JAHZCM010000125.1 GCA_019422905.1 Oscillospiraceae bacterium
AACATCAGCCCTGCTTCGTCAAAGCCGGCAAAGCCCCCGCCCTTGACAAACAGTGTGGTATCCGGCTCGTGCCGCGTAAACGCCGTATAGCCCTCGGCCGAACGCGGCGTAAAGTTTAAGACAGCCTGCCGAACCTCCCCGCCGAACGCCTGAACCACAGCGTCAGGCTCCGGCTGCTCTTCTGCATAAACCGCGTGCAGGTACAGCACGCCGTCCTCTATCTCCGCGACGGCATACGCCTGAAGCGACGGTATAAAATACACATTTTCCTGCATGAATTTCGAGATATGGAACATTGGCAGGCCGCTGTTGTGCAGAAGAGAAAACCGGCCGCACGGCGCGCTTTTCTCGATCGCCCGCTTCATCACTGCCCACGCGCCCGGGTCACGCATCGGCGCCTGCACCGCGGTTCTTTCGAGGCCGCTCTGCACCGGCCTTGAATACTGCCGCTCCGCCGCCCTGCGAAAGCCGAATTTCGGATAAAATTCCCGAACACTGTCGTTGGCGAAAAGATAAGCGCCGTCTACCTTGTCCGCATAATCCCGTTCAATTTCCTCCATCAGCCGCCGGATCAGCCCGCGGTTTCTGTATGGCGTATCCGTCATGACTGTGCCGAGCTGAATAAAATGCCTGCATACGCCGTCCCACCGAAAATCCGTCGTATTGACGGAAACATTGGCGACCACCTTATCCCTTGCCACAAACGAATAGGGCGTGTAGCCATCTCCCCAGAACCCATTTTGGTACCAGTCCTCGAAGTCGAGGCCGCCGAAGGTTTTCCGTGCGAGCGCACTCAAGCTCCGGCGCAGCACATCGTCGTCCCGGTAGCTTTTATACAGCTTTAAATCTTCCATTTTCCATCCCCATTCGTTCTTATTGATTCTGCATCCTCTTCGGCAAGCGCGTCC
This sequence comes from Oscillospiraceae bacterium, assembly GCA_019422905.1. Classification (GTDB taxonomy): domain Bacteria; phylum Bacillota; class Clostridia; order Oscillospirales; family Acutalibacteraceae; genus Hominenteromicrobium. The sequence continues at coordinate 909 of JAHZCM010000125.1, forward strand.
GGAGGTTCGCCGGGCGCAGGCATCACGTCTCGTACACAGGCTATACCGCCGCAGCCGGGCGCCCGCGCGATATCCGCCCGGCAATCGATTTTGCCATCCGGAAAAGGCCGCGCAGTCCGGCATATGCTTCTCAGCCCGGATTCAAAACGGACGCCGGCCGCGCCTCCGCTTTCCGGCACGTCATCGGCCGGGTAAAATCCGCAGTCAAGGCCGCAATCCGCTCACGCGTTTCCCGAAAGGTTTACCGGGAAACGCCGCTCAAACCCGTTATGAGAATATTATACCTTTCTTTATGCGGCATGTAAAGCAAAACAGCAGGGCTCTGCCGCACGCCGAAACGCCGGCAAGGCCCCGCATATTTTTTCACGGCTTTATGCCGACGCTTTACCGCTTTTCAACCGGAATCCATACCTCAACATGGCACTCGTCCTCCGCGTCATTCCACGACACGTACTTTTCAATCGTTGCCATGCATTTTCGATATTTGCTGTTCGGCAGGAATTCGTTGTTGATCCGGTTCCACACACTGCCGAGGACGTTGTCCGAAATTTTCCCTTTGGCCTCAAAAATCAGCCACAGCGCCGGCGGAAAGGTAAACGTCTCAAAGCCCTCGACCGCGCCGCCGTCCCACTCAACCGCGCACATGTAATCGTCGCTGCCGTCCTTCTGAAAGCCGAAGCAAAGCCCAAGATCAAAAAACTTTCCGCTGATCGCTCTGATCCTGTCATTGCTGCCGTCGCTTTTTACAATCGCCCACGTCCCGCCGCCATAAGGCGTAATCCTGCGAACGCCCAGAACCGTAAAGGCCTCTCTTTCCGCAATGGTGTAGTCCATTTTTTCCACTCCTTTGATGGTAATTTCAAAGTACAGGCGGCAGTAAAAAGTGAGCTTCACATTGTTTTTCCGGACCACCGCCGGGGGAACGCCGTGCAGGCTCTTAAACGCAACACGGAACGCATCCGCAGACGAATAGCCGTATTTCAGCGCGATATCGATGATTTTTTCATCCGTATTCTGCAGGTCATACGCTGCGCGGGTCATTCTGCGCCTGCGGACGTAATCCGAAAACGAAATCCCCGTAATCTGCGAAAACGACGCCTGAAATACGGCATACGGACACGCCGCCAGCCTTGCAATTTCATTTTCATCCATTGCATCGCACAGGTGCTGCTCCGTATACTCCATAACGCGGTTCATGCGCGCCGTCCAGTCCATGCTCTTTCCTCCACCTGTATTTTGAAATAATTTTACCATAGCTTGCCGCTTGTTTCCCGTCATTTGCATGCGGAAAAATAACGGCTCACCGCATTTCTCGAATGTGCTCCGCCTCATTTTGCCACGCCGGGAGTTTCGCTTACAGCATAACATTTCCCCTGCACGCCTGTCAAGCGATGTGCGCAGCCCCCAAACCCGCACACGCAGCGGATATGGATCGTTTATACCGGTTGATTTTCACAGCACGCAGGCCTATAATCAAAATCAAAAACGGAAGAATTTGCAAATGAAAGGCCCGTGCCTGTACCCTGTTTAACCCGCACCCCACTTTAAGAAGAAAGGAGCTTTTTCATGCGTAACCCTTGGAAATCCATAGAATTGGAAAAATATGAAGCGCACATGCGGCTGGACAGCGTGCTTCAACTGCAAACGCTGAACCGAATGATGGCCGCTCAGCTCTCCGTCTATCCCGCAGCGTCCGTCATGATTCTGGGCATCGCCGGAGGAAACGGCTTGGAGCACATCCATCCGCAGGATTTTTCGAAGGTCTACGGCGTCGATATCAACGAAGCGTATTTGAATGCCTGTTCCGCGCGCTATCCCCGCACTACAGGGCATATTCGAGCCGATCTGTGTGGATTTAACACAGGAATCCGCCGTTTTGCCGCACGCCGACCTGCTGATCGCCAATCTGCTCATCGAGTACATCGGATACGGCTGCTTTCAGCAGGCGGTCATGAAAGCGGCGCCGCACTATATATCCTGTATCATTCAGCGCAATACAGATGACGCCTTTGTTTCCGACTCCCCCTATCTCCACGTATTTGACCGCCTGGAAGAGGTTCATCACGACATTCAGGGCAAGAAATTGGCGGATGCCCTGCGGCAAATCGGCTATGCGGCGGCAGCGCAGGAGGAAACTCCTCTGCCAAACGGAAAAGGACTGCTCCGCTTGGATTTTATCCGAAAGCATGGAAATCGCTGACCCCTGTGGCCGGCGGATTTCTTGAATATACCTTCCCTTCCGCACCAGCTTTCCGGCATATTTCAGCGCTACTCCGTATTAAGAATTTAAGCCCGCACGCGCAGATCTCTGCGCGTGCGGGCTTAAATTCGTTTAGCTCCACAAGCTCTCTGCCGATCCTGCGAGGTTTTCCTCATACGGCAAACAGAGCCGGCAGCCCTGCACATACTCGCCCGAGTATGGCTGGCTATCGGCTCTGCGTTTTTGTGTCCGGTTCTTAGAAAATCCACCCGATTTTGGGGATTGCTTTCAGCCCGATATTCCCCCACGCCCTGATGGGTTCCAACCGGCCGTGCGGATGAATACCGCTCTGCGGATCGCCGAATTGTGTGCTTCTCTGTCACAAGCCAAGCACAACACCCTTCCGCTATCCGGGAAATCACTCCAATTCAAACGCGCCGGTGTAAAGCTGATAGTATGTCCCTCTTTCTGCAATCAGCTTTTCGTGGTTGCCCCGCTCGATAATATGTCCGTGGTCGAGCACCATGATCACGTCGGAATTTTGGACGGTGGAAAGGCGATGGGCGATAACAAAGACTGTTCTGCCTTTCATCAGCTTATCCATGCCATCCTGAACAAGCGCTTCGGTGCGGGTATCGATTGAGGACGTCGCCTCATCCAAAATCATTACCGGCGGATCGGACACAGCGGCGCGGGCAATAGAGATAATCTGCCGCTGCCCCTGCGAAAGCCCGCTGCCGTCACCCTTGAGGACGGTGTCGTAGCCCTGCGGAAGCATACGAATGAATCCGTCGGCATTGGCGAGCTTTGCGGCTGCAATACAATCTTCATCGGTCGCGTCGGGATTTCCGTAACGCAGATTTTCCATAACCGTGCCGGTGAAGAGGTTGACATCCTGCAATACAACACCGAGAGAACGGCGGAGATCGTTCTTTTTAATCTTATTGATATTGATACCGTCATAACGAATTTTTCCGTCCGCAATGTCGTAAAAACGGTTGATCAGGTTTGTAATTGTTGTTTTTCCTGCGCCTGTAGCGCCCACAAAGGCAATCTTTTGCCCCGGCTCGGCGTAAAGAGAGACATCGTACAACACCTGCTTTTCGGGAACATACGCAAAATCTAGGAAACCTTAAATTTCTTGTTCCATTCGCTCTTGAAAACGCCTAAGCATATATGCTATACTGAATATCTAGTGAAATTGCACCCCATACAAGGCTCTGCCAAACAGAGTGGTGGAAATTTTCATAGAAAATACGCTCCGAATACTTGGCAGGTTCTGCGTTGCAGATACATAAGCAAGGAGTGTAAACACTATGGCTATTGGCGAAAGAATACATTTTTTCAGGCTTTTGCGTGGTATGACGCAAAAATATCTTGGTACGGCTGTCGGCTTTCCCGAACGGAGCGCAGATGTGCGTCTGGCGCAATACGAAACGGGCTCCCGTAAACCAAAAGCAGACTTAACGGCTGCATTGGCACAGGTGCTTGAGGTTTCCCCGCAAGCTCTTGATGTTCCCGACATTGACAGCTACATCGGTCTTATGCACACCTTGTTCACCCTTGAAGATATTTACGGTCTTACCGTCAGTGAAGCAGACGGGGAAGTCTGTCTGAAAGTCAACAAGGACAAAGGTAAGGATGCTGCCGAGCTTTCAAAAATGCTCTGTGCTTGGAAAGAACAGGCGGACAAGCTATCTTCCGAGGAAATCAGCAGGGAAGAATACGACAACTGGCGTTATCACTATCCGAGGTTCGATACCACACAACATTGGACGAAAGTGCCATCACAAGAATTAAGTGACACATTGATTGAAACACTCAAAGATAAATTGGAAAATATGTAAGGTAGGGGATTGTATGTGGCCAATTGTTTCAAATATATCTTCAATTGTTACTTGCACACTGTTCGTTCTTTATGTTATCGGGCACGTTTGGAAAGTTTATGTAACCAAAAACACAAGGTATGAAAAATTCAAAGTAGTACCTTACAACTCAGATTTCGATATTGATGACAATGATAATGTAGTCATTATTGATGATATTGGTGAAGAATTCTCCATATCTTCAACTTATGGAATTAGAAATATCGAAATATATAAAGTAAAATATGAACTTGGTGATAACGGCTTGACCTCTTTAATTTCCAAGAATCTTAAATCTACTTATAAAGACTTAAATATCAATGACACTCTTTATGTCAGGTGCGATTTAGGCGAATGTGTTCCAACAACGCAAATAACAATTGAAAGAATGGATTACATCAAAGTTACTTTTGAATTGTACTCCAGCGGAAAAACGGGGAATATTCTTGTCAGCAATTACAACTTCAAATGACAATACGAAGCTTAATTTACTATCTATGTGTTTAGCAAAATCATCTCAAGTACAACGACAAAAAGCCCTTAGCTATGAGTTATTACCCACAGCTAAGGGCTTTCTAATATGGATTTCTTTCGCCACGCAAGCCGCCTCTCATCATTCCGTAACCCATAAACCACTGGGCTGCAAGAATAATGGCTCTTGTATGGCTGTTATCAAATTGTTATCAAAAAACCTCTCGAAATGCCGTAAACCCGCATAAACACTGGGTTTCTTCGACCTCTCAACTTATTCAAACTCGCAAAATGAAACTTAATTCTAAACGCTTTTGTTTGGGGGATTTGATACCATTTGATTTTTCCTGATACCTATTATCCTTATCCTATGGGCTTGCCGAACTTTT
>JAHZCM010000126.1 GCA_019422905.1 Oscillospiraceae bacterium
GTCGTCATCATATTGCGCACCAGCATCTCAAAGCCCGCACAAACGCGCTGCATAAAAACGATGCTGCTCTCCCCGTTCGGGGGCGCTTCATGCTGCCCGCCGTTCATCCACGCGACAAACTGCGGGTCGTGCATCAGTTCCTCGGCTTTTTTGTTTTCCCAGTCGCCGAAATCACACTCCGCAAGCTCCAGAATGACCTCGGGATCGGCGGTGGGATACAGCACTTTCAGCGTATCGACGCAGCGCACGCAGGGGCTTGCGTAGTATTTTACGGCCTCGGGGTACTTCCCTTTGGATTTCAGCTCCAGAAGCGCCTGCATTCCCTCCCGGGCGAGCGGCGACTGCGTGCGGCCGACATAGCGGCCCTCGAGATTGCCCTCGCACAAGCCGTGGCGGATCAAATGAACAACATAGGACTTCATACGGATTCCTTTCCGGGCGCGGCGTACCGGCATACGCCGTCCCTTTAACAGAAATTTCGGCGCGCTTTCTGTGAAAAAAGTCTCTTTCGAGGGAAAAAAGTGTGCCGAAGCTGTTTACTTCTCGGATAAATTCGGATATAATTTACTCGATGTTATTTTTTGCACGCAGGTGGTGAACGGACAGGTGAACAATGATTTTCCGCGGATCTTGACGCTGCTCCGCAAGGAACAGGGGATCAGCCAAAAGCAGGCCGCCGCAGATCTTGGGATTTCGCAGGCGCTACTCTCACATTACGAAAAGGGCATCCGGGAATGCGGCCTCGATTTCGTCCTGCGCACCGCGGATTATTATAAGGTTTCCTGCGACTATCTGCTTGGGAAAACCCCGCATCGGCAGGGCGAAAAGCTGCACGTTCCCGAAACGGAGGACAGCGACCAGCACGAGGCCGTGCCGAACGTGGACCGGAAAATAATATCGAATTCCATTCATATTGTATTTGCTATTTTGAAAAAAATCAATAGCAAATCTTTGACGAGACAGATCACCGTATACCTGAGCTGCGCGGTATACAACACTTTCCGCCTGCTGTATTCCGCAAATACAAAGAACCCAAAGGGCTTGTTTGAGACGAACGCGGGCCTGAGCGAGGCCATTACCAGCGGAAAAATGCAGCTCTCTCTGGCAAAAAGCCATATGCTGCTTTCCGGCGGAAAGCCCCGGGACGGCGAAGCCATCCGCCGGGAAACGCTGCCGCAGCTCAACAGCGAATCGCTCTCCGCGGAATATCCGGACTGGGCGCCCTCTCTTTTTGCTTTAATCAGGAATACGGAAAACGAGCACAAGACAAACTAAACCGTAAAAGGAGGTCATCAGCATGTGCGGTTTTGTAGGATATATCGGCGGCGGTGAAACCCAGACCATGGCGCCGGTTCTGCATTCGATGGCGGACCGGATCCGGCACCGCGGCCCCGATGACGCAGATTATTACATGGACGGCGATATCGCCCTCGGCTTTCGCCGTCTTTCCATTATCGACCTTGCAGGCGGCAGACAGCCGATCCTGAATGAGGACAAAAGCAAGGTTCTGATGTTTAACGGCGAGATCTACAATTATCAGTCGATCCGCGAGGAATTATTAAAGGCCGGCCACGTTTTCACGACAAAGACGGACAGCGAGGTGCTGCTCCACGGCTTTGAGGAATACGGCACCGACCTGCTCAACAAGCTGCGCGGCATGTTCGCCTTTATCATTTGGGACAAAAACACGAAAACGCTGTTTGGCGCGCGCGATTTCTTCGGCATCAAGCCGTTTTACTACGCGGAAATGCAGGGCACGCTGATGTTCGGCAGCGAGATCAAGAGCTTCGTCGAGCACCCGCATTTTAAAAAGGAGCTGAACGAGCGCGCGCTCGAGGGCTACCTCTCCTTCCAGTATTCGCCGGGCTATGAGACGTTCTTCAAGGGCGTCTACAAGCTGCCGCCCGCCCACTACTTCTTCTACAAGGACGGCAAGATGGACATCCGGCGCTATTGGATTCCGGAATTCAATGCGGAGGAGGACAAGCCGCTCGACTACTGGGTGGACGAGATCGAAAAGACCTTCGACAATTCCGTGGAAGCCCACAAGATCGCGGACGTTGAGGTCGGCTCCTTCCTCTCCTCCGGCGTCGATTCCAGCTACGTGGCCTGCTCCGCCGACGTGGACAAAACCTTTACCGTCGGCTTTGACAACGGCTCGAAATACAACGAGATCAGCTACGCGAAAGAGCTTTCCGAGATGATCCCGGTCAAGAATTACAGCAAGACGATTACGCCTGAGGAGTTCTGGGGCAATTTCGGCAAGATCCAGTACCATATGGACGAGCCGCTGGCCGACCCCTCCGCCGTGGCGCTCTATTTCGTCTGCAACACCGCGTCGCAGTACCTGAAGGTCGTCATGTCCGGCGAAGGCGCGGATGAAATCTTCGGCGGCTACAACATCTACAAGGAGCCGCTCGCGGTTCCCGCCTACGATAAGATCCCGTTCCCCATCCGCCGCGTAATCGGCAGGATCGCTTCGCACCTGCCGAAAAAATCCGGCATCAATTTCCTGATCCGCCGCGGCAAGCGCCTTGAGGACCGCTTCATCGGCAACGCCTACATGTTCTCCGAAACGGAGCGCAAGAAGCTGCTGAAGATCAAGACGGACGCGCCTTCCCCCGCCGAGGTTGTGAAGCCCTTTTATGACCGCGTGAAGGACAAGGACCCGGTCACAAAGATGCAGTTTGTCGATCTCAACGCGTGGATGGTCGGCGATATTCTCTTAAAGGCCGACAAGATGAGCATGGCAAACTCGCTCGAGCTGCGCGTGCCGTTCCTCGACAAGGAAATCATGGCGCTCGCACAGCGCATCCCGATGAAATACCGCGTCAACGATGAAAACACAAAATTTGCGATGCGCAAGGCCGCGCTGCGCCGTATGCCGGAAAAATGGGCCGGCAAGAAAAAGCTGGGCTTCCCCGTGCCGACGCGCGTATGGCTCCGGGAGGACAAGTATTACAACATCGTCAGGGAGAAATTCACCGGCGAGATCGCGCAAAAATATTTCCACACGGAGCAGCTTTTGAAGCTCCTGGACGACCATAAGAACGGCAAGGCAGACAACAGCCGCCGTGTCTGGACGGTCTACACCTTCCTCGTCTGGTACGACCAGTTCTTCGACGACAAAATCCTGAACAGCTATGTGGAAAACAATAAAACAGCTTAAAGCGAGGAGCACCTCATGAATACAGAAGAATTGAGAAAACAGGACTTTCTGCCGGTTCTGCTCGGCAGCGACATCAACGTATACGGCATGGCGCGCTCCTTCCACGAGGCTTACGGCATCCGGAGCGTCGCCGTCGGCAAGGGCATCCTGCCCGCCAGCATGAACAGCAAAATCGTTGAGGTGCAGAAAGTGGAGCCGCGCCTCGAGGAGGACGAAATTTTCGTCGGCACGCTGACCGAATTCGCAAAGCGTTACGCGGGCATGCGCCTGCTGCTCGTCCCCTGCGGCGACAATTACATCAAGATGCTCGTGCGCAATCAGGACAAGCTGCGCGGCATCTATGAATTCGAGTGCATCAGCGAGGCGCTTTTGATGCGGCTCTCGATCAAGGAGAGCTTTTATCAGGTCTGCGAGGAGCACGGCTTCTCCTTCCCGAAAACCACGACCTGCTCCTATGAGAACTACAAGACGGTGGAGCTGCCGTTTGATTTCCCGGTCATCATCAAGCCCTCGAACAGCGTCGCGTACTGGAACTGCAAATTCCCGCATAAAAAGAAGGTCTTTGTCGCAAACACTAAGGAAGAGTACGACGCGATCCTTGGCGCGATTTACGGCTCGTCCTACAAGGACCATCTGATTTTGCAGGAATACATCCCGGGCGACGACTCCAAAATGCGCGTGATGAACTGCTACTGCGGCAAGGATAAAAAAGTGAAGCTGATTGCGCTGGGCAACGCGGTGCTTGAGGAGCATTCCCCCGAGGGCATCGGCAGCTATGCCGCGATCATCAACGGCTACGACGAGAAGCTCAACGAGCAGATGAAGGGCTTTTTGGAGGGCATCGGCTACGTCGGCTTTGCAAACTTCGACATGAAGTATGACGAGCGCGACGGCAAGTATAAACTCTTTGAGATGAACCTGCGCCAGGGCCGCAGCAGCTACTTCGTTACGGCGGCCGGTTACAACATCGCCAAATGGCTCGCGGACGACGTGATCTACAACAAGCCGATGGACCTGACCATCGCGACGAACAAGGTGCTTTACACGATTATCCCGACGAAAATTATCTTCGACTACTGCCCGGATGAAAAGGTCAAGGCGGAGGCGAAGCAGCTCATCGACGCCGGCAAGGTTGTAAACTCGTATTACTACAAAAACGACCGCAGCCTGAAGCGCTGGCTGATGTTCAAACGCAACCAGTACAACTATTTTGAGAAGTACAAGCGTTATTTTAACAACAAAGGATTACACGACTGATGAACAGTTTTGGTATTGTAGGCGGTCTCGGCCCGATGGCGACGGCATACCTTTTGGAGCTGATCGTCGATATGACGGACGCAAAAACCGATCAGGAGCACCTCGACGCGATTATTTTTAACCGTCCGAGTGTGCCGGACAGGACCGCATATATTCTCGACCACACAAAGCCCTCGCCCGTGCCGCCGATGGTGGATATGGCCAAAAAGCTGGAGGCGCTCGGCGTCTGCGCAATCGGTACGCCCTGTGTGACGGCGCACAGCTTCCACGAGGAGCTGCAAAACAGCGTGCATGTGCCGTTCATCAACATGGTGCAGGAAACCGCCGCGTATCTGAAAAACGCCGGCTGCAAAAAAGCGGGGATTATGGCAACGACCGGCACGGTACATACCGGCCTGTTCCAGACTGCGCTCTCCGCGGCCGGTCTTTCCTATGCCCTGCCGGGCGGCACGATGCAGCAGGCGGTGATGTCCCTGATTTACGACTGCGTCAAGGCGGGAGAGCCTGCGGATATGGCAAAATTCCGGACCGTTTCCGCCGCTCTGCGTGCAGAGGGCTGCGATGCGATTATTCTCGGCTGCACGGAGCTTTCGATCATCAAGCGCGACAACGACATCGGCAGCGGCTATCTTGACGCGCTTGAGGTGCTGGCCCGCGCGGCGATTCTCGCCTGCGGCAAAAAGCTCAAGCCAAAATACAATTCCCTGCTGAAATAAATCACATTCCGAAAAGGAGGTCTTTCCGTATGTGCGGCTTTGCAGGCTATATCAACAACTACGCCACATTCGATAAAATGGAGGTCATCAAGGCCATGGCGGACCGGATTATACACCGCGGTCCTGACGATGCCCATTATTATGTGGACGACGACATCTCCCTCGGCTTCCGCCGCCTTTCCATCATCGACCTGGAGGGCGGACGCCAGCCGATTTTAAACGAGGACGGCAGTCTCGTCCTGCTCTTCAACGGCGAAATTTACAATTACCAGTCGATCCGCGAGGAGCTGTTAAAAGCCGGGCATGTCTTTACGACGAAAACAGACAGCGAGGTTATCCTGCACGGCTATGAGGAGTATGGCAAGAAAGTCCTCGACCGCCTGCGCGGCATGTTCGCCTTCATCATTTGGAACAAGGAGACGAAGGAGCTTTTCGGCGCGCGCGACATCTTCGGCATCAAGCCGTTTTACTATTATCAGAAAAACGGCGAGTTCATGTTCGGCAGTGAAATCAAGAGCTTCCTCTCCCACCCGAAATTTGAAAAAGAGCTGGACGAGGATATGATCCCGCTCTACCTCTCCTATGAATATATTCCGGACGAGCGCACGATTTTCAAAAATGTGTTCAAGCTCCCCGGCGCGCACTGCTTCACCTA